>JAWOAV010000080.1:0-6117 GCA_046498365.1 Desulfosalsimonadaceae bacterium
TTTTTTTTTTGCGGGTCGAAAACGCCGACAGGAGATCCTGTATGACGAAAAATACTATTATTACAATTACTTATCTTTTTATCCTTTTGTTTTTTGCATGGCCGGGTTTCGCGGACACGCTTGAAAACGGGGATATCGGGGAAAAAATACGCCAGCCGGTGCGGGAGTCTGTGGAAATCCGGAAGCAGACCCAGAAGGCAAACGAGCAGTGGCAAAAGGAAAAGCAGGTTTTGGCCAGCCGCTACGACCGGCTGCAGGAAGAAAACAAGCGCCTTGCGGCCCGACGCGATGCGCTTGAAGAAAACCTGGAGGCAACCACCGGCCGCGTTCGTCGCAAGGAAAAACAACTGGCCGACATCGAGCAGGTAACCGGGTCGATGGCGCCATTTTTAACGGAAATGATCGGTCGGCTCGCCCGTCTTCCGGACGAGGGCATGCCCTTTCTGAAAGAGGAGCGCGCCCGTCGGATTCAGCGCCTCCGTGAAATGATGAGTGAGCCGGACGTAGATGCCAGCGAAAAATACCGAAAGGTTATGGAGGCGCTGCTGGTGGAGGCGGAATACGGCAACACGATCGAAGTCTACCAGGAGACCATCGATGTTTCAGGGCGCTCCATTCTGGCAAACATATTCCGCCTGGGACGCATCAGCCTTTTCTACCAAACCATGGACCAGCAGGAAAGCGGCTGGTACGACATGGCCGCGGGCGCATGGGAAAAACTGCCTGAAAGGCACAACCGCGCCATTTCCACCGCCATTGATATCGGCGCGAAAAGGCAGCCCGTGGAGCTTGTGACATTGCCGCTGGGAAGGCTGGTGGTCAAATGAAAAATCCCTCCAGAACCGCTTTTTTGATCGTGCTCTTTTTGCTTTTGGCATTTCCTGCATCCGCGGTCGAGGATATGCGGGAAATGCAGATCGAAGCCCGCCAGGAAAAACAGGCCCTGCTCGAAAAGGCGAGACAGGAGAAACAGGCTGCGGAAAAAGAGGCCGCAGAAGCCCGTAAACGGATTCTGGCCGACCGCGCATCCCTTGAGGAAGCGATTGCCGCGCTGGAAAAAGAAAATCAGGCGCATGCCGCTGCCATCGAAACACTCGAATCCGACCTGGCACACATATCAGAAACGGAGAAAACCCTCGACCGCAAACTCGACGAAACCGACAGCGTCGTGCGTGAACTGGTGGGCGCCATCCGGATCAATGCCAAGGATATCAGGACGCTGATCGATAACAGCCTCCAGGCGGCGTTCGATCCGGCGATAACCGCCGAACTGGGAAAAATCGCATCCAAGGACGTGTTTCCCGGGATGTCGGACGTCCGCACGATGTCCGACATCCTGCTTGGAGAAATACGCCGCTCCGGCAGCGTGCGGCTTGAAAACGGGATTATCGTGGACCGCTCGGGCAGGGAAACCGAGGCCGAAATCCTGCTGATCGGAAACTTCACCGCCGCCTACCGTACAGACGAAGAGATCGGTTTCCTGAATCATTCCACGGCAGGGGATCGGCTTTTCGCCCTTTCCCGCCTCCCTTCCGGCCGCATGCAGCGCCGTATCGCCGATTACATGGACGGCAAAAGCGAAGCCGTACCCCTGGATATATCCAGAGGGGGCGCCCTTCGCCAGCTGACCCACGAACTGCGCCTTTGGGAACAGGTGCCCACGGGAGGACCCATTGTGTGGCCCATACTGATTCTTCTCGGATTGGGGGTGGTCATCATAATCGAACGGATTGTTTTTCTGGTGCGAAAGCGCTTTGATTCGGAAAGTTTCATGCGGCAGGTCAATGCGCTGGTAAAAGAAGGCCGTTTCGAGGATTGCCGGCGCGCCTGTGAGGACTATGATAAAAAGCCGGTTGCCCGGGTGGTGGGGGCGGGGCTTGCCTGCTGCCACATGCCCCGGGAGGAAATGGAAAACGCCCTGCAGGAAGCGATCCTCAGGGAAATTCCGCCCATGGAACGCTTTTTGTCCACCCTGGGCATGCTGGCCGCCATCGCCCCCCTTCTGGGTCTTCTGGGAACCGTTACGGGGATGATCAACACGTTTCACGTCATCACCCTTTACGGCACCGGCGATCCCCGTATGATGTCCGGCGGCATTTCCGAAGCCCTTGTCACCACCATGCTGGGGCTCTCGGTTGCCATACCGATGCTCATGGCCCATACCTGGCTCAACCGGGCGGTGGACAAAAATATCGCGGAAATGGAGGAAAAAGCGGTTACCCTGGTCAATATCGCCCATAAAAGCCGCGAAATGAACCATAATCCCCATGATCACAACCACCCGGCATGACGGACCTGTTGATAACAACGCTATATCAGATGGAAGAATACTTCCGCAGCGGCGGCATCGTCATGCTACCGCTGGCGGTGATCAGCCTTGTCATGTGGCTGTTGATCATCAACCGCGCCCTTTACTTTCGGCGCCTCTACAGGAAAAATATGAATCCGCGGACCGCGTGGACGTGCATATCCGAAGGCCGTCTTCCCGACCCGAAACAATACCATGGTGCGGTTTCACTACTGGTGGCCGAGTTCATGCGACGCCGAAGCGGGAATTCGGAACTTGACCGTTTCATCCTGGATGAAGCGGTGCTGCGGCTCAACCGGTCCCTGGATGATTTTCTCGGCACAATCGGCGCGCTTGCCGCAGTTGCCCCGCTTATGGGGCTTTTGGGTACAGTGATCGGCATGATCGTCACCTTTGACGTCATCGCGGTTTTCGGCACGGGGAACACCAGCGCCATGGCCGGCGGGATTTCCGAAGCGCTGATAACCACCCAGACCGGCCTTCTGGTGGCCATTCCCGGGCTTTACATGAAAGGTTTTCTGGACCGCCGGGCCCACAAGCTCAAACAGCGCAACGCGGTGGTGGGGTATTATTTGCGGCGAAGACTATAGGGGAATCCCCTTGGATCTCGCTTATCGGAGTCGGGGTCGGAGTCGGGCTCGGGGTCGAGGTCGGGGTCGGTATCGGGATCGAATCAAAAAAGAAATGGGGACAATTTCCCACGGGCGGCACCGGATATTGTCCGTCGCAACCGCAAGGCCATGGGATATCTCTATGGCTCGCTTCGACGCGCCCTGTGATAAACGGCCAGGCCACAGGTCGCTTGTCTGCGCTTCGCCATGAGATATCACCACGGCCTTGCAATGTTGCTTTCGGACAACACCCGGTGCCGCCCGTGGGAAATTGATCATTCTGGTTGAGTACGGCGCAGCCAAATGCGGTAACGATTTTTTACATTCTTTTATAGGGATATGGGCCTGTAGGGGCACCCCTTGCGGGTGCCCGTAACCAGGGCACCCGCAAGGGGTGCCCCTACAGGCCTCTCAAAATAGCGAATTTATTGTGCCATTATAAAATGACAAAATTTCAAAAAAGGTGTGTGCGGGTGTTGCGCGGCGCAACATCGGGAGGACTTGGCGGCAGCTCTTGGCGAAGTGGTGCAAAATATCCTGGATTGTCTGAGTCCCGCCATCGGCGGGGCGAGGTTCCAGGATATTGCGAAACGAGCCATAGAGATGCCCCAAGGCCTCACGGTTGCGCCGGGCAATACCCGCCTCCTCCTTTTTGAAATTTTACATATAGTTACAACCAACAACGTTTACCATACAACGGATAAAAAGAGATGCTGAACATATCTTCCGCCCGGCGGAACCGCAACACGACAAGGGAGCTCAACATCGCGCCGTTGATCGACATGGTGTTCATCCTGCTGATTTTTTTCATTGTCACCACCAGCTTCGTGAAGGAAACCGGCATCGATGTCAGCCGCCCCACGGCCTCCACCGCTGTAAGCAAGGAAATGGCCACTATCCTGATCGCCATAGACGAGGAAAACCGGGTTTTCATGGACAACCGCGAAATCGATATCCGGGCCGTTCGGGCCAACGTTGAACGTGCCCTTGCAGAAAACCCCGAAGGCGGCGTTGTTGTGGTCGCCGACCGGGGAAGCACCACCGGCACGGCAATCATGGTGATGGACGGATGCCGGCAGGCCGGCGCCAATGACGTATCCCTGGCGGCCAGCCTTCCGGACGGGCAGAATTGAGGAAATTAACAGAAGTAAGAAATCATTGTAATTGTTTAGAATATTGAAAAAGGACAATACATACTTCAAGGTGTTTTTTCACCGCAAATGGGCGGCGTGGGGGATGGCTGCGGCCGGTGCCGCAGCCTTGAACCTGGCCCTTTTTGCCCTGGTGCCGTACCTGTTGCGCGCTGATCCGGAAAAACCGGCATATGACACGTTCGTATCCGGTGTCAATGTCATCCGCATGCAGGAACCGGAACCCGACGAACCGGAACCGGTGGAAGAGCCGGAAAAAGAAGAAGAAAAACCCGAACCGGAAGAAGCCGCCGCCATTCCAAAACCGGTTGAAACCGAAATGCAGCTGCCGTTTGAAATCAACCCGCGCCTCCCCTCCGGTCCGCAATCACTTGAACTGCCGCCGATGATGACTTCCGGCATTTCGGTTTCACAGGATACATTCTCCGCAGGCGATCTTGACCAGCCGCTCACCGCTGTTTCCCGAATGCCGCCGGTATATCCCATGAACGCCAAACGACGCAATATCGAAGGGTGGGTGCGCGTGCGCTTTATAGTGGATAAAGAAGGTACAGTGGAGGATATTGAGATCCTGGAAGAAAAACCGCCGGGCGTTTTTGACAGGGCGGTGATTGACTGTGTTTCCGGGTGGCGATTCAACCCCGGCACCGTTGGCGGCGTTCCGGTGAGAACCGTTGCGGAGACCACGATCCGATTCGAGCTGGATTGATTGTTGCCATGACGCTTTTTACCAAAACACTAGGCATGCTTTTTCTGACATTGGTGCTTGCAACCCCTGGAGCACTGCCTGCCGGTGCCGCACAACTGCCGCCCCCCGCCCGGGTGGTCTTGTCGGAAGCCCAAAAATACATGGAAAACGATTCCCCCGGGCGCGCGCTGGAAATCCTTGAAAACTTTCAGGCGCGGGGGGAAAAAAATCCCGACCCGAACCAGCCGGACCCCCGCGGATACCACCACCCGGAGGTATATTTCTTCATCGGAAACATTCATTTTACAAACGAGGCGTATGAAAAGGCGGGAAAGGCATACCAGCAAGCCCTGAAACGGGATCCGGGCCACATCCCTGCCCGGCTTAACCTGGCACGGATCTATTACGAACAGGAAAAATACCTGCTGTCCGCTGAAAATTTTTCAACGGCGTATGAAACATCTCCTGAAAAACAAGCGGAATACCTGTATTACGCAGCGGTTACCTGGCTGATGGGAGACGCTTTTGAATCCTCCGTCAACGCTTTTGAACGACTCATAGACGCCCACCCGGATCAAATCAAGCCGGACTGGCGGGAAAATCTGGTTCATGCGCTCCTGTCTCTCGACCGGCAGGAGGAGGCGCTTTCTCATATAGAGATCCTGTCCGAAATCTATGAAGGGGAAAAACGCATCCAATGGCAGGAGATACGCCTGTACCAGTACCTCCGGATGGACATGAAGGGCGCAGCCGAAGAATATGCCCTTGAATTGACGCGAAAATCACCCGAAAATCAAAAATGGTGGAAGGCACTGGCCCACGTGGCGCTGGCCCGGAACAATTATGAAAACGCCCTTGTGGCGCTGACCATTTATGCATACCTGGCCCCCATGACGCCGGATGAAAAAAAACTTCTGGCAGACCTGAACCTGCAAGTGGGGATTCCGGCCACGGCCGCCCCGGCATACGAAGCAGTAATGGATGAAAAACCGGACAAAACCGTGCTGCAAAACCTGATAATCGCCTACCAGCAGATTGAAAAACAGGAAAAAGCGCTTGAAACCATTGCCGCTTTCGACGGACACGAAGACGAACCCGAGCTGATGATGCTGAAAGCGGACATCCTCTATTCAATGGAGCGCTATGCGGATGCCGCAAAAGCTTATCTGCAGGCCGCCAAAAAAGAAAGCCGGCAAACAGGCCGGGCCTTTCTCATGGCAGGGTATGCCGCCTGGCACATAAACGATATTTCATCGGCCCGAAAGGCCTTTGAACAAGCCGCCGCCGTTGACAGCCAGAAAAAGGAAGCCGCAGCCGCCCTTGAGCAACTCCGGGGCATGGACTGACGCAACCGGATTT
>JAWOAV010000116.1:0-9069 GCA_046498365.1 Desulfosalsimonadaceae bacterium
TATTTCTCCAAACGGAAAACCGCCTTTATGAGCAAAACGGATTTCCGTTTGGAGAAATAAGATGAATTCGTAAAAAGTCGTTTTCAGACGGCTTTGTAAAATGTTCAAGATCAAGGCGCGTGCAATTTCTGAAGAATCGATAGTACTTAGCCGTACGTGAGATTCTTCAGAAATTGTGCGCAACGCAGATATTGGACGTTTTACGAAGCCGTCAAATAAGATAGAAGCAAAAAAAAAACAGCCCATACATGAATGCATCACGTACGGGCTGCCGGTTACATCATTGTTTTTTCAGCAGGATCTTTTGCACTTGCAAAGACCGGTCGGGGCTTTTTTTACTTTTCTGATCTTCATGATCGCACCTCTTTCTTCCTGAAAGAATTGATAAAAAGAAACGTTTTCCCACACATCCCCAACATCCACGGAAATCTGGCAGAATTGTTTTCTTCATGAAAATCGTACAGCCGGATGCCCGTGATTCCAGATGATGGATTAAAAATAACACCACCGCCCAGGTTTATCAACCGCTTTTTCACCGATTTTACCGGGAGAGGCCCCTGAAATCAGGCCAGGCCCTTTTTTTTCAAATCGGAAAGGATGTCATTTTGCTGCGCTTTGGTGCAGTCATCGATACGGTATGTGTTGCTGACGCCGTCGGTAAAATCAATGACAAAATGACCGTCCGCATTAATACGGGCTTTTCTGATGTAATTGTCAGAAAGCCAGGGTTTCAGGCTCTTCATGAATTCGTTCAGACTGCATGTTTTCATACCATCTCCCTTTTCCAACATCCGGTTACATAAAACAAATCATCTCATACAAACAGGATCAATCATAAATATTGCCATGGATCTTCCGGTTGCAACAAAAAGTTGATTCATTGCCATGAAGTCATGAAAACATACGGATCAATTTCATTTGGTAGTGGGGTGGCGTTACCCTCAGCAACTGTGAGAACTTGGTGACAGCGCTATGGCTTGATACGCCGCGTCCTGAAAACTCGCCCCGCCGATGGCGGGACTCAAACAATTCAGGACGCCTGGCGTATCTTCGCCATGCGCTGTCTACCAAGCCCTCCCAATGTTGCTTACGGGCAACACCACCCCACTACCAATGAAATTGGTCATTTTATATGTGCCGGATGATAGTATGTCCGCTTGAATAGTCTGTAATAAGCACCCCGGCATTGTGCCGGTTGATCAATGCGTGACCATAATGATGAACTCGTAAAAGTCGTTTTCAGACGGCTTTGTAAAATGTTCAAGATCAAGGCATGTGCAATTTTTGGAGAATTGATCGTACTTCGCCGTACGTGAGATTCTTCAGAAATTGTGCGCAACGCAGATATTGGACTTTTTACGAAGCCGTCTAAAATGACCAATTTCATTTGGGAGGGGTGCCGGTGCGGCCTGAAGGCAACATTGGGAGGGCTTGGCGATCGCTCTTGGCGAAGTTTCGCAACGCATCCTGCATTGTTTTTGATTGCAGGATGCGGCGAAACGAGCCGTAGAGCGATCCCAAGGCCTCACAGTTGCCAAAGGCTGCATCGGCACCCCTCCCAAATGGAATTGACGTTACGTTACCACTGCTTCGAAAAAATACGCTTTAAATTGATATCACATCCGATTTATGCCATATCCTGTAGCATGTTATCAAAAAACCAACCAAAAACAGACCCTGTTCGGATAATATAAGGAGAATTCATGAACCAGCCCAATAAAATCATTTGCTCGATGCATCGTTTGAGCAAGTATCACAACAAAAAAGCCATTATTGAAGACATTTCCCTGTCCTATTTCTACGGTGCCAAAATCGGCGTACTGGGGCTGAACGGGGCGGGGAAAAGCACTCTCTTGCGCATCATGGCCGGTGTGGACACAGAGTACAACGGGGAAATGAGCATGAGTCCGGGGTATTCCATGGGGTTTTTGGAGCAGGAACCGGCCCTTGACGAGAACAAAACCGTGCGCCAGGTTGTCGAGGAGGCCGTGGCCCCGGTGATGGCGCTCATGGACGAATACAACGCCATCAACGAAAAATTCGCCGAACCCATGTCCGATGATGAAATGGACAAGCTGATCGAACGGCAGGGAGAAGTCCAGGAAAAACTGGACGCCGCCGATGCCTGGGACCTTGATTCCCGGCTGGAAATGGCCATGGACGCGCTCCGGTGCCCCCCGGCGACACTCCCGCAGCGGTACTCTCCGGCGGCGAAAAACGGCGGGTAGCGCTTTGCCGGCTCCTGCTGCAAAAACCGGATATCCTGCTGCTGGATGAGCCCACCAACCACCTGGACGCGGAAACCGTCGGCTGGCTGGAACAGCATCTCCAGAAATACGAAGGCACCGTCATCGCGGTGACCCATGACCGGTACTTTCTGGACAATGTGGCCGGGTGGATCCTGGAGCTGGACCGGGGGCGCGGCATTCCCTTCAAGGGCAACTACTCCTCCTGGCTGGAACAGAAGCAGGAACGCCTCCGCAGGGAAGAAAAGGCCGAATCCCACCGGCACAAGACGCTCGAGCGGGAACTGGAGTGGATCCGCATGTCGCCGAAGGCCCGGCAATCCAAGTCCAAGGCCCGGATCAAGGCGTATGAAACCCTTTTGTCCCAGAAAGGGGAGGCTGCTGCAAAGAACATGGAGATCTACATACCGCCCGGGCCGAGGCTGGGCAAGGTGGTCGTGGAAGCCGATAACCTTTCCAAAGCTTACGGAGAGCGCCTGCTGTTTGAAAACATGTCCTTCTCCCTGCCGCCCGGCGGGATCGTGGGTATTATCGGACCCAACGGCGCCGGCAAAACCACCCTTTTCCGGCTGATCACGGGGAAAGATACCCCCGATTCCGGAAGTCTTCGCATCGGGGAGTCCGTCAAGCTGGCTTACGTGGACCAGGACCGGGACAATCTTGAACCGGAAAAATCCGTGTGGGAAGTGATCTCCGATGGCGAGGATGTTATCCAACTGGGCGACGTCGCGGTAAAATCCAGGGCATACGTAGGCCGGTTCAATTTTACCGGTACGGACCAGCAGAAAAAAGTGAAACTGCTTTCCGGCGGCGAACGCAACCGGGTCCACATGGCCCGCATCCTCAAGGAAGGGGCGAACGTGATCCTCCTTGACGAGCCCACCAACGACCTGGACGTCAACACCATGCGGGCCCTTGAAGAAGCCCTGGAAAATTTTGCCGGCTGCGCCGTGATCATCAGCCATGACCGATGGTTCCTGGACCGCATCGCCACCCATATCCTGGCATTTGAAGGGGACAGCCAGGTCATCTGGTCCGAGGGCAATTACACGGATTACGAGGAAGATCGGAAAAAACGACTGGGCGAAGCGGCCGACCGCCCCCACCGGATCAAGTACCGGCAGATCACCCGGTAAATAAGGCTTTTGGTGCATACAAGCCGGGAGGTGCAATGGCCTTTCAAACCGGTTGCGCCTATTTGGGTTTTGCATTACCTTTTTGCATAACCGTAAAGGGAAACGAGGTTTCCCAAGCGATGAAAGAATGCGGCATCGAAGCGTGAACCGTAAGTCCTGAAATGAAAAAGGATGACACACCATGAAAGTCTGGCCGGGAACACCCTATCCGATCGGCCCCGTGTTCGACGGATCCGGCACCAACTTTTCCCTTTTTTCGGAAATCGCCGAGCGCGTGGAATTGTGCCTGTTTGATGAACAGGGAAACGAAACCCGAATTGACCTGCCCGAAGTCACGGGATTTTGCTGGCACGGATACCTTCCGGAAGTTGCTCCCGGGCAGCGATACGGGTACCGGGTCCATGGGCCGTGGGAGCCGGAAAACGGCCACCGGTGCAACCCGGCCAAGCTGCTTATCGACCCATATGCAAAAGCCATTGAGGGGCAGATCCAGTGGGACGAAGCAGTATTCCCGTATCCATTCGATGCCGGTTTTGAAGTGAGAAGCGACTCCGACAGTGCGCCCTTCATGCCCCGGTGCGTGGTGCACCAGCCGCATTTCGACTGGGAAGGGGACCGCCGGCTTCAAATTCCCTGGCATGAAACCATCATCTACGAAACCCATGTCAAGGGGTTGACCGTCCGCCACCCGGATGTACCCGACCATCTTCGCGGCACATATGCCGGATTGGCGCATCCTTCCATAATCGATTATTTCAAGGAACTGGGCATTACGGCGGTCGAACTGCTCCCCGTCCACCAGTTCATCCACGACCGGCATCTCGTGAAAAAGGGGCTCCGGAATTACTGGGGATACAACACCATCGGGTATTTCACCCCTCACAACGAGTACGCATCCGAAACACGGCCGGGCGCCGTTGTGTCCGAATTCAAACAGATGGTCCGGTCGCTTCACCAAGCTGGCATTGAAGTAATACTGGACGTAGTCTACAACCATACCGGCGAAGGCAGCCATCTGGGGCCCATGCTCTCCTTCAAGGGGATTGACAACGCCTATTACTACCGCCTGGCGGAAGATCCCCGTTATTACATGGATTATACCGGGTGCGGCAACAGCCTCAACATGCGGAATCCCCATGCACTGCAGCTTCTGATGGATTCGCTGCGATACTGGTTACTGGAAATGCACGTAGACGGATTCCGTTTCGATCTGGCGTCCACCCTTGCCCGGGAGCTGCACGACGTGGACCGGCTGTCGTCCTTTTTTGATATTATCCAGCAAGATCCGGTCATCAACCAGGTAAAACTTATTGCGGAGCCCTGGGATGTGGGCGAGGGGGGATACCAGGTGGGCAACTTTCCGCCCCTGTGGACGGAATGGAACGGCAAGTACCGGGATTGCATCCGCGATTTCTGGGCCGGCCGGGAACAGTCCATGGGGGAATTTGCCTACCGGCTTACCGGCAGCCCGGATCTCTATGAAAACACCTCCCGCCTGCCGTATGCCAGCATCAATTTCGTCACCGCGCACGACGGCTTTACCTTGAATGACCTGGTCTCCTACAATGAAAAACACAACGAGGCAAACGGCGAAAACAACGAGGACGGCGAGGACCACAACCGTTCCTGGAACTGCGGAATGGAGGGGCCCACAGACGATGCGGAGATAAACAACCTGCGGGACCGGCAGAAAAGAAATTTCCTTGTCACGCTCATGCTGTCCCAGGGAGTACCCATGCTCCTGGGCGGAGATGAATTCAGCCGCACCCAGCACGGCAACAACAACGGGTACTGCCAGGACAACGAGATCTCCTGGTATGACTGGGAAAATGTCGACAAGTCGCTTCTGGAATTCACCCGCGGGCTCGTCCACTTTCGAAGGGCGCACCCGGTCTTCAGAAGAAGGCGGTGGTTTATCGGGCGTCGCATCTACGGCAGCGAGGTCAAAGATATCATATGGATCACGCCGGACGGCCGGCAGATGGGAGAAGAAAACTGGGAGCAAGGGCACTTCAGCTCCCTGGGGGTTTTTCTCAACGGCGAAACCATCCCGAACCCCAATCCCCGGGGAGAGCCTGTAACCGATGACAGCTTCTACCTCATGTTCAATGCCCACCATGAGCCTGTGGCTTTTACGGTGGTCGGCGCCAGATGGGAGGCGCGCTGGCGCATGGTGATCAACACCGCCAACGAGGGCTTTCCTGAAACAGAGCAGCTGGTTTCTGCGGACGAAACCGTGACACTGGCACCGTACTCGACGGTGGTTCTGAAGCTCGCCGGGGCAACGGCCCAACAAGCGTAGAACCCATCGCCGGACAAACAGGCAGGTAAACGACCATGAAAATCCGTTCCAGCGGCATTTTACTGCCGATTCAAAGTCTGCCATCCGCCTTCGGCATCGGCGACATTGGCCCCGCGGCCCATCGTTTCATTGATTTTCTGCACGAAGCCGGCCAGCATGTCTGGCAGATTCTGCCGGTCACCCCTACCCGGGCGGAATACGGTCATTCCCCGTACCACAGCCCCTCCGCCTTTGCCTTCAACCCGCTCCTGATAAGCCCCGAGAAAATGGTTGAAGACGGATATCTGCAGGAAACGGACCTTCAGGAGATTCCGTTTTTTCCTAAATCACGGCTCGACTACAGCGCAACCGGAAAATCAAAAACAACGCTTTTCAAAAAGGCGTTTTCCCGTTTCCGGCCGAAGCGGGATTTTGATGATTTTTGTTCACAGAACGCCCATTGGCTCGAAGATTTCGCATTGTTTTTTGCACTGAAAATTCGATTCAAAGGCGCGCCGTGGCATCGGTGGCCGGAGGCGATTCGCGACCGGGAGCCGGGAGCCCTGCAGGCAGCAGGCAAGCGCCTTTCAGGCGAAATGGCATATGTCCGGTTTCTGCAATTCCTGTTTTACGAACAGTGGCGGGATTTGCAGCGCCGCTGCCGCGCCAGGGGCATACGCATCATGGGAGACCTGCCCATTTACGTTCCCCACGAAAGCGCGGACACCTGGTCCCATCCGTATTTGTTCAAGCTCGACAGCCATATGCGCCCCCTGGCGATCTCGGGCGTCCCGCCGGACTATTTCAGCAAGACCGGGCAGCGCTGGGGGCATCCGGTCTTTCGGTGGCAGGCGCACCGGGAAACGGGATTTGACTGGTGGATGCGCCGCATCCGTCACAACCTGGATCTTTTCGACGATCTCCGCATCGATCATTTTCGTGGATTTATCGCCTACTGGGAAATATCCGCCGGCGAGAAAACGGCCGTCAATGGCCGCTGGAGAAAAGCACCGGCGAAGGAATTTTTTACCACCTTGTTTGGATGCCTCCCCTGTCCGCCGATTATCGCGGAAGATCTCGGTTTCATCACCGCAGACGTGCGGGAAGTCCTACGGGAATATGACATTCCGGGAATGCGGGTGCTTGTTTTCGGCTTTGACGAACATCCGGGGGCAAACCCCAATGCCCCACACAATATTTCTCAAAACTGCGTGGTCTACACGGGAACCCACGACACCAATACCGCCAGGGGATGGTTTGAGGAGGAAGCCGAAAAAAATGGAAGGGAACGGGTGTTCTCCTATTTCGGCCGGAACATGACAGCCGCGGAGTTTACAGAGGAATTGATTCGGACGGCTTTCATGTCCCGGGCAAGGCGCTGCATTATTCCCATGCAGGACCTGCTCTGTCTGGGAAGCGATGCACGGATCAACCGGCCGGGCAGCCATTCCGGCAACTGGCGGTGGCAGCTGGAGAAAGGACAGATCCATTCGGTTTCTGCATCGAAATTAAGGGAAATGACAAAAATATTCGGACGGGCATGACAGAAAAACCGAAGATATTCCCGCCCGGGCCGAAACGGCAAATTCAGATCAATAATATCTCAAACGATACATAGGGAGAGATTTGATGGACTCTCAAAAAGCCGTTTTTTCGATGGCAAAGAAAAAAGTTCAAGATCAAGGCGTGCGAATCTTTAGGAATTGAATCACGCCTCTGGCGTGATAAAATTTCTCAAGATGAAGCGCAACGCAGATATTGGACTTTTTACGAAGCCATCAGACTTAACTGCCAAGACGTTTTATGTGTATTGCATCCAAGGGACAGGCCTCCATACACTCCCAGCATCCCTGGCACAGATGATGGAATACCATGGGTTGTTCAAAGGGACCGTCCATCTGTTTGATCACTTTATGGGAACATGCATCCACGGCAGCACAAATTCCATTTTCCGGGTCACATTTGTCGGGATTGCACGTGTTATAATCGATTATGGCAAATGTTTTTTTTGCTTGAAAATTCATCGGACATCCGTATTTATTTGTTTTCCTTGGGCATTATTCCTTTCCGGTTAGCATCGATGATAGACCGGTCACTGCTCCGAGATGTCGAGCATCCCGGCGATTTCGCCTTCATCTGCTGAATAGAGGCAATCGATAAAAGCGACCTCGAAACTTCCCGGTTTGTCTGCGATTTTCGCAGCCATATCCCCGCAAATGCCGTAAAAGGCAAAGGCGGAGACCGTCGCCTCAAGAAGATCTTTTCCCGCAACTGCGCAGAACGCCGCAACCGTTGCGGACAGGCCGCAGCCGATGCCGGTGACCCTTGTCATGAGCGGGTGCCCATTTTTAACGAGAAAAATCCTGCTGCCGTCGGTGATGCAATCGGCCGGGCCGGAGATGGCGACAATGCACCCCAGATCCCTTGCCATGCCGCGGGCGGCCTCCACATGGGCATCGGCAAGGGAGAGCGAGGAATCGACCCCCCTTGTTGTTACGCCCGATCCGGTCAAGGAAAACACTTCGGAGGCATTGCCGCGCAGCACCGAAACCCGGCACTCATCAAGGATACGAAGGACAGATGCGGTGCGGAAGGCCGTCGCCCCCGACCCCACGGGATCCAGAATCACGGGGATTCCCTTTTTATTGGCTGTCTTTCCGGCAAGAAGCATTGCCTCCAGCCAGCTTTCATCGATCGTGCCGATGTTCACGACCAGTGCACCCGCGATGCCGGTCATTTCCTCGATCTCCGCCAGGCAGTGGGCCATGACCGGGGATGCGCCAAGTGCCAACAGGATGTTGGCCGAAGAATTCATCACGACGTAATTGGTAATATTATGGACAAGGGGGGCGCTTTTTCTCACCTGCGCAAGCAGCGCCACTGTTTGTGCTTTCATATTCATAGAAATATCCGCATCTTTACCTTGTATTCGCAATTACACAATACCGATGGCTTCGTAAAAAGTCGTCAATACTGGCTGCAAATAATGAGGGCCCATGAACCGGTTCCATTTTTATCGGGGTCGGTATCGGGGTCGGTATCGGGGTCGAATTTCGATACCGATACCGACCCCGACCCCGATACCGATACCGATACCGACTCCGATACCGATAAAATCCTGCTATACAGAGATTTCCCCTGCATCCCGTCCTTCCGGTGACCCGGCATGACGAGAAGCTATCTACGCTATCACGGAGGCCTTGTTGATCACCACCGGAGTTACCGGAACGTCATCATGCATTCCCTTGCGGCGGGTGGGCACAGTTTTGATCTTGTTGACCACCCCGTGCCCTTTGGCCACTTTGCCGAAAACGGCATACCCCCAACCCTGGGGGGTTTTGGCGGTATGGTTTAAAAATTCGTTTTTCTTGACATTGATGAAAAACTGGGCGGTGGCGCTGTGCGG
>JAWOAV010000142.1:0-11156 GCA_046498365.1 Desulfosalsimonadaceae bacterium
CCTGTACGCGGCATCCGGCGGCGTCATTTACAATCCTTCCATATCGTAAGAAAACAGGACGGTCTGATTGAAAAATGTATCCGGTCACTATCTGCGGATGGTAATTCTGCTGCTCCTGGTGCTGTTTACCGCCGCCCCGGCCCTTGCCGACGGTGAAACGGATGTTGGCACCAGGGGGAAGAAGCGCGCAGGTTTTCTTATTGTCCCCCTTCCCATCTATACCCCTGAAACAAAAGCCGCCTTTACATTGACCGGCATGGTTCATTTTCGCAAAGACGAGATGAGCCGACCCTCCACGTTCATGGCTTTTCTGGCGTACACGCAACTGGGACAGTTTCGGGCGGCGGGCAGGGCCCAATCCTATTTTGCGGACGGCCGGTTCCATATCGCGGGGAGTATGGGGGGGGCGAAATGGCCGGACAAGTTTTTCGGTATTGGAACGGATAACACCGAGGACGACGAGGAAGATTTTACATCCAGGGAATTTACCGGCCGTCTTGCCCTCCAGTATCGCCTCGGGAAGCATCTGAAATCCGGATTGAGCACGGAGTTTCAACACTACGAAATCACAAAGATCGAAGCCGGCGGCATCCTGGATACCGGGAATGTACGGGGAGCTCAGGGGGGTGACATTTTCGGCATCGGCCCCATTGTCACCTTCGACAGCCGGGATGATTCCTTTTTTCCCCGGACAGGCGTTTATGGACAGTTCTCGGCCGTCATGTTTCCGGACAGCCTTGGAGAGTATGATTTTCAGCGCTACCGGGCGGACCTGCGCCGGTATATCCCTGCCGGTGAAAGGGGAGTGGTCGCGGTCCAGGCGTATGTGAATGTCGTGCGCGGAGACATCCCGTTTACGAACCTTTCCCGTATAGGGGGCGGAGGCGGGTTCAGCCTGGTCCGGGGGTACTATTCCGGGTTGTTCCGGGAGCGCGATGTCGCCGCACTCCAGGCTGAATACCGTACGCAGGTATGGAAAAAACTGGGCGCTGCGGTCTTCGGCAGTGCCGGCGTGATCGGCAACGACCTTTTCAGGGCACGGGAGCTGGCAATAAAGCCGGCCGGCGGTTTTGGATTGCGCTACCGTGTCGGCGGGGAGGAAACCATCAACCTCCGGTTCGATTTTGCCGTGGGCAACGATTCGAGCGGGGTCTATTTTAATATTTTAGAATCGTTCTAAGTCGATAGAACCCGACGCAACATTTGGGTTCCGGTTCAAGACGCCAACAAAGCGATTGGGCCATAAGGCCATTTTAGGATTGGTTCTACTCCCTGAAGTTGATTTATATCGATCTTTTTGTACAAATTGCTAAAATTTTCGGTTTGTTGTATCCTGCCAGAAACGCTGTTTATAGAAAAAAATTCATTTTTTTGCGTTGACACCGAATTCGGTTTCGATGTAGTGTTACATTGATACTTACGAAAAGGGGAATTTCGTATTTTTAACGGTGATCTGCGTTGATTGAGATGATTGAGCGGATCGCGCGGGTGGAAAAGGGGGGATAATGAGATTTCAGAAAAAAGCTGTTGCTCTTGTCGTTTTTTCTTTGCTGTTATGTTTTCCGGCTACAGCGCTGTGCGGCGGCGGTTCTTACGTTGCCGACACAAAGTATCCCATCGTCATGGCCCACGGCATGGGCGCGTCCACTGAGATTTTGGGAATCGTGGATTACTGGTGGGGGATTCCGGATGCGCTGGAAGACGAAGGCGCGGAAGTTTATCTGACAACCGTCAACGGGATGGATTCCACCCGGAGCAAGGCCGAGTCTTTCAAGACGCAGTTCCTTGAGATCCAGGCGGCCACCGGCGCGGCCAAGCTCAATATCATCGGCCACTCCCACGGCACCATCTACACAAGGGACGCCATATCCAATCTCGGCCTTTCTAACAAGGTGGCCAGCCACACCAGCATCGCCGGCCCCCACCGGGGGAGTGTCATTGCCGATGTCGTGCTGGGCATCGTTCCTAACGACCTTGAATGGCTCGTTGGCGACACCATGGATTTTGTATACGCGTACCTGTTCGGCGACACCGACCCGGACAGCCTGCAAAACGCCTACGACCTGACCCGTCCCTACATGATCAACACCTTTAACCCGAACACGCCCAACCAGAGCGGCGTCTACTACCAGAGCGTTGCGGCAAAGATCAAGACCATGGCGGTCAACGCCCGCAACTGGTACTTCATCGCCACGTGGCCCATTCTTCTGTACCACGAAGGTGCCAATGACGGCCTTGTGAGCGTCGACAGCGCCAAATGGGGCACTTTCAGGGGCGTTGAGGACGCATCCTGGTACAGCGCCGGGTGCGATCATCTCAATATCGTAGACCACCTTTTCGGCTACACCCCTGGATTTGACGCGAACGGTTTTTACGTGGATCTTGCCGCAGACCTGAAAAGCCGGGGATATTGAAGAACTAAAAAAAACGTGCACTGTTTTTTTTGGAATACCATGAAAAATGCACCCGTAAATAGTCGATTTTGGACGGCAAAGTAAAAAGTTCAAGATCAAGGCGCGTACAATTTTTGAAGAATTGAGTCACGCCAAAGGCGTGATGAGATTCTTCAAAATTTTTGCGCAACGCACATATTGGATTTTTTACGAAGCCGTCATGAAAAATTGATCATAAAAGGGGCGCCGATCCGGTGCCCCTTTTTTCGTGACCGGCGGCAAAAAGGCTTGACGCCTTGCACGTTTTGTTTCATCCCTGAAGGCGGTCCATCCGCATAATAATATGCAATCCGCGATACATGTGATTCACCGGAGATTTTTGCCATGAACAACAGCAGAAAAAGAGTTAAGGCCCTTGCCGGCCTCGTTTTTCTCATCGCCGTGGTTTTGTACTGGCTGTACCCGCAGGAAACCGGAAATGATCGTGAGAACGGTTCCGGATATATCTACGACCAGAGTGATAACATTACCTATGATGACGTAAAAAAGGCCCGGCGCCCTCTTCCCCTCGTCACCGGCGATAAAGCGGCATCCGGCAAAGAGGCGGGATCCCGGGCCGGTGTGGGTGACGGGCCGGAAAAGACCGATGCGATCGATATCCGGGAAATATTTTCCGAGGCGCTGATCAATTCCCATACGACCGCGCGGTATTTCAAACACCTGGAAAGCCGGTTCAAAGACAGCGTCAACCTGGGTGATCACCTGGAGCAGGTGAGGGAATACCTGTTCTCGGAATTTTCGGCGCCCGAGGCGCAGCAGCTCTATGAGACCTACCAGAAATATATTGAGTGCGAAATCGCCCTTGGTGAGGCGTTCCAAAACTTCGGCCTCATAAGGACCCCGGAAGACGCCCTTGACGCCCTGAAACAGATACAGGCCTTTCGGAGGGAGCGCCTCGGGGAGGCGCTTGCGGACCAGCTTTTCGGTGCGGATGTCAAGGCCCGGGAATATGCGTTTCGCCGTGCCATCATCGTCGGCGACGGCGATCTCTACGGTTCGGAAAAAGAGGCGATGCTCCAGGAGCTCAATAGCGATATGTGGGGGGACGAGGCGGATGCCGTGGAGGCCCATCCCGGCGAATACACCCGGTACCGGGAAAAGATGAAGATCTATGAAAAAGATCTTGCCGAACTCCCCTCGGCAGAGGCGCGGCAGGAAAAAATAGATGAATTCCGGGGCCAGTTTTTTCCGCCCGAGGCGGTCGAGCGCCTTGAAGCCGTTGACCGGCAGCTTGCCCGGGAAAAGCAGCAGGAATCAAGTTACCGGGAAAGTGAAGCCGTGGTGCGCGAAAATCCGGATCTGACAGAAGCGGAAAAGGAAGCAGCGCTCCGCCAGCTCCAGGACGAGATATTCGGCGACCAGGCCGAAGCGTTTCGCCGTAGCGAAACCATGCGCATCGAGCGGGAAAAGTTGATGGAGGAACATCAGGGGAAGGGGCTTCAGTCCCGCTAGGGGCGCGCCTCTTTTTTCAGAACCATCCGCAGCAGGGCGATGCCCAGAACGATGCCGGAAAAAAGGACCGGCCAATCCCCCCAGCGGGTATACGGGGACAGGGCGGACAGGCGGGAAAAGTCGCTCTCTATGGACTGGCGCTGGAACAGTTCCGTGCGTGCGGCAACGCGCCCGTCCGGAGAGATGACGGCCGAAAAGCCGCTGTTGGCCGCTCGCAGAAGGAACCGGCGGTTTTCAATGGCCCGCATTCTTGCCGCGTTCAGGTGCATGCGCGGCATGGGTGAATCCCCGAACCATGCATCGTTTGAGATATTGACAAGAAATTCGCCCCCCGAAGCGACCGAGCGCGCAATGTAGCGGGGGTAGAGGATCTCGAAACAGATGGAAACGCCCACACCGCCATGGGCTGTGTCCATGAACGACGGCGTTCGGCCGGCGGCAAATTCGCTGGGTGCGGTGTAATACGCGCCCAGCCAGTCAAAGACCATTGACGTCTCCGCGTAGGGGAGCAGAATGTTCTTGTCATAGCGCATCAGTGTCCCTTTTTCGGAAACAAGATAGGCGCAGTTGGTCATCTGCCCCGTGGCGGTATCCTTGTGAAGGCCGCCTGAAATCAAAAGGGCATTTTTTCCGATACGGTGCATGATTTGCCGGAAAAGCTCCCCGTCCATGCGTCCGGGTTCGTTGAGGGTGGTTTCCGGCCATACAATGACCCGCTCCTGGTGGTACCCCTTTTCTTTCTTCCCGCTTTCATCGTCGTATCCGGGGTCCCCTTTGCTCATGGCCAGGTAGGTCCGGAGGCGGCGGTAAAATCCCATGCCGCTCCAGCGGTCATCGAGGTCGAAATTTCCCTGGACAAGAACGGCCTGCAAAGGCCTGCCCGCAGCCATTTTTCCGTTTATCGCGTCATTAATGCGGACCAGGCGGACGGACCCGTAAAGCACGGGAAGGCATATGGCCAGGAGTAAAACAAGCACCGCTGCAAAAGGCGTCTTCGAATAGCGGAGGGGAAGCCGCCCGGTGGTTTGCGCCGGTAACCCGGTAGATACGCCCCCCGGTCGGAGGCTGCGAAGAATGAACCAGGAAACGGCGTTGATCGCTGCGATGACGAAAGTCAGGGCGTGCACCCCGCCCAGGTCCGCCATCTGAACAAACCGGTAAAAGGGGAGGGCCGCATACCCGATACCCCCCCACGGAAGAATTGCCGGCACCATTTCCTTGAGATATTCCGCAAGCGTCCACAGGGCGGGCAGCGCAAAGGCGTACCACGCAAGATGCCGGTGGTGCACGAAACGATAAGCAGCGCTCAGAGAGGCGTAGATCAGGCAGGCGGGGAGGGTCACGGAAAGCATGTAAAACACCAGAGCTTTGGGCGGCCACATGGCGAAATGACCGATCAAGGCCGGTAAAAGCCAGTATCCCAGTCCCGTTGAAACCAGCCCCCCCCAGAGCGCCCCGTACCCGATTGCTCGCAAATCCGAACGGGTGCTCTCAACGACGCGAAACAGGGGGACAAGGGCGATAAACGCGAAAAAACCGATGTCCCACCCGGGGAAGGCGAGGATATACAGGAGCGCGGAGAGTAAAATCAGGAGCAGATTCATCGGTTTTCCGGAAAGGGTGTTTCGGGTCTGGACGGCCACGATTTCCGTAAAAGGTACTTCACAAACCGTCGCGATGTCAATTCTATTCCGGGTGTTTCTTCCCGATTTTCATTTCCTGTACGACATTTGTTTTCGTAACCTGTATACCGCCGATTTCCGCTTGACAATTTTTCGGCCGGGATTTATCCTTTTGTTTCCATCAAACGCTGGAAGCAAAAATTTAATGCCGGCATGCCCGCAGTCGTGTTTTTGCCGCACCATCACTTTTTGGCAAGGGGATGAACAATGGAATTTGAATTGAGCAAGCCGCAGAAAGAAATTCAGAAAGCGGCCAGGGACTTTGCAAAAGGCGAGTTCGACAAGGAAATGGTCATTGAATTATCAAAGGGGCGGAAGTATCCGGAAAACGTGCTCAAAAAAGCGGGGGAATTAGGATTTATCGGTATTCACTATCCCGCCTCCTGCGAGGGTGCGGGGATGGGGCTTTTGGAGAACGCGCTCGTTGCCGAACAGTTTTGCCGGCAGGATTCGGCTATGGGAATGGCGCTTCTCTTCTCCGGTTTTGCGGCCGAGTGCATTTTTCGATTCGGGGGGAGCGACCTTGCAGAGAAGTTTGTCCTCCCGGTTGTGGAAGGCAGGAGCCTTTCCGCCTGTGCTTTTTTTGAAACCGGAATGTTTGACAATCTTGCGTCCGTATCGACCACGATACAGGAAGACAACGGCCATATTCTCATCAACGGGGAAAAGAATTTTGTGGTAAACGGCATGAATGCCTCCTTTTTCGTGGTGCTGGGCCGAAGGGAGGGGCAAAATGGTGCGGCCGGTGGCGGCGGAAATGTTTTCCTGGCCGTCGTGGAGGGCGACCGGAAAGGAATCCACCTGACGGATGCGGGGCAGACCCTCGGAAACAACATGGTGTCATTTGGCCATGTCCGTTTCGACAACGTGCGCGTTGATGCGGAAAATCTTCTGCAGAAAAGCGGTTCTGTCCCCGGCGGCGGGCCTGCCTTTATAAACGAAGCGCGGATTCAGCTTTCGGCAATGGCCCTGGGAACGGCCCAGGGCGCTTTTGACCGGGCGCTGGACTATATCCGGCAGCGGGAGCAGTTCGGCCGGAAGCTGGCCCAATTCCAGGTGACCCGGCACAAGGTCGCGGAAATGGCGGCACGAATCGAGCAGACCCGGTGGCTCGTTTACCGCACAGCCTGGAAATTCGACCGGAAAAAATGCGATGCCGCAGAAGCGGCCATCGCCAAGCTGACAGCGTCCCGATGCGCCATGGCGGTGACGGACGAGGCTGTCCAGCTTCTGGGCGGATACGGCTACATGACCGAATACGAGGTGGAGCATTTTTACCGGGACGCGAAAACCATTGAAATTATGATGGGCTCGGCCCTGGCGCTGAAAGATGCAATCGCAGACGTGGTGATCGGAAAACTTGGGAGATAGTACTCACAAGGTAAAAGTTATCGGTTATACGGTATAAGTTGTAAGTAAGGGCGATACCGATAGACGGGGAAGGCATGCGAAACGCAAAAATTTGCCAACGATCCGGCCCTTGACCCTGATCGTTAACCTATAACCAATAACTTACAACTTACAACTTACAACTTATTCCACCCGGAGTCGTCTCATGAAAATACTGCAATACACCGAGGATCACGACAATTTTCGCATGCGGGTACGCCGGTTTCTGGAAAGTGAAATCATGCCGTATACGGAGCAGTGGGAAAAGGAGCACATTACGCCCAAATGGGCATGGCAGAAAATGGGGCGGGAAGGCTTCCTCTGTACGTCCGTATCCGAGCAGTACGGCGGCCTTGGCGGCGATTTTTTGTATTCGGTGATCGTTGCGGAGGAAATGACGCGGACCAACCATACCGGTCTTGCCTCCATGCTTCACAGCGACGTGGTGGTGCCCTACATCCAGTCTTTCGGCACGGAAGCGCAGAAGCGGAAATATCTCCCCGGCTGCGTCACGGGGGATATCATCACCGCGGTTGCCATGACCGAGCCGGATGCGGGCTCCGATTTGGCCTCCATGACCGCTACTGCGGAAAAATCCGGCGACGAGATCGTGCTCAACGGTTCCAAAACCTTCATCTCCAACGGGATAAACGCCGACCTGGTCATCGTGGCCGCGAAAAGTCCGGCGGTGGAAAACCCGTACGAGTCGGTTTCCCTCTACTTGGTCGAGTCGGGCACGCCCGGTTTCAAAAAAGGGCGGCATCTCGAAAAAATGGGGTTTCACAGCCAGGACACCGCGGAGATGTTTTTCACCGACTGCCGGATTCCCGAAGAAAACCGTCTGGGCAACGACGGCGCGGGGTTTCGCATGCTCATGGAGAAGCTGCAGCAGGAGCGCCTCATGACCGCCATTGGCGGCCAGGCGGCCGCGGAATACATGCTCGAAATAACGCAGAAATTCTGCCGGGAAACAACGGATGCAACCGGAAAACCGCTTTCCAAGCGCCAGGCGGTCATGTTTGCGCTGGTGGAAATGGCCACCGAGGTCCGGCTGGGGCGCACCTTTCTGGACAAGCTCATTGCCGGGCATGCCGCGGGGGAACCGGAAATCGTGGAAACCTCCATGGCAAAATACTGGATCACGGACCTGGCCAAGCGCGTGTCGCAGCAGTGTCTGGACCTTTACGGGGATTATGGTTTTACGGAAGCCTGCCCCATCGCAAGGGGGTTCCGGGATATCCGCGTCATGTCGATTTTCGCCGGAACCAACGAAATCATGAAGCAGATCGCCGGAAAGTTCATGGGACTGTAATCTGAAAAAAGCGGGTGCTATTCAAACGATGCGCGTGATGACGTTCAACCTGAGATTTGAAAACGACCGGGACGGCCCCCACGGATGGGCCTTTCGGAAAACCATGGTAGCGGAACTCATATCCCGCCATTCACCGGACATCCTGGGCACCCAGGAAGGAAAGCCGGGGCAGCTGCTGTACCTGGAAGAGATGCTGCCGGAATATATCGTATACATGGCGGGGCGGCCGCAGGCCTCCGAGACGCAGTGCCCCACGTTGCTTCTCAAAAAGGAGCGCTTTGAAATCATCAACGGCGCCGACGTTTGGCTCTCGAAAACCCCCGATGTTTATCTCAGCAAGTCCTGGGACAGCGCCTTTCCGAGGATGATGAGCCATTGCCGCATGCGCGACCAAAAGACCGGAAGGTCTATCTGCGCCGGCGTGACCCACCTGGATCACATGGGGGAAGAAGCGAGGGTCAACCAGGCCAGAATTATCGCCAGTTGGGCAAGGCAGGTGGAAGATCCCCTGCTCGTCATGGGGGATTTCAATGAACAGCCGGGGTCCGACGTACACCGGATTCTGACCGAACCCGAAACCCCCCTTTCGGACACTTGGCAGGCCGTGGAAAACCGGGAGGGAAAAGAGGCTTTCACCCACCATGGCTTTACCGGCGTCCCCCAGCGCGCCCGCATGGACTGGATACTGGCCAGCCCCGGCTTCCGGGTGCTCGAAGCGCGCATCCTCCGCGACCAGAAAAACGGCAGCTACCCGTCGGATCACTTTCCCTACATGGTCGATCTTGAATTGCAATAGGGAAATAAACCGGTGTGGAAACGATTTGACTTGACCTTTCCGACAGTTGTCTTACATTCGAAATCGAAATCGAAATCGAAAGAAAAGAACAGCTCACTTGGACACGAAAAGCTTGGTGGTTGCCGTATTTTAAAAGGAAGATGTCGTGTTCTGTGGATTTGAGAAAACCGATTTTGATTTCGATAGCGATTTCGATCCCGAAAAATGAAATGTAAATTTTTCTAAGGTTTCTTTGTCATGGAAATCGATATTCCCGGATACGGTCGTCTGCAACTGGAACACGTGGTCATGGACTATAACGGCACGCTGGCCATCGACGGCCGGCTGATAGACGGCGTAAAAGACGCCCTGAACCGGTTGGCGAACCATATGAATCTGCATGTGATTACCGCGGACACCTTTGGTCTGGCCGCGGAAGGTTTGCGCGGTGTAAACTGCCGGCTACGGATATTGACCGGCAACAACCACACCCGGGAAAAACGGGAATTTGTAGGAAGTCTCGGGGAGGAGAAAACGGTCAGCATCGGAAACGGCAGAAACGATCGGGAAATGCTCCATGCTTCCGCCCTGGGTATTGCCGTGATCCTTGGGGAAGGGGCTGCGGTGGAAACTGTTGTATCGGCGGACATCGTCTGCCCTTCGATCCTGTCCGCCATAGGCCTGCTGGAAAATCCCATGCGCCTGAAGGCCACCCTGAGATCATAGCCAACATGAAAACCCTGCTATCCATCGTTTTTATCACCCTGGGCATACTCTACGTCCTCAACCCTTATGACCTGCTCCCCAGTTTCATACCGGTCATTGGGTGGATAGATGATATCGCCGTCACGGCCCTAATGATTTATTACATGAAATACGGCCGGCTGCCGGATTTTATCAACCGATTTTTCGGGCGGACGCCCGGGGCAGGCCAGGGGCGGGCCGACGGCGGCTACCGCCACGCGAACAGCGGGCAAGAGCAATACCGTCAGCAGGATACAGGCCGCTCTTCCTACGGGGGGAGCCATGCAAAGAGCCCCTACGAGATTTTGGGTGTTTCCCCGGGGGCGTCCCAGAAGGAAATCCATTCTGCCTACCGGAACCTGGCGCAGCAGTATCACCCGGACAAGGTGTCTCACCTGGGGGAGGATCTTCAGGAGGCGGCGCGGCGGAAATTCGTGGAGATCCAGGCGGCCTACGACCGTTTGAAGGAAAGATAGCCTGTCCGAAGCCTATCCGTAAAGCGTGCGCAGACGGTCGAGGTTCATTTTGTCGGCGTTTTGCCCCTCTTTTTCCTTGGGCGTTTCGATGATCATGGGTATGGCAGAAAGCCGGCTGTCGTTTACGACCAGCCGGAAGCCGGCATCCCCGATATACCCCTCGCCGATATGCGTATGCCGGTCCACCCTCGACCCGCACGGTTTCTTGATATCATTGAGGTGAAGAAGGTAGAGGTGCGACAGTCCGATGGCGTTATCGAAAGCCGCCATGGTCCGATTGTAGCTTTTTTCGTCGGAAATATCGTACCCCGCAGCGAAAATGTGGCAGGTGTCCATGCAGAAGCCGATCCGATCCCCGCAGTTCGACCTGTCCCGCATGGCTGCAAGCTGCTCAAAGGTGCATCCCAGTGCGCTTCCCTGCCCGGCGGTGGTTTCCAGCAGTACCATGGTCTTTCCTTTGCCGATCCGCTCCATTACCCGGTCCAGGTTGGCCGCTATGCGCCGGATTCCCTTTTCCTCCCCGTCCCCCATGTGCGAACCGGGATGAAGCACGACAAAGGGGATCCCCAGTTTTTCGCACCGCAGCACTTCCCGGTAAAGAGCCTCCACCGACATGGCCGTTTTTTCCTCGTCGTTTCCGGCAAGGTTGATCAGATACGCGCAGTGGGAAAAGACCTGTTTTATGCCTGTTTCTTCCACTGCGGCGGCAAACGCGGCCGCCTGCTTGTCGGTGATGTCCTTTTCCCGCCATGTGCCGGCATTCTTGGTGAACACCTGGAGCGCGCCGCAGCCGAGCTCGGCGGCATCGTGAAGGGCACGGTGGATGCCTCTGGCGATGGACAGGTGCGCGCCTAAAATCAAAGGCGTTTTCCG
>JAWOAV010000172.1:0-44778 GCA_046498365.1 Desulfosalsimonadaceae bacterium
ACCGGAAGCGGGAAGCTTCGGGCCAGCCGATGACCGAAGAGGAGCGAAGCCGTTTTTACGAGAAAATGGTGGAAAAATACGACGGCGAAGCGCATCCGTTCTACTGCGGCGCCAGGCTGCTGAGCGACCGGGTGCTGAAATTTTCAGAGATTCGCGATTGGCTGGCAATGGCCCTGGAAGTAAGCCATATCTTCCCGGTCGGGGATCCGTCGTTCGGTAATTTCAGATTTTAAAGATAAAAGATAGAGATGCCCCATGGGCCTCACAGTCGCTACGGGCAATGCCGACAGCCGGCGTTTGAAATTGTAACCTTTTCTCCAAGAAATTTGATGTGCACGTAAAAAGGCGGTTTTGGACGGCAAAGTAAAAAGTTCAAGATCAAGGCGCGTGCAATTTTTGAAGAACTGAGCGTACTTAGCCGTACGTGAGATTCTTCAAAAATTGTTCGCAACGCAGATATTGGACTTTTTACGAAGCCGTCAAATTTGATGCGTTTGTAATAATTTGCAACATATAATAACCATTTACCGTTTCAGGAGGAATGAATGGGCAAGCTGAATTTTCCAAAGAAGGTCGTGATTGGCGATATTACGGTCAGGGACGGGTTCCAGCACGAGGAAATCTTTGTGCCCACCCGCGCCAAGCTCTGGGTGCTCGAAGAGTTGATCTTATCCGGCATCCGGCGGCTGGAGGTGACCAATTTCGGAAACCCCAGGCGGATGGTGCAGTTTGAAGACGCCGATGAACTGTACAAGATGCTTTTCAAGAGCAAACGCGTGGCCCATCTGCTCGACGAGGTGGAAACCACGTCGATCACCATTCGGGAGCAGGCGGTCGACCGGGCCATCGAAGCCAGGAAGAACGGCCACGGCCCGGATCGCATCCTGTTTATGGTGTCGACTTCCGAATCGCACCACAAGACGAATTCCGGCACATCCCTGGAAGAATACTGGAAAATGTGCGAAAAATACATTCCCAGGGCCCACGACGCCGGGATTAAGGTCTGCGGCACCGTGAGTACGATATGGGGCTGCCCCATCGAAGGCCCGACGGACATGCGAAAGGCCCTGGAGTTCACCCGGCGCTGGCTGGACATCGGTGCAGACGACATCGAGCATGCCGACCATGACGGATCCGCCCCGCCCAACCGGGTATATGATTATTTCTCCATGGTTTTGGACGAGATCCCGGACACATCCAAGCACATCGCCCATTTCCACGTGACCCGCGGATGGGGCCTTGCCAATGTTTTGGCGGCGCTGCATGCCGGGATCACCCATTATGAATCCACGCTTGGCGGGATCGGGGGGCAGCCCGCGAATTTCGTTGACCGGGTGCCCACCGGCGGGACCGGGGAATACTACTACAAAGATCCTTCGATTACCGGCCTGGTATCGACCGAGGATATGGTCGTGATGATGGACGAGATGGGAATCGATACGGGCCTGGATGTCGACAGGCTCCTTGCCGCAGGGGGCATGGTGGAAAAAATTTTAGGCCGCCGGCTGCGTTCGGAAACCGTCCACTCCGGCCGGATCCCCAAGGAGTTGACCGGAAGGAAGTAAAAAGGAGATGACCATGGCCGAAATACTCTGGCAGCCGTCTGAGGAGAGGGTCAGGGAAACCAATATGTTTCGTTTTATCGGGTTCGTCAACGACCGCTACGGGCTTGATATCGACGGGTACGACGATTTGTACGAATTCTCGGTAAACCGGATTCCTGATTTCTGGGCGGCGGTATGGGATTTTACCGGGATTGTCGCCTCCTCCCCGTATGACCGGGTTGTGGATGATCCTGCGAAAATGCCTGGCGCCAGGTGGTTTGAAGGGGCCAGGCTTAACTTTGCGGAAAACCTCCTTCGCTACCGGGATGAAGGCATTGCCATTGCTGCAAGGGGGGAAAACCGTCCGCCTGTTTATATCACCTATGCAGCGCTCTACAAAGAAGTGGTGCGGGTGGCTGCCGCCCTTGCAGAGACCGGCGTAAAACCTGGCGACCGGGTTGCTGGATTCATGCCCAACATTCCGGAGACGGTCATTGCCATGCTCGCCGCTGCGAGTATCGGAGCGACTTGGTCATCGTGCTCACCGGATTTCGGCATCCAGTCTATCCTGGACCGGTTCGGCCAGATCGAACCGACGGTTCTGTTTGCCGCAGATGGATATTCCTTCAAGGGCAAGCCCATGGACTGCCTGGAACGAATCGCCCAGATAGAAAATCATATTGCTTCCATCCGGAAGATCGTGATTGTTTCG
Organism: Desulfosalsimonadaceae bacterium; assembly: GCA_046498365.1. Taxonomy (GTDB): domain Bacteria; phylum Desulfobacterota; class Desulfobacteria; order Desulfobacterales; family Desulfosalsimonadaceae; genus B1SED10-16. The sequence continues at coordinate 2,257 of JAWOAV010000172.1, forward strand.
TATGCCACCGAGGCAACGGATATTTCCGGTATTTCCAAGGGTGTGCCGTATGATGACTTCAAAAAAGGGAATGAATCCCAAAAAATTGAGTTTACGCAGCTTCCCGCGGACCATCCGCACTATATTATGTATTCTTCCGGGACCACGGGCCTTCCCAAGTGCATGGTCCAGGGAGCCGGTGGCATACTGGTCAATCAGCTCAAGGAGCTGGTCCTCCACACGGACCTTACCCGCAAGGACGTCATTTTTTATTTCACCACCTGCGGCTGGATGATGTGGAATTGGCTGGTGGCATCCCTGGCAACCGGTGCTACAATTGTTCTTTATGAAGGAAACCCCTTTTACCCCGATGAAACGGCGCTCTGGAAGATGGCCGAAGAAGAAGGGATCACGGTATTCGGCACCAGTGCGGGGTACCTCACGGCCCTGAAGAACACCGGGTTTCGTCCCGGGGATGATTTGAATCTGTCTGCGCTGAGGGCCGTTCTTTCCACGGGTTCCCCGCTGCTGGAAGAAGGGTTCCGGTTCGTATACGAAGCCATAAAACCGGAGGTCCAATTGGCTTCGATTTCCGGCGGTACGGACTTGAACGGCTGCTTTGCATTGGGAAATCCCATGGGGCCGGTGTATGCCGGTCAATTGCAGTGCCGGGGACTCGGCATGAAGGTCGAGGCTTTTGATGAAAATGGAAATTCGATAAAAAATCGGCAGGGGGAGCTGGTCTGCACAGCTCCGTTTCCTTCCATGCCCCTGTATTTCTGGAACGATCCGGATGGTTCAAGGTACCGATCCGCATATTTCGATGTGTATCCCGGCGTCTGGCGGCACGGGGATTTTATCGAGATATATGATCATGGCGGCGTCAAGATTTACGGCCGTTCGGATGCAACGTTGAACCCCGGCGGCGTGCGGATTGGAACGGCTGAAATCTATCGCATTGTAGAAGCCTTCGGGCAGATCCAGGACTCCCTCGTGATCGGGCGGAAACAAAATGGCGATGAACAGGTCGTTTTATTCGTAAAAATGGCGGAGGGAAGCCGCCTGACCGAAGCGCTGGACAAGGAAATCCGAAGCCGGCTGAGAAGCGAGGCATCCCCGCGCCATGTCCCTTCAAGGATCATCGAAGTGCCTGATATTCCCTATACCCTCAACATGAAAAAAGTCGAGATCGCCGTCAAGAACATACTGGAGAACAAGCCCGTCACCAACCGGGAAGCCCTTATTAACCCGGCGTCCTTGGACTATTTTGCCAAACTGGATATCGATTCTCGCAAAAATGCCTGAAATGCCGGGCCAAGAGGTCTTGCTTTTTCAAAAAGGAAAGGCCGGTATTAATCGCTTGAATTGCCGCGCATTCTTCAGTATAGTAGGTTTTGTTTTGTAGACAGGTGTATACAAAATACAACAATTGCCCTTTTTCGCCGGTTATGGATATGCGCCCCCGGCGTTTTCGAATCAGGTCACCGGAAAACGTCACCTGATACTTTCTTGTACCGTCGCTGCCGGGTTGAGCGGCATTTGCAGTCCATCCCCTTTCTTGCAGTGTCCGGTTTTGGCTTTGCAGTCACCCCGCGAAATTGTCTGTAAAACGGATACGTTTTTTATGGCACTGAATTTGCAGGATTTTTTAAAGGGAAAATTTTCTTTTATAACCATATAAATCACCAAAGAGGTGTTATATGCAAGACGCACCCATCGGTAGCTGCATTAAGCAATTTATGGAAGAATTTGAATGCATCAAGCGGAAAAACGGTGAGCCCTGCCGAATGAACGGTGCCGACATCTTACGGATTATCAAGAAAAACGATTTTGAGAATATCGTAAAACGAGCGAGAGATTATGAAGACTACCGGCAAAATTGCGCCGATATTGAAGGGAAGATGCTTTCCGTCTTCACCGTGACGGATTTTTTTGAATCCCTTCTCCCCGGAATCAAACGAATTTTTCAAATGCCCCATGTGTGGCTTACCGTTATTGAAGGCACCCTCCTGGCCGACCTGGTTGCCCCTGCCATGGAAAATGAAAAAGTCAATAAGCATGCCGCGTTTATCCAGGCCTCCCAATTTGAGCGGTTTGTTAAAGACGGCTGCAAACCGGTTTATGCCTGTAATTACACAACACCGTATGCCGCGTTTTTTCCCGAAAACCATAATTTTACCGTTCGCTCCATGGCTATCATGCCGTTGTTTATAGACGATACGCTTGTCGGTGCCATGAATTTCGGGCATTTCGTTTCCAACCGGTTTGCACCGGCGATGGATAAGAGTCTGATCGAGCAGTTCATGCGTCAGGTCTCTTTATGTCTTTCCAAAATATCCGCCCATGAACGGCTCCGCTACCTGCACCTTCATGACCCCTTGACTGGGTTGCTGAACCGGACCTCCCTGATGGCAGAGTTGAAGAGAAAATTCAGCTTGTCGTTGCATCATGGCAAAGGCCTTTCGGTACTGTTTCTGGACCTGGACGGTTTCAATGGGTTAAACGATCTATACGGCCACGAGTACGGCGACATGGCCGTACGATACGTAGCCGAAACGATCGGGTCTCTGGCCCGTCCGGAAGATGTCGTTGCCCGGTTCACCGGGGACGAATTCGTCCTGTTGCTTCCCGATGCAAGAGGGGATATGCCTGAGGTCCTGGTAAGGCAGGTACAGGACTACCTGGACAGGCATCCGTTTGACCATGAAAGTATCCGGTTCCGCCTGTCCCTGTATTACGGCATTGCCTCCATCGATGAAAAAAGCGTGGAAAATGCCGGGCAGTTGCTGCAGACCGCATATAAAAGGCTGAAAAAATCAAAAACAGATGAGTATAGGCCGTTACAGGAGGAAGGCAGCGCGTTGATTTATAAAATCAGGGCCTCCTGATCGGACCTGCAGTATCAAACTCGCCGGAATTTGTAACCGTATACAATTCTTTGCATTTTTCAATAGACATCATGATCAGGAAAACCTCGTAGGGGCGCCCCTACGGGCTTATATCCTGTGGGAATATTTATCGTGTCTATACAAAAATGCAAAAAGTAGTAACCATATAAAAAAGAAAAGCGCCAGCCTGCAAGGCTCGGCGCTTTATATTTTACCATGCAGAAAAATTCAGATACATCAGATACAATGGAGATACCGGACAGCGAGATCGAGGTTTCCGCCATCGGCGCAAAAGGGCCGGGCGGGCAGAGCGTGAACAAATCCGCCACAGCCGTACATTTGCGTTTTGACATAAAGGCATCGTCGCTGCCCGAGGAATATAAAGTGCGCCTATTGGCCATAAGGGACCAGCGCATAACCAAGTCCGGCGTCATTGTCATCAAGTCCATGCGATACCGAAGCCTTGAAGCCAATCGGGAAGAAGCCCTCCGGCGGCTTTATTTGCTTATCCAGCAGGCGACTGCACGGACAAAGCAGCGAAAACCATCAAAACCGGGTTTTCAGGCGAGGCAGCGACGGATGGATCAAAAGACAAAACGCTCCCGGATCAAGTCAAACCGCAGAAAAGTGGATCCGGCAGGGTACTGAGCCCTGATTTTGGCGACGTGCCGGAAGCGGAAATTTTGTCATAACGGCTTGCTTTTTCAAAAGCGGACGGTAATATTTGAGTATACGTAAACGTCCCGTTTTTGCGGCCCCATATATTCGACCGCTTGAAATTGTATTTGGTTTTTTTATGCAAAGTTTGTTGCGTGAAGGGAAAACCAGGAGATGAAAAAGCTCATCAAGGTCATCGGCATTCTCGCAGTGATTCTCGTTGTTGCAGTCGTGGGACTGCTGGTTGCAGCAAAAATCCTCATCACCCCCGAGAGGGTCCGCCAGGTGGTAATTCCACTGGCCGAAAAGCAGCTTGACAGGCCGGTTTCCATCGGCGATATCCAGGTGCGTCTCTTTTCCGGGATCGTGCTCTCCGATTTCAGGATCGGGGAAAAGGACGATTCGGAGGATTTCGTGTCCGCCGAGTCCCTGGTGTTGCGGTACCAGTTGTGGCCGCTCATTCGACGGGCTGTCATTGTGGACGAATTGAAGCTGATTTCTCCCCGCATACGGATAGAGCGCTATGAAAACGGAAAGTTCAACTTCAGCGACCTGCTGGACAAAGGGAAATCCGATGAAGACGAGGCACGGACGTCATCGGAAGCCCCGGGCGAAGGCGCCGAAGCGGATGGCGGGATGCCCATCGACCTGCTTGTCAATGAAATATCCATATCCGGCGGCCGGCTTGTTTTTATAGACCAATTGGTGGACCAGGAATATCTCTTGTCCGAATTGATGGTCTCTGTTACCGATCTTTCCCCGGTACGGCCGTTTCCCTTTGATGTGTCCGCGAAGGTAAACAATGCCCCGGTTTCGGTTTCCGGTACGATAAATCCCGCGGCGCAGGGCATCACCGCGGATGTCCGAATAAAGGAGCTGGACGTGTTCCCTTTCATGGTGTATGCGCCGGAGGATTTTCCGGGGAAGCTTTCTTCCATGAAGCTTGGCGTCGACATCCGGGCGGATGCAACAGCGGACAGTGTGGCTTCCGACGGACAGATATCCGTGACCGAACTCGACTTCCTGCCGGACGATATGCCGGACGCACATGTGGAAAACGGCCGGTTTTATCTGGACTATGACGTAAATGTGGACCTGGCATCCGAAGACATCGCCATTGCCAAAGCGGATGCGGATATCAACGGGATTTTGCTGGCCCTGTCCGGGAGCGTATCGTCTTACGGCCAATCGCCTGTCCTCGATGTGCGGGCCCGCCTGCCGATGACATCCCTGCCCGACATCGTCGGGGCGGTGCCGCCAAAGCTCGCGGCGCAGATACTCGAGATGCGCCCGGAAGGGCGTATCGGCGCGGAGGTGCATTTGAAGGGTTCTCCGGAAAATCCTGAATCCCTCGTTGAAAAAGGGGATATCACCCTTGAAAACGTCAGTGTTGCCATAAAAGAGCAGACACCCCCTGTCAGCGGCGGATTGCGAATTGCAAAAAGCAGCGATGGCGCCGGAGATCCTATCAAGTATCTTTTTGATATGTCTGCACAGGTAAACAGCGACCCGATAAACATTGATGGTACCATAACCCCTGGAACGCGCCGTGTGACAGCGTCCGTCCAAACAGAGAACCTGGATGTATCTCCCTTCATGGTGTATGCCCCGGAAGATTTTCCGGGAAAGCTTTCTTCCATGAAGCTTGGCGTCGACATTCGGGCGGATGCAACAGCGGATAGGGTGGCTTCCGACGGACGGATATCCGTGACCGAAATCGATTTCCTGCCCGACGATATGCCGGACGCACATGTGGAAAACGGCCGGTTTCACTTGGACTATGACGTAAATGTAAACCTGGCGTCCGAAAACATCGCCATTGCAAAGGCGGATGCGGACGTTAACGGGATTCTGCTGGCCCTGTCCGGGAGTGTCGCGTCTTACAGCCAATCGCCGGTTCTTGATGTACGGGCCCGCCTGCCGATGATCTCCCTTTCCGACATCGTCGGGGCGGTGCCGCCAAAGCTCGCGGCGCCGATACGCGAGATGCGCCCGGAAGGGCGTATCGGTGCGGAGTTGCATTTAAAGGGTTCTCCGGAAAACCCGGAATCCATCGTTGAAAACGGGGATATCACCCTTGAAAACGTCAGCGTTGCAATAAAGGATCTGACACCGAAAATCAGCGGGGGGATACGCCTTGAAAATGATACGGCCGCATCGGATAATCTTGTGATTCAAGCGGCTGGAGAACCGTTGCAATTGCGTTTTACCGCGAACCGTCTGATGGGCGAGACAAAATCTATCCGCCACACCCTCACTGCCGAGCGGCTCGACATCGACAAACTGCTTGCAGCAATGGGGGCAGGCGAAGACGGCCGTTCTCCGGATCCCCCGACCGACGGGGCGCCCAAATCGCCGGAACCCGGCCCTTATGATCTTCCCCTGGACGTGGAAGGGGATGTCCGGGTGGCCAATGCCGTTTTCAAGGGGTTGGCGGTGGACAATTTCGACCTTCAATACCAGCTCAAAGAAAACGTCTTTACGGTCAACCACGTTCGTGGCAACGTGGCCGGAGGGACACTTTCAGGCAAGGCAGAAGCCCGGCTCGATCGCACGCCGCTTGCATATACGGCAGATATATCCGTGCAGGACTCCCGGGCGGAGCACCTGTTGAACGCACTTTTCCCTGCCGCGTCCAATACCGTTTACGGCAACTTTTTTCTCAATGCGGATATCAGCGGGGAAGGGGTAAGCTGGCGCAATATCAGCCGGTCGCTTACGTCAACGGCGGATGTGAATATTACCAATGGCCGCTTGACAGGAACCGGGCTTGCCGGCGGCCTTGCCGGATTTTTGGGCGCCCAGAGACTTGAGGTGATCAATTTTGACTCCCTGAAAGGGGATGTGCAGCTGAAGGAGGGGCAATTCAAACTCGATTCGCGTCTTACAAGCGACGAGGTTCGCATGGCCCCTGCGGGCATGATCGGGTTGGACGGATCTCTCGATCTTTCTCTGGATATGCGTTTGTCGCAGGCGCTTGCTTCGAAGATCGGGGGCAGGGACCTGGTATCGGCGCTTTCCCGGACCGGTGACGGATGGACCCTTGTACCCGTGAAGGTGGCAGGGACCTTGTGGTCGCCGAAATTCGAGATTGATGCGGCCGCAGTATCGGATCAACTCAAGGAAAGGGGAAGGGAAGAAATCCGTCAGCAGCTTCAGGACCGGGTGCTTGACAGGCTTGCTCCCAAAGATCGTGAAAAGACGGACGGACAAACCGGCAAAGAAGAAAAAAAGCCGCTTGAGGAAGAACTTGAAGATACAATGCGTAAACTATTTAATTAAATAGATAAATCGATAAGAACTTTCATGCTCTCTTTTTCCATTGCACGGGCAAAAGCCTCAGCAAACCGGGAAAACGGGTACACCGCGTCTATGAGCGGCGTCACATCGACCGCCCGGTTTTGAAGAACATCCAGGGCAAGCGCCATGCTGCCGCACCGGGACCCCTTGATGGTGAGCTCATTGACAACAACCGGCGCCATGTCGATATTTGACTTTTCAAAGGTAGTGGTTTTTACCAGTACGGTCCCCCTGGGACGGGTCAGTGGGATGCACCAGTTGATGCCTTCCGCATTTCCCGTGGCATCGACCGTGATATCAAAGACGCCCAGCTGCGATGCAAGTGCCGCGGGCTCCGTATGCGGATCCATCAGAAAGGTTTTTACTTTCTGCTGGCTTGCGATAGACAGTTTCTTCCGGTGACGTCCCAGCAGCACCACTCCCTCGGTGTATTGCCGCAGCCCTAAAGCGCAGAGAATTCCCAGGCATCCGTCGCCAAGCACTGCAACACGGCTTCGGCTTTCGAGAGGTGCCTGGCGGGTAATTTCAAGGGCGGCAGCCAAAGGTTCTGCAAAGACGGCCTGCCGGGTTCCCACGGATGCGGCCACGGGGTAAAGATTTTTTGCCGGAATCGCGCAATACGCCGCAAAAGCCCCATTATGCCCTCGAATTCCCAAAACCCGCCGATTGGCGCAGTGCTTTTCATCGGCACATGCGCTGCATCCGAAATTGATGTCCGCTACAACCCGTTTTCCTTCCATTTCCGGGAAGTCCGGGCACTTTTCCACAACCCCGACAAACTCGTGGCCGGGTATACCGGTAAAATCGGCATACCCGTGGAAGATGGCGATATCGGTTGCGCAGATGCCGGCCATTAAAACCCGCACCAGGGCATCTCCAGGCTGTCGTTCGGGCATTGGCGCATCCACCGTCACGACCGCTCCGTTTTCAAAGCGGATCGCCTTCATGCATTTTTGGTTCGGCATTTCAGAAGGATCTTTCCATCAAAAAGCGGATGGTGATGTATGCGCTTGACCTTCCACGTCCACGGCGCGGTGCCCTTAAACCTTTGTATGCCCGAAGGTCCAGCTCCCCGTGTTTTCATCAAACTGCATGTCCTGGAAGGCATTGGGGAAACGGGCCTTGCAGATTTCGGCGATCTGGCCTGCAACGATGCGGATTTCTTCTTCTGCATGCGTTGATGTGCGCATTTCAATTATGTGCCGCCAGGAGCGGAGATTGCCGGTAACCATTATGGTGGTGCCCAGGCCGATAGGGGCAAGCCGTCTGAACATGGAGGTCAGCTGTTTCTTGGTGGTGAAATCCTGTATATCGGCCATGCCGAATATACTGGAGAGTTCTTTCTGCGTGTTTTCCAGAAAATCAACCACCTCTTTGATTTTCTTTTCCGCCTGATCATTCGCCGTTGCAGAGTCCGGAATCCAGAAGGGAATGTCATCCAGGCGCACATACCGCAGGCTTTCCTGACTGTACGCCATGCCGGCGCGATGCCGAACAAGCTCGTGGGTGAAGACGCGGGAGACATTTCTGCATATAAATGTCAGGCATGCATGCTCAAGCACGGACCCGTGGCCGCTTTTGAGCACATTGCCGATGTATGCGTCGTTGCCCTGCCGAACGGTCGTGACGTTGGGATTGGTGGCCTCCGGCTTTTGCGGATCATACGGCTGCCAGCTCCGGTAGCACATCCTTCCGGCTGCTTCGATAAGGTTTTCGCTGTCGGAAACGGCCGGATCGGGACGCCATTCCGGGCTGCCGATATCTTTCAGGTAGGCACTGAGACCGTCCGGTTCGAGCATGGTTTTGGCTACCAGGTACACTTTCGGCTCTTGGATCGCTCGCATATAGAACACTCCCTTTCATGTTGTCCGTTTGCATTCGCAAGGCAGGGGCACCCCCGGCCTATGCCTTTTTGGTCTTTTCTTCTTCCGGAATACTGGCAAGTGTTTTCAGCCAGGCTTTCATTACCGCATGGACGAGCGTTGCCAGGGGTATTGCCAGAAAAAGTCCCCATATTCCCCATAATCCACCGAAAAAGAGCACCGCCACGATGATGGCGACCGGGTGTAGGTTCACTACTTCGGAAAGAAGCAGCGGGACAAGGATGTTTCCGTCGATAAGCTGAATAATACCGTAGGTGATCATCACGTAGACAAATTCAGCCCCGAATCCCCACTGAAAAAAAGCCACGAGCAATATGGGAATCGTCATCACGGTGGCGCCGATATAGGGGACAAGCACCGATATACCGACGAAAAAGGAAAGCAGCATGGCATAATTTAAATCAAGCAGCAAAAAGGTGATGAAAGTTGCCGCCCAAACGATGAGGATTTCGAGCATTTTGCCGCGTACGAAATTGGCCACCTGCTGGTTGGCTTCGCTCCAGACCTCTGCTGAGAGTTCCAGGTTTTTGGGAAGCAGTTTGACGATCCATGCCAGGAGCATGTGCTTGTCCTTCAGAAAAAACAAGACGAGAAACGGGACCAGGACCAGGTATATGAGCAATGAAATCAAGTTGCGAAGCGATGAAACTGTAAACATCAGAACGTTCTGCCCCAGTTTTCCCATCTCCGTTCGTATGACGCCGAAGAGCTCACGGATCTGGGTTTCTGAGATATATTCCGGGTATCGTTCCGGAAGCCGGAGAAGATTATGCTGCACATTGGATACATATTCGGGGAGATCCTGCACAAGCTGGCCGACCTGCTTGGACATCAAGGGGAATATGCCCGCCACCAGCAGGAAGAGACAAAAGAGAAAGAGCAGAAACGTAACGGCAACGGCAATGAATCGGGGAATCCGGATCGCCGTGAGACGTGAAACAAAGCCTTCCAGTACATATGCGATAATGAGCGCCAGGAATACCGGCTGAAGTATGTTGCCCAGCAGGATCACCGTGAGAAAGGCGCCGATAAGGATAAGCCAGAGGGTGATCACCTGGGGGTGGGAGAAGTACTCATGGAACCAATCCTGAAGCATTTTGATCATGTGCGTTGTCCCGGCGGCTGGATCGATAAACGGTTGTCATATGTGATCATTGAGCCAGTCTTCAAGGTCACTGATCACCTGCTGTCGGTAGTTGTCGGTTTCATTGTATATCTCATGGTACATCTCTTCGTAATACCTGAGGGTCTTGTCTTCCGATGATATGTCTGTGAAAAACGTTCGGGAGGCTTCGGGGTTGGCGAGTCGGTCATCGCCTGCGACCTGCATCAGGATGGGCATTTGTAATCGATTTGCGTTTTTCATTGTCTCTTCGGTGGTTTTCATGAATTCGACCCCCCATCTTGCGGTAATCCGCCGGTGAACGAGAGGGTCGACAAGATACGCATCAACGACTTTCTGATCATGGCTTAAAAACCGCACTTCCAGTTCGTTGTCAAAGGAAAAGGCGGGCATCAGGACCGACATCAATCGTGCGACTGCGACCTTGGCGGCAGGCGGTTTTTCCGCCGGGGCGAGACCCGGGGAGGAGGCAATGACGCCGCTTAGGGTATCCCCGTGCTGCTGCGCATAGTTCAGGGCGATCAGCCCGCCCATGCTGTGGCCGAGAAGGAAAAAAGGGGCATCCTTCGAAAGCGCGCTGCGGAATTTTTCAATCATGATTTCAAGATCATCGATATACTCCTGGAAACATGCAATATGTCCGCGTTTTCCCTGGCTCTGTCCGTGCCCCCGGTGATCGTAGGCAAACACTGTGAACCCGGCGGATGTAAGGTCTTTTGTTAAACGGGCATACCGCCCGCTGTGCTCCCCGAGGCCGTGGGCGATAAGAATTCCGGCACGCGCGTTTTCAACAGGGTGATGCCTGTAAAAAAGCCGGATTCCGTCTTTTGATGAAGCATGATCCGTAATCTCAGAAATCTTCTCCGTCATGGTCCCTGCCTTTCTGGTAAAAAATTCCGGTCACATGGTAACAGCCGCCCGTATGGGCTGACGATTCTTTTGATGCGCGGGTATCCTGCCGTGGACAATGTTTTTGCGTTTTTCCGCCACCATTCATTTGATCAAAAGGGGATAAACAAGACGTCTCGATACAAAATGTAGAAACAATATCAGCTTTTTTTGCAATCTGCAAATGGAACTTCGGAGGGCGTGCGCCTGCATGGAATCGACAGAGGATAAAGAAAAGGAAACAGGGGAGGAGGGCGCCCCACAGAGAAAACCACAGAGATCCACAGAGCAAGATTGTCAGTCCCCTGTTTTTCTCTGTGGATCTCTGTGCCTCCCCTGTCGTTAAGCTTGACGGCTTCGTAAAAAGCCCAATATCTGCGATTGCGCACAATTTTTGAAGAATCTCATCACGCCAACGGCGTGACTCAATTCTTCAAAAATTGTATGCGCCTTGATTTTGCACTTTTACTTTGCCGTCCAAAACCGGCTTTTACGCGCTCATCATACTTCGTTTCCGGTCATTATTCACCGCGGGTATGCGCTTCCGACCATCCGGCAGTCTTTTAGCGGTGTACGGCCTTTCGCATCATTGCTTGTACCTGCCGATAATGCCGATGCTGCAGATGTTCTGGAACGGAAAACCGCCGAGGTTATGGGTCATTCCCAGACGCGGGTTTTCAATCTGCCGTTCTTCGGCCCGACCGTGGAGCTGCAGATACATTTCATAGAGCATTCGCAGCCCGGAAGCCCCGATGGGATGGCCGAAGCATTTGAGCCCGCCGTCCACCTGGGCGGGCACACCGCCGTCCCGATCGTAAAAACCGTCCATGATATCCTTGATGGCTTTGCCGCGCTCGGATATGTGAAGGTCTTCATAGGTGACGAGCTCGGTTATGGAAAAGCAGTCATGCAGTTCCATCATGGAAATCTCTTCCCGCGGATTTTCCACGCCCGCTTCTTTGTACGCTTCGATACTGCACTTCGAGGTGGTGACGAAGTGGTCCCCGTCCCAGCTGTCAAAACCGGACTCCTCGCCGCTGCTCAGCGCCAGCTGCAGCGCCTTGACCGTGACGAAATCCGTTTTCCCCATTTTACGTGCAATCTCCGGCGTGGTAACGATCGCACAGGCCGAACCGTCGCTGACGCCGCAGCAGTCGAAAAGCCCCAACGGGTGCGCAATGATGGGGGACGCCATGACCTGTTCCACGCTAACCTTCTTGCGGAGATGGGCCTTCGGGTTGAGCGAGCCGTTTTCATGGCTTTTTGCGGAAACGTGCGCCATGGCGCGTTTGAGGTCTTCGTCTGTAATTTTGTATTTGGCGGCATACGCCGACGCCAGCTGGGCAAAAGAGCCGGGTGCAGTCAGGTTGGGCCACCATTGCCACAGAAGGGAGCCGGTGTTGGAGCCGCCGCCGGGAAGCCCGCCATACCCCGTATCCTTGAGCTTTTCAACGCCCAGCGCAAGACATATGTCATAAGCGCCGCTGGCCACCGCGTAGCATGCGCCGCGGAAGGCTTCGGTGCCCGTTGCGCAGTAGTTTTCAACCCGGGTGACCGGTATTTTTTGCAGGCGCAGCGTGGTGGCCATGGGCATGGCCGTTTTGCCGACGTTCACCTCGTCCATGCACGTTCCAAACCATGCGGCCTGAATATCTTTCTGCTCGATTCCGGCATCGGCAACGCATTCCTCGAACGCCTCCAGCATAAGCTCCTCAGCGCCAACGTCCCACCGTTCACCAAAGCGGGTGCAACCCATACCGATGATTGCGACTTTATCCTTTATCCCTGTAGCCATTTTCATCCTCCTGGCTTTTATGTTGAATGTTTTTCCTTGCAGGTTGTCGATCTTACAGCTTTCACGGCCCGGCCTACCGCATTTTAAACAGCTTTCCGATGAGCTGGGATTTCATGACGTCACCGCCGATTTTGAGTTTGCCGGAGGTGAAAGCGGCCATCGGGTCGAGCTTCCCGGAAATCATGTCGATAAAGTCGCTGTCCGATATTTTCAGCGTGCAGGATGGTTTTTCAGCAACGCCCTGCGTCACGGTGCAGGCCCCATCGGAAACGCTGACGGTCCAGTCCCCGCCCCCGGGGCCGGAAATGGAATACTGGAAGACGACATCCACCCCCTTGGCGGCTTCCGGGTCAAAGGCTTCGGGCATCTTTTCGAAAATTTCGGAAACCGAAGGGCCGGCGGCCTTGCCCGCTTCCCCGCCGCTTCCTTTTTTGTCTTCATCGGGGGGGGCCATCATCGCAAACATTGCACTGTTGAGGTCCTCCATCTCCTTTGCCCCGGCCATGTCGTTGATGGCAGAAAAGTTTTCACTGATCTCTTCGGGTGTGGGGGGCGCGTCTTCTTTCCCCAGCTTGACCCCTTTCCCGGTCAATATGGCCGCACGGTTGAAATATCCCATGCCCGTGTTGAATATTTCGCCCGATTCCCCGCAGGCGTCGCTGCACAGATACAGCGCAAGGGGGACGACGAATTCCGGCTTCATTTTTTCAAAAATATCCGGCGGCATGACGTCTTCGGTCAGCCGGGAGGCGGCGATCGGTGCGATGGTATTGACGTGGATGTTGTATTTTTTCCCTTCCAGCTTGAGGGTGTTGGCCATTCCCACCAAGGCCATTTTGGCCGCGGAATAGTTGGTCTGGCCGAAGTTTCCATAAAGTCCTGCCGCCGAGGTCGTCATAAGGATGCGGCCGTAGCCGTTCTCCCGCATCACCGCAAATGCGGGGCGGGTTACATTGTACGCGCCGTTTAGGTGAACGGCAAGCACCGCGTTCCAGTTTTCCGGCTCCATTTTGATAAAGCTCTTGTCTCTCAGGATGCCGGCATTGTTGATCAGGATGTCTACTTTCCCGAACGTATCCACGGCGGTTTGGACGATATTTTCACCGCCTTCCGGCGTTGCGACGTTGTCGTAATTGGCGACTGCTTTGCCGCCCGCGGCAATGATCTCGTCGACCACCGCCTGGGCCGGGGTGGCGGATCCTCCGCCGGAGCCGTCCCTGGCGCCGCCAAGATCGTTCACGACTACGGCGGCTCCCCGCCTGGCGAGCTCCAGGGCATAGGCCTTTCCAAGGCCGCCTCCGGCGCCGGTAACAATGGCCACCTGGCCGTCAAATCGTATTTTGGAAAGATCTTCCGCCGCTCCTGGAATCGGGGTGGCTTTCCAGAAGTAATTCACAAACCCGCGATTCTTATCCTCCCCCCGTTTTCTGAACACCATGCGGACCGGCAGGCCGACCTTGATTTCGTCCAGTTTGCAATCGGTGAAATCCGCATTGAAACGACCCCCCCCCTCAAACTGGATCATGCCGTAAATATGGGGCGGATCAAGGGATACGGCGAGGAGGTCGCCGGTATAGGTTTTTACCTTTGCGGGGATTTCCGAATACTCGTAGTCTTCCTGGGAATGCCTGGCGAGGCATTCCGGGTTGACGCACACCTGGGTTTTCGGAAACTGCGGCGTGCCGCAGACGTTGCATTTTCCGCCCACGAGCCCGAGGATCATGTTGCGCTTACGGTACAGGGTCGTCATGGCGGTCTGGGTCTCCGCCTCGGCCCGGATGCCCATGTCCGGAGTGATCAAATCGCGGAAGACCAGGAACTTGGAATAGTTGTCGATGCTCTCCCGGTTTTCCTCCGCTGTTGTAAAGGGTGCGCGTTTTTTTATGTTTTCGATGTGTTCGGTGACCTCGAAATACATGGCGTTGCACCCCTGGCCGAAGCCGGCCATCAGGATCCGGTCCCCTGGTTTTGCCTCATCCAACGCCTTTGTCATCATCAAAAGCGGATGGGCGCAGCCGGTTTCGCCGCAGACTTCGTGGAGATTGTCCACGGCTTTGTCCCCGGCGCCCAGTTTATGGGCGATTTTTTTGTGCTCCGCCTTGAAAAAGCACGGGAAAACAAACTTGTCCACGTCGTCCATGGTGATGTTCAATTTTTCAAACAGGCCATTGACGGCTTTCGGGATGATCTTTGAATACCCCTCGTCGCGGATCCATCGTTCTTCCCATGCGTAGTCAAACCGGTGGCGAGCCCCACGGTAATGGCCCACAAAATCGTCGGATACCGTATACGCCCCTTTGAACGCGGCGATGACGTCCGTGTCGCCCACCAGAAAAGAGGCTGCACCGTCGCCGAACCACATTTCATAGAAGCCGGCCGGCCGCGTTTCCCGTTTATCCGCTGCGGTAACCAGTATGTTTCTCCGGTCCCCTCCTTTGGCGGCTTCGAGTGCGGCAAGGAGGGCGCTTGTCCCGGCCTTCTGAGACGATGTGAAATCCGAGGCCAGGATGTCCGTTTTCAGGTTTAAGGCGGTTGCGACGATGCCGGCGTTCTGACGGTCCGCAAAAGGCAGGGTCGTCGATGCCAGAAACATGCCGCTGATCTGTTTTTTGTCCATGCCCGTAATACAGCTGCGGGAGGCCTCCACGGACATGGTGATGGAATCTTCATCCCAGTTGCACATGGAGCGTGTTCCCTGGGCGACCATCACAATGGCGGGGGCAAACCATCCCATGGACTGGTAAATGGCCGATCGATTGAGCCTGAGGCGCGGAAGATATGCACCATATGAAGTTATGCCGATCATTTTTGAACTCCTTGTTCTCTGATATTTGGAAAAACCGGTTTCTGGTTCAATACCGGACATGTCCCGGAATTAGACGTTTTTTCCCTACAGCTTGAAAAGCTTTTCAATGAGCTGAGACTTCATGATATCTCCGCCGATTTTTAGCTTTCCGGATGTATAAGCCTGCATGGCCGGGAGCTCGCCGTTCATCATTGCCAGAAAATCCGTATCGGACATGGCAAGGGTGCAGGTCGGTTTTTCATGGGTCCCCGTGCCTACGGTGCAGTTGCCGTCCGCGATTTCGCAGAACCAGTTTCCGCCTTTGTCGCCGCTGATATCGTACTGGAAAACCACATTTACCCCCTTGGCTGCATCGGGCTGGAACGCACCGGTCATGGCGTCGAAAACGGCGGCCGCATCGGTAAATTTTCCGGCGGAATCGCCTGCAGCAGATGCGTCCGCTTTTTTAGGGGAGGAAAAGGCATTGATGATATCGCCGACAACGGCATTGAGCTCTTCGTACTCCTTTCCGTTTTTCAGGCTGCTGATTTTGTCAATGGCGGCGGATACGTCTTCGACGCTGGGCCATGAGGCAGCATCGCCGATGACGGTGCCCGCTCCGGTGACAACCGCCGCCCGGTTGAACACGCCCATGCCGGCATTGTATATGTTCCCGGAGACTTCGCAGCGGTCCGAGCAGAGGAAAAGCACCAGCGGGGAAACATATTCCGGCTTGAGTTTGTCGAAAAGGTCCGGCGGCAGGATGTCTTCGGTGAGCCGCGATGCGGCTAGCGGGGCAATAGTATTGACCTTGATGTTGTATTTTCTGCCTTCGATTTTCAGCGTGTTCATCAGCCCCACCAGGCCCATTTTGGCCGCGGAATAGTTGGTCTGGCCGAAGTTGCCGTAAAGACCGGCGGCGGACGTGGTATTGATGATGCGGCCGTATCCTTTTTCGCGCATCACGGTAAAAGCCGGCCGGGTGACATGATACGCCCCGTTCAAATGGACGTCGAGCACGGCCTGCCAGTTTTCCGGATCCATTTTAATGAAGCTCTTGTCCCGGAGGATGCCGGCGTTGTTGATCAGTATATCCACGGTGCCGAAGGCGTCCACGGCCGTTTTGACGATGTTTTCCCCTCCTTCGGGGGTCGCCACATTGTCGTAGTTCGCGATGGCAGTCCCCCCTTCGGCAACGATTTCATCGACGACCTTCTGGGCGGGTGTGGCGGAGCCGCCGCCCGATCCGTCCCTTGCGGAACCGAGGTCGTTGACCACGACTTTTGCGCCCCGCGCGGCCAGGTCTTTGGCGTACACGCGCCCGAGCCCGCCGCCGGCGCCGGTGATGATGGCGACTTTTCCGTCAAACCGGATTTCATCTTTCGGGATAGCGCCGTATTCAAAAACGCCGTTGGTGATCACCACGTCGCCCGTTTTTGCGTTGATCGTCCGCCATACAGCCTTTCCGTCTTCAACTTTCCAGATCTGGGTTTTAATGGGATCCCCGGGGTATAGGGGGCGTGAAAACCGGCAGGACAGCCGGTGGACCCGTTCCGGTTCGCCGGGGACGAGATTTTTTACCAGGGAGCGGCAGGCATAGCCATGGGTACACAGCCCGTGCATGATCGGCATTTCAAACCCGGACATCTTCGCAAATTCAGGGTCCACGTGGAGTTGAAAAACGTCCCCGGAAAGGCGGTACAAAAGGGGCTGGTCCTGCGACGGCTGCGCCTCGTCTTCAAAATCCGGGTCCCGCTCCGGAATCTCCACCTTTGCCGCCGGCGCCGGCTTTCCGCCGAATCCGCCGTCGAGCCGGCAGAAAAGCCGGATCACGCTGGTAAACAGGCGCCTTCCTTTTTCATCGCAGGTTACGCTTTCCCCCACGACGATCGCCCCTTTGTCTTTTCCCATGTCAAAGATATCGGAGATCTTGCCTTCCGTGACCATGGTTCCTTCCGTGGGAATGGGGCTATGATAAATCAGCTCCTGTTCGCCATGGAGAATGCCGGCATAATTGACCTCGGCCTTTTGTGCGATATGGGAGAGAAATTCGAAGATGGCCGCGATTCCGAAGCTGGGAATGACTTTCAGGTCTTTTTCATAGACGTATTCGAGTTCGTCAAACCCTGCGCCTACACCCAGTGCGTAAAGGATCACGTCCTTCCAGCGGTAATCCTTTTTGACGGGGCCGATTTTCTGACCCACGGCTTCCAGGTTTAGTGCCATTTTTCGCCTCCTTGAATGGAAAGTGGTTGGAATATCGTACGGTTGGTTTTCATAAAAAGCGGAGTGAATTCCAGGATATTGGTTCACATCAAAAACTTCCATCAAATGATGGGGAAAATCATATGGATTTTTATTTATTCTGTCAAAGGGTTTTTGTACTGCGGGTGATTTTTTCCCTTTTTTCAGTAAGACACATTTTTCTCCTATTGGATGATGGAATCAAATGATGGACAAATCCGCCGCCGGATGTTATATTTACCGGCCAATATGTTTGGGTGAATATACGGGGCACGGTAATACGCCGGAAACACATCGCAATAGTTGGGAGGCAACATGAGTGGGAGGCAACATGAGTAAAGGCGCATTGGAGGGCATAACGGTTCTGGATTTGTCCAGACTGCTTCCCGGTCCCTACGCCTCGATGATCCTTGCGGACCACGGTGCGCGGGTGATTGCCATTGAGGACAGGCGGTTCGCCGGGGAAGCCATGTGGGGGAGCAGTGTAAACCGGAACAAGGAGCATATGACCCTTAACCTCAAATCGGATAAGGGGCGCGATGTTTTTTTCGAGATGGCAGCATCCGCCGATGTTATCCTGGAAGGGTTCCGCCCCGGTGTTACCAAACGGCTGGGCGTGGATTACGGAGCCATCGAGAAGATCAACCCGAAAATCATTTACTGCTCGATCACCGGTTACGGCCAGTCCGGGCCATACCGGGACGCGGCCGGCCACGACGTCAACTACCTGAGCGTTGCCGGCGTACTGGACCTGATCGGGGAGGCCGGGAAAGCGCCTGTGATTCCGGGCATACAGATCGCTGACATGGCCGGAGGGGGCATGAATGCGGCCATCGGCATACTGATGGCGGTCGTGGAGCGGCAAAGGACCGGCAAAGGTCAGTATATCGATATTTCGATGACCGACGGCTGTTTCAGCCTGCTTACCCTTGCCTTCATGCTGCAGCAACTGACCGGGCAGACGCCGAAGCGATCTGATTTTTTGTTGTCCCACCGGTACGCCTGCTACAACATTTATGAAACCAGGGACGGGCGGTATATATCCATCGGCGCCGTTGAAAACCGTTTCTGGAAAGTGCTGTGCGCGTTTTTCGGCGCTGCCGAATATATTGAATACCAGTATGACGATACCCGGCGGCAGGAAATTATCGATTTTTTCAGGGCGCGGTTCAAGGAGCATCCACTTGCCCACTGGGAGGAGGCCTTTGCCGGAAAGGACATCTGCTGGGCGCCCGTAAAAACAATGCCGGAAGCCCTGGCCGATCCCCTGTTCCATACCCGGGAAATGGTCGCTGAAATACAAAACGCCGGGGAAAAACCGTTCAAGGCCCTTGGAACCCCTATCAAGCTTTCCCGCACGCCGGGAAGCGTGCGCACCATCCCCCCGGGATTCGGACAGGACACCCGCCGGATTTTAAAGCAGATGGGATACTCGGATTCGGATGTGGAAGCCCTTGAAGCAGCGGGTGCTATTTGATCTGGTAATAGGAAAAAGGCAGCAGAGGCGGGTTCATGGGAACCGTGGGAGCGTTAACGGAAAGAATCCAATTGAAACAGGTATATTTTTATGACGACTGCACTTGAAAAAGCCAAGCAGAATCCGGATTCCATGAAGGCGAAGATTTTGCTGGCCGCCAGAAAAATCTTCGGGCAATACGGCTTTCACGGAACCACGACCCGGATGATTGCAAAAGCCGTCAACATCGATATTTCGACCCTTTATTATCACTGGGGGGAAAAGGGGGATCTCTACGAAGCCGTGATCCGGGACATTAACGAGGGGCTCCGGTGCAAACTCGTGGAGGTCGAGAAAAAGGTCAAGGGAAAGCCCCTTGGAAGGAGACTGGAGATTGCCATTGATGAAATGGTGGATTATCTGTTTGAAAACCCGGAAATATCCAACCTGACGCTGCTTCGGTATTTCATGAAAACCAGGCATGGAAAGATCATGGACTTCCAGGTGCCGGAATATATATCGGATATCGCCTATTCAATGGGGCTGTCTGAAAACCGGAGGAACGTTTCGCCGGAAGCCAAAATGAAGGTGCTCAATATTATGAACGCCATCCACAATTATGTGTCCGGGGAAAATTTTTTCCGCCCCATGCTCGGCCTTGAACGAAAGGAATATATCCTGCAGACCAAGGAAACTCTGAATTTTTTCAACCTGGCCGCCTTTACATGATGTTGGGTCCGGGTTTCTACGTGCGTTTCTTCTGTCCGGACAGGAGCTTCTTGCCAAATACGGCAAAGGGGATTGAATCGTAAAAGTTACAAGATCAGTTACAGATGGAACGTTTATAAATCTTTTCATTTATCAATAGACATGATGATCAGGAAGATCTCGTAGGGGAACCCCTTGCGGGTGCCTGAAATCCGGGCACCCGCAAGGGGTGCCCCTCACATTCTGTGGGAATATTTATCGTGTCTATCCAAGAATGCAAAAATTCGTAAAGTAACCCTCAAAGGTGCGTTGTGAAAATCGAGCTGTATCTATATGCCACCCTGGCAAAATACCTTCCGGAAAACACCGGACCCCGGAGCGCTACGCTTGACGTCGACGAAAATGCCCGCATTCGCGACGTTGTTGATCGGCTCAGAATACCGGAAAAGAGCATCAAGCTGGTCTTCGTAAACGGCGTGCATGGACAGATGGATACGGTTGTCAACGATGGCGACCGGGTGGGACTGTTTCCGCCGGTCGGCGGAGGGTAGTCGGCGGGGCAAAATGGCAGGTGCGGTGCTGGCCGGGATTGCGACGGATAGACGCAGTTCTTTATTCCATCAGTTGAACAAAAAGAAAGACCTCTTCCGACCCGATGGATTCACTGAGTAATTCGGGGGCGGTTTTGCTCCCGTCGAGAAAAACGTGAAGAGACCTGTCTGTGTCCAGCTTGCGAATGTTTTTCCAGAGAGAGCGGAAGTTTTCCGTGGACATTCGGATCCCGTTTTCCAGAAGTTTCGGGCCAAGCTGCCTGGCCGTCAGGTTGAACAGTTTTACTGTTATGCGGATGGCGCCGTTTTTTGAAGGAGCGGCATCTCCCGCTTGCACTCCCCCGGGTCGTAACGGCGCATATTCCCCTCCCTTCCTGAACGCCGCCCCGAAAAGGCCAGGCAGGGCGCCGGAGAGGGCAATGGTGGAAGCGCTTGCGATTTTCCAGCTGTCAATATCATCCACCGGTTTGCCGTCATGCAGAATGGTCTGGATATGATTGTCAATATAGTCGGCATCCAGCCCCAGTGTTTTTTGAAGCAGTTCCCGGATTGACGACCCGGCCGGCGCATCCACTGAAAACCCGTATCCGGAAAACACCGTAAAGAGGCCTTTATCCCCCTCCGGCATTTCAATTGTTATGGTGTTCATTCCCGGCTTTATATCCTTCAATAGCATGAAATCCGGCGGATACGTTCGCCTTCAAGAGGTTTCCTGGTAATTGCAGAATCCGGCAGAAATCGCCGGATTCTGCAAGAGCGCTTTACAAATCCTGAAACACTGAATCGAGTTCTTCGTCGGTCACCGAAAAAGTGATGTTGTGGGGTTCGATGGCCTCTTTTTTGAAGTAATCAGGGAGCCGGTCGTCATTTTTGGTAAAACCCGCCCGGGTATTGAAGTCCCGCTCCATTTTGGTCACTTTTTTGCCCAGCGCGACGACGTCGTCGGCTGTGAGTTCCAGTCCGTGAAATGAATTGACCATGTCGATCATTGCCTGGAAGGTTTCGGGCTGGTCCAGGGTTGCAAATGCCACAAACAGACACATGCCCACGGAGTCAATGACCGCAGTGGCGTACTGGAGGTTGCGGGAAAGCTCGATCTGGCCGGCCGGTGCCAGCGGATCCACCGATCCGCCGACGCCAAGCAGGTTGGCGGTAACCGAGTAGCCTGCCGTATGGTCGGCTCCCATGGGGCTCGTTGCATAGGTGACGCCGATTCCCTGGACAGCGCGGGGGTCGTATGCCGGCATGGCCTGGTTTTTTACCACGGGTACCCGTTCAACGCCGAACACCTTTCCCGTAACTGCGGCACCGCTGCCGAGGATACGCCCCAAAGGCGTCCCCTTGCCAACTTCCTTGACGAGGTTTATGGCGGCCTCTCCGTCGCCAAATTCAGCAAGCCCCGCATCCATGGCAACGCCGATGGTTGCGCCCATTTCAATGGTGTCGATGCCGTAGTCGTCGTCCAGGCGGTCGAGCATAGCGATGACATCGAGGTCGTCGATGCCGCAGTTGCCGCCGTGGGCCCACACGGTTTCATACTCCGGCTGTTTGGTCAGGTAGTGGCCGTCCTTGTCGTGCCATATGCCTGAGCAGCGAATGACGCACCCCCGGTGGCAGCCGTGGGTGGTCTGGCCGCCGCGCGATTTCATCATTTCTGCCTGGGTCTCGCCGCTGATGGAAGCGGCGCCTGCAAACCGGCCGGTTTTAAAGTTATAGGTGGGGTATCCGCCGGCTTCGTTGACCACGTTGGTCAGCACGTTGGTCCCGTAGGCAGGCAATCCTTCCCCTGTTACCGGGTGTTTTTTCAGCCCGTCGACAAAGGCCCGGTTGGCGGTTTTGAATTTTTCCGGGTCCTTGGCCGCTCTCATGGAGGTGCCGTTGTCGTCGATGACGATGACCTTGACCCCCTTCGATCCCATGACGGCGCCGACGCCCCCTCGGGCCGCGTGCCGCGCCGGACGTTGTTCCATATCGGTAAACGCGACCGTTGCGGAGGACAGCTTCATCTCCCCGGCCTGTCCGATGGAGATACAGGCGATTTTATCGCCGTATTCCTGCTTCATTTTATCGACCACGTCGTAGTTGCCCTTCATTTTCAAGCCGGGATCGGGAGTGATCTCAACGCCTTCAGCGCTGATGCGGATTTTATAGGATTTGTCTTCGGCGGGTTTTCCTTCGAGAACAATGGCGGCATAGCCGAGACGCGCAATCATCTGGGCGGGCTGCCCGCCGGAGTTGGCCTCCTTGATACCGCCCGTCAGCGGGCTTTTGCACCCGACGGAAATGCGGCCTGTCATCGCCCCGGTCGTCCCCCCCAGAAGCCCTGGCGCGATCACCAGTTTGTTTTCTTCGCCAAGGGCATGACAGGTGGGTGGCACCTCCTTGGAAACGATTGCGGATGTCAGCCCGCGGCCTCCCAGTCCGGCAAAATCCCCGATCGGTTCTGTCGTGTAGGCAGGTTCGCCGCCGGGGCCCATGTTGATACGCAAGATCTTGTCCATATCGCACCTCCTGTCAGGATCGGTTTACATGAAAAAAACATCCACGTACAAACGGCTGCGTATATTTTCGCTGCGGTTTCAGCATGAAAGGCGTTTCGCGTGATCCATGCAGAAAACCGCAGATTCATCAAGGAGTTGATACCATATAACGATTCTTCCTGGTCCTGGACGCGGTCGCCTTTACGGGTTAACTATAACGGTTGGGAATGGAAATATCAAACAATAAACCCATGGTTTTCATCCGGTTCCATTCTTCATATCCGTACCTCCGGATTCTTTACTGCCGATTGTTTCCGAAAAATCAGGCGGCCGTCCGTGCTTGCCGTCTTCATAACATTTGCGCGCATACCAGTCCATCTGTCGGCATATGCCGCGGATGATCCTGACCTCAACCGCCTGCAGCGGCAGGCGTGAAAAAAAGCGGCGGAAACGGTCCATCCAGTATTCCGGGTTGTCGGGCTGGATGAAACTGATGCGAACCAGCATGTTTTTCAACTGCTCGTACATGGCGTCGAGATCCGGGCGGAGCGCGAGCTTGGGGTGAAATGCGTCATTGTTGAGCGTGGCGGCATTGAACAGTTCATAACAGACGATCATGACGGCCTGGGCCAGGTTGATGGAGGAAAACGCGGCCGTGCGGATGGTTACCAGTTCATGGCAGTTGCGCAGCTCATCATTGGTCAATCCCCGGTCTTCCGGCCCGAAAACGATCGCAACCCGGTTCTCCCGGCTGACGGGAACCAGGAATTCCGCCATTTTTGCTGGGGTTGCCACCCTTTGGCGGCTTTTCCCAAGCCGGGCCGTGGTGCCGACCACGTATCCGGCATCGGCCACCGCGCTTTTTAAATCGTCAAAGCGCCTCATGGCATGAATGGTATTGGCGGCCGCGTGGGTGGCCAGCGTGAGGGCCCGGTCGATATTGATTTCTTCGGTGGAAACCACGTGAAGCTTTGAAATGCCCATGTTTCGCATGCACCTTGCGACCGATCCGATATTTTCGGGAAAGCGCGGGTGATGCAGCACAATCGTTATATTTTCCAGGTGAATCCTGTTTTTCATACTTCCCTCAGAAAATCCATAAACGCCTCGCATACGGGGGATTGTGTTCGGTTTTTGTGGTATGTCAGGTAAAAATGACGACGCAGGTCCATGTCCATTACGGGGAGGGCCTCCAGGTTTTTTGCCTTGACATCGTCCGCAACGGCAATTTCTGAAAGGATCGACACGCCGATGCCCGACTTGATTCCCTGTATCACGGATGTCGTGCTCCCAAGCGTAGCGGAAATGGAAAAGTCTCTCAGTTCAAGCCCTTTTGCCGCCAGGTGGTTTTCAACGGATTTTCGGGTTCCCGATCCTTTCTCTCGTATGATGAAGGGCTCTTTTTGAAGATCTGTCAGTCGCACGCCCTTTTTTCCCGACCACCGGTGGCCGGCGGGTATCACCAGGCGCATGTCATCGGCAAACCATTTTTCCTGTACAATTCCGCCCTGATCCACTTTTGCCCCGACCACGCCGAAATCCAGACGGTTGTCAAGGACGGCATCGATGACCTGCCTGGTGTCGCCGACCTCGATGGAAAGGGTTACCCCGGGATGTTTTTGTTTAAAATCACCGATCAGGCGGGGGAGCAGATACCCTCCCGGAATCGTGCTCCCCCCAAGGGTAAGCTTGCCGCTGACAACGCCCATGAAACGGGCCATGGAATCCTCCGCTTCCTCCGCAAGCCGGATGATCCGCCGGGCATAGGTGTACAAAAGGCTGCCCGCCCCCGTGGGAAGGGTTGTTTTTCCCATCCGGTCGATAAGTCGGCATCCAAAGTGCTCTTCAAGATCCTTGATATGACTGCTGACGGTCGGTTGTGTCAGGTGGACCGCATCGGCGGCCTTTGAAAAGCTTTTGAGGTCGATTACCTTTTGAAATATTTTCAGCTGCCAGATATCCATTGACGTGTCCTATTGATAAATTGAATGACACATATCAACAATCATAGGAAATAGCAATTTGATTTGTCCCCCCAAAAAAGGGTAAAGAAAAGTTTGACCGGAAATTTGCAGGGTTTTCCGGTTGTCACATAATCCCTTTTGCAGGAAGAGACTTATGAAAGAGATCGATGCAAGGAACCTGGCGTGCCCGGGCCCGGTATTACTGACACGGGATGTGCTTGAAAAGGAAAAGCCTTCAAAAGTGAACGTTATTGTGAACAACGATGCGTCACGACAGAATGTGGCACGGTTTTTACAATCCGTGGGGTATGCCGTCAGTGATAAAGCGATGGGCGCTGATTTTCACGTCACAGGAACAGGCGGTAGCCAGGAAACAGGCATGCCGGAGGAAGCGCCCGATTCCGTTTTTTCGGATGAGGGGCCGGCGCGCAGAATACTGGTCCTGATCACCACGGACCGGATGGGTTACGGCGACGATTCGCTGGGGCAGAAATTGATGGCCAATTTTATCCGAACGCTGAAGGAGTTCGGTCCTGACCTGTGGCGGCTCGTCCTTTTGAACAGCGGCGTGAAGCACGCCATTGCATCATCGGACCTGGTTGATGTTCTGCAGAACCTTGAAAATGATGGCGTGAAAATCATGGTCTGCGGCACGTGCCTGGAGCATTATGGATTGTCGGAGGCAAAACAGGCCGGGGAGACCACCAATATGCTCGACATCGTTACAGCCATGCACCTCGCGGACAAGGTCATAACCCTCTAGCCGCCGGCGGGCCGCGTCCTTCTCTTCCAGCGGCCCTCCATTCGGCAGGATCCCTCCTTTACAAATCGTTTCTGATTACAAATCTTTGCATTTATCAATAGACATGGTGATCAGGAAGACCTCGTAGACCCCTTGCGGGTGCCCGAAATCCGGGCACCCGCAAGGGGTGCACCTACGGGCTCACATTTTGTGTGAATATTTATCGTATCTATACAAGAATGCAAAAATTAGTAAATCAAAATACCCATTCCCGCAACCGCGTTTTGCGAAGTAAACGGACAAATGTACAGTATGCGGCGTGTTTGGCCTTTTTGTGTTGAATTGTCATATCGCTATGGTTATGTAATTTCAGATACTGTAACTTCAACCCGGAGGGAGACCCATGACAGAAAAACTTCTTATTATAGGGGGCGTTGCCGGAGGTGCGACAGCCGCCGCCCGTGCCAGAAGGCTTAACGAAAAGGTGCAGATCGTCATGTTTGAGCGGGGGCCGTATATCTCTTTTGCCAATTGCGGACTTCCATACCACATTGGCGGGGTTATCAAAAAAAGGGATGATCTCCTGGTGACTACCGCGGAAATGTTTCGAAAACGATACGGGGTGGATGTCCGGGTCAAAACCGAAGTCCTTGCCATCGACCGGAGCAACCGGACCGTTCGGGCAAAAAACGTAGAAACCGGGGAAGAATATACCGAATCGTATGATTCTATTATCCTGTCTCCCGGCGCCGAACCGATCCGGCCCCCGTGCGAAGGCATTGATGCGGAAACGATTTTTACCCTGAGAAACATACCGGATATGGACCGCATCAATGCGTACCTGGACGAAACCCCCCCTGCGGCGGCCGTTGTGGTCGGCGGCGGCTTCATCGGCCTCGAGATGGCGGAAAACCTTGTATTCAGAGGAATCAAAACGACTGTCGTCGAAAGGCTCGACCAAGTCATGTCCCCGCTGGATATGGATATGGCCAATTTTGTCCATGGCCACTTGAAGGAAAAAGGCGTTGAATTGGTGCTTGGGGACGGCATCTGCGCATTTGAGAAAAAGGACGGCCGGTTGGTTGTTGCAACAGATGGGGGGAAAAGCATTGCGTGCGATATGGTCGTGCTGTCCGTGGGCATAAAACCGGAGACAAGGCTGGCCATGGATGCGGGGCTTTCGTTAGGCGAAACAGGGGCCATCCTGGTTGACGCAACCATGCGTACAAGTGATCCCTGTATCTATGCCGTGGGCGACGCTGTTGAGGTCCATGATTACATTACCGGCAGGAAGACCATAACCGCCCTGGCCGGGCCGGCCAACAAGCAGGGGCGGATCGCCGCAGACAACGTCATGCGAAGGCCTTCGATCTTTTATGGAACCCTGGGGACCGCTATTGTCAAGATTTTTGATCTGACAGTGGCGCAAACCGGCCTGAACGAAAAAATGGCCCGAAAATGGGGTACAGCCTGCCTTGTCAGTTATACCCATTCCGGCTCCCACGCGGGGTATTATCCCGGGGGGGAGACGATTTCTATCAAACTCCTTTTTTCTCCCCACAACGGCCGGATTCTTGGTGCGCAGATGGTAGGCAAGGACGGCGTGGACAAGCGGATCGACGTTATCGCTACGGCCATATACGCCAAAATGACCGTATTCGACCTGCAAAACCTTGAATTGGCATATGCACCCCCGTACGGCTCCGCCAAAGATCCCGTCAACATCGCCGGGTATGTGGCATCCAACATTTTGAAAGATGACGTGGAAAATATCCATATCCACGAGTTGAAGAGCCTTGACCCGGACACGTATGTGCTGCTGGACGTGCGATCAAAGATCGAGCTGAAAATTTCCGGTCAGATCGAGGGCGCTCTTCACATCCACATCGATGATTTGCGGGAGCGGCTGGAGGAACTTGATCGGGAGAAAATCTATATCACCTATTGCGCGGTCGGCTACAGGGCCTATCTGGCGTATCGCTTGTTGACCCAAAGCGGGTTCAAGGCGAAAAACCTGAGCGGCGGATATGAAACCTACATGATGGCATCGGGCATCCTGGCATCCGGCTGAGCATGGAAATTTGCCCTCTGGGATTGACGAACCGGAATTCAGGAATATTTTATTATAAAGGAAGTTTTTTGATTTTTATTCTTGGTAAAGGAGATAACAAATGGCAGAGGTGACACTGAAAGGAAAAACGGTCCGGACCAATGGACAATTGCCGGAAATCGGCTCGGCCGCGCCGGATTTCCTGCTCGTTTCAACCGCCTTAAAGGACGTGCGGTTATCAGATTTTACGGGAAAAAATGTGATCATGAACATTTTTCCGAGCCTTGAAACGAGAGTTTGCGCGGAATCCATACGGAGGTTCAATGAAATGGCCGACAGCCTCGATAACACAGAGGTGCTTTGCATTTCCAGGGATCTCCCCTTCGCCCACGAACGCTTCAATGTTAAAGAAGGTATAGATAATGTGGTTTCGCTCTCCGAGATGCGAAGCAATGACTTCGGAGATCGCTACGGACTTCGGATTCTGGATGGCCCGTTTGCGGGACTGCTCTCGCGGGCCGTGGTCGTGATCGACGAAAACCACCGCGTGATTTATACGCAGATGGTAGAAGAAATCTCCGAAGAACCCGACTATGAATCCGCAGTTGCCGCAGTGGTGAACGCGGATGCAGCCGTGAGCGCGCAGGGTTCCGGAGACACGGTTGCCGGAGCGTCCGGCGACGAATTCTGTACAAAGATGCCGACAGGAGAGCATGCACGGCTTTCCGATGAGGATGAGGCATGCGATGATGGTCGATCCGGAAAGATATAGAACCCATAAAGAGATTGGGACGAAAGACAATGTTGATGAGCCCGTAAAAAGTCGATTTTGGACGGCAAAGTAAAACGTTCAAGATCAAGGCGTGTGCAATTTTTTAAGAATTGATCGTACGTAGCCGTAGGTGAGATTCTTCAAAAATTGTGCGCAACGCAGATATTGGGCTTTTTACGAAGCCGTCAATGTTGAGATAGGTTCGGATAAATAACCCAGCCCACAGCCAAGGAGACAATTGATGAGCAAAAAAATTCTGATTGCCATGGATGATTCGGAAAACGCCATGCGTGCCGTTAAATTCGCAGGTGATTTGCTCGATAAAGATTCCGATATTACGCTGTTCAGCGTCCTGCAGGATCATAAAAGTATATGCGAGTATAACAGCCCAAGCCTCACACCCACGTTTCAAAGAGAGCGCGCTGCTTTCTGTGCACTTGAAAACCAGAAAAAAGAACTCCTGGAAACCGCCGCAAAAGAAGCTTCCCGTTATCTTTTGTCCACAGGATTTGAAGAGGGGAAGATTCACAGTAAGATCGTACCTCTTGAAAAGGGGGTGGCGCGGGACATCATCAAGAAGGCGGATTCGGGATATGATGTCGTTGTTATCGGAAAACGCGGCATTTCTTCGGCTTCAGAGTTTTTTTTCGGCAGCGTGTCTTCGAAGGTTATACAGGGTGTAAAAAATGCGTCTGTGCTCGTGGTTTCCTGATCGAAAATACAGGGTAAGGAGGCTGTTTTGAAAATACTGGTTACCGGGGCCGGCGGGTTTGTCGGACGTCGGATGACGGATTATTTTGCAGGCCAGGGGCACGAAGTAATCGGGGTCGACCGGAACCGGCCGTCCCGCCTTCCGGAAGGGAAAAATCTTTCCTGGATCCAGGCGGACACCACGAGCAAGGGGGAGTGGCAGAAGGCCGTCGGTGCATCCGATGCGGTCATCAACCTTGCCGGAAAAAACATCTTCGGCCGATGGTCCGAAAAAACCAAGGAAGCGATTCTTGAAAGCCGCGTGCGCACCACGGAAAAGGTCGTGGAAGCGATGGCCGGCGAAAAGGAGCCCCTTCTGCTGAGTACGTCTGCTGTGGGCTATTACGGAGACAGGGGGGATGACCGCCTTGACGAAACCGAACCAAGCGGAGATGATTTTCTGGCCCGCGTCTGTATTGAATGGGAAAATCGGGCCAACAAGGCGGCTGATAAGGGAGCCCGCGTAGCAAATATGCGTTTCGGCCTTGTTATGGGAAAAGACGGCGGTGCTTTAAAGAAGATGCTGCCGGCTTTCAAGGCGTTTGTGGGGGGGCCGCTCGGCACCGGAAAGCAGTTCATGCCCTGGATTCATATTGAAGATCTCCTGTTGGCCCATGATTTTGTGCTGTCCAATCCCGACATATCCGGCCCGGTCAACTGTTGTGCGCCGGGGGATGTCAGAAACGAGGAATTTGCGAAAACACTCGGCATGGTTCTTGGCAGGCCGGCTGTATTCAGGGTTCCCCGGTTCGCACTCGCCGTTGCAATGGGCGAGCTGGGCGATATGGTGTTGAGCAGCCAGCGCGCCGTTCCGGCCAAACTTGTAAAACACGGTTTTGTATTCACCTTTCCCGAGCTGCAGGCGGCATTAGAGGATCTGCTGGTATAACGCAAAGGATTGATTACCAAGCAAGCAGCCTGGGTCCTGTACAAAAAACGGCGCGTCGCGTCCAAGCGCGTCGAAATCAAGCGTAGCAACACGTGCCCGTCCCAACCCCTCAAAAAAGGAAAAAGCGAGGAAATACAAATGGAAAAAATCACATTGTCCATTCCCAATATATCGTGCGGCCATTGCGTCAACACCATAAAAAACGAACTGCTCGAAATAGACGGGGTTTCGTCGGTAGACGGTGATCCCGAAGCCCGCCAGGTAGCCGTGGCGTTTGAGTCCCCGGCCACAATAGAGAAGATTCACCAGACATTGAAAGAAATCGATTATCCGGCAGAATAGCGGTCGGTGATCGGAGACCGGCTGCCGAAAATCAGAGAGCCTCCGGCCTTCATGGAAAGATACCGAAGCCGGAGCCCGTGTGTTAGAAGATCCTGTTTTCAAGGGAGAAAGGAATGGAAGACCGGGAAGCTACCCTGCCGGTAACCGGAATGACCTGCGCCAACTGCGCCCGTGCCATTGAACGCAGCCTTGGAAGACTGGAAGGCGTATCTTCTGCGCACGTTAATTTCGGCGCAGAGCAGGTTCATGTGAAATACGAGCCCGAAAAAACCGGATTGAATGACATTATCGCAAGGATCCGGCATGCGGGATACAATGTGGCGACGCGAAACGTGGAACTGCCGGTGACGGGAATGACCTGCGCCAACTGCGGGGCGAGCATTGAAAAGGCACTTTTTCGTAAAGCCGATGGTGTTCTTGATGCCTCGGTCAATTTTGCCACCGAAACCGCAGCAGTGGAATACATTCCCACGGTGATCGACCTGGAGGAAATCGTTACGGTCATCAAGAGGGCCGGTTATAACGCCTATATCCCCGACGAGTCGAAAGGGGATCCCGAAGATTATGAAATGGCGGCCCGGAGCGCCGAAGTCCGTGACCAGACGAGAAAATTCCTGGTCGGGGTACTCTTTACCCTTCCTTTGTTTGTGTTGAGCATGGGTCGGGATATGGGTTTTTTCGGGCCGTGGGCGCAGGCGGCGGCTGTCAACTGGGTGTTGTTTTTGCTTGCCACCCCCGTCCAGTTCTATACGGGGTGGGATTATTATACCGGCGGTTATCGGAGCCTGTTAAACAAAAGCGCCAACATGGATGTTCTGGTGGCCATGGGATCCTCTGTGGCCTATTTTTATTCCGTTGCTATCCTGTTTTTCCCTTTATTGGGGGATCATGTCTACTTCGAAACATCGGCCATGATCATCACCCTGATCAAATTCGGCAAAATGCTTGAAACACGGACGAAGCGTAAAACCGGCGGCGCCGTGAGAAAACTGCTTGCCCTTACACCCGATACTGCGACGGTCGTGGACGGGGATGCCGAAAAAGAGATGCCCCTATCCGAGATCCAGAAGGGCTGGCATGTCCGTGTTCGCCCGGGACAGCGGATCCCGGTGGATGGAAAAGTTCTTGAAGGGCAATCCGCTGTGGATGAATCCATGCTGACAGGCGAGCCCCTGCCTGTTACCCGAAAACCCGGAGACACGATTATCGGCGGCACGATCAACAGCGACGGCACGCTTTTGTTCGAAGCCACCCGTGTGGGCAAGGACACGGCGCTCGCTCAGATCATCCGGATGGTGCGGGAAGCCCAGGGAAGCCAGCCGCCCATACAGGCAGTCGCAGACCGGGTCGCGGCGGTCTTTGTTCCCGCGGTAATTGTGATTGCCGTTATTACGTTTTTCGTATGGGTACTGCTGTCCGCCGGATACGTGCCGGCCATGATCCGGCTGGTTGCCGTATTGGTGATTGCCTGCCCCTGCGCTTTGGGCCTTGCCACGCCGACGGCGGTCATGGCGGGCACGGGAAAGGCGGCCGAGCAGGGGATCCTTTTCAAAAGCGGGGAAGCCCTTGAAGCCGCGGAAAAGCTTGATGCCGTTGTTTTTGACAAAACCGGTACGCTGACCGCAGGCAAACCCGAAGTCACTGATGTGATCTGCTTTGAAGAGGCCTGTTCCGACCGAAAGCGGCTGCTATCGCTTTCCGCGTCCGTTGAAGCCGGTTCCGAACACCCCATTGGCAAGGCGATTATGCGGGAAGCCGCGCGGGAGGACATTTCGCCGTCAAAAGCGGTTGACTTTAAGGCTACGGGGGGGGAGGGGGTGGCTGCGAAAATAGACGGCAGAACCGTCAGGGTCGGACAGATATCCTGGTTTTCCGATCGGAAAATCGATTTGACCGATTATGAGGAAGCCGTCAGCGACTTGCAGGAAAAAGGGAAAACGGTTGTCCTGGTGACACATGGGGATGTGCCCATGGGACTCATTGCCGTGGCAGACACAGTGAAGCCTGAAGCCGCCGAAACGGTTTCCGCTTTGCATGAGCACGGCATCAAGGTGGTCATGCTGACCGGGGACAACCGGAATACGGCAGCGGCGATCGCATCGCAGCTGGGTATCGACGAAGTGTATTCCGAAGTCCGTCCCGAGGAAAAGGCGGAAAAGGTAAAGACGCTGCAATCGGATAATCAGCGCGTCGGGATGGTCGGTGATGGGATCAATGACGCCCCTGCGCTGGCGGTTGCGAACGTGGGGTTCGCCATGGGCAGCGGTACGGACGTGGCCATAGAAACCGGCGATGTCGTATTGGTCGGCGGCAGCCTTTCCGCCGTTGTCAAGGCCCTTGATATCAGCAGAAAAACCATGCGCACCGTTCGCCAGAACCTGTTCTGGGCCTTTTGCTACAACACTGTTTTAATCCCGGTTGCCGCAGGGATCCTGTATCCCTTTGAAGGGGTGCCGGGAATGCTGCGGCAGCTCAATCCCATGCTTGCGGCCGTGGCCATGTCCCTGAGCAGTATTTCCGTGGTTACCAACAGCCTGCTGCTCTACCGGGCAAAAATCAAATGATTACAAGGTACGCCGATCAACTCGAATCGCTTTATCGGTCAAAGAACCGTCGCTGTTACGTGGATCCCGATCCGCTGTCGGTTTTGTACCGGTACCGGGATCCGGCGGAGCGGGAGATTGCCGGTTTTGTCGCGGCTTCTTTGGCATACGGCAACGTTCGTCAGATCCTGAAAAGCGTGGAAATCGTGCTGGCGAAAATGGGAAAAAGCCCGCGCGATTATGTGCTATCATCGCAGCACAGCGATTATATGGCGGATTTCAGCGGTTTTGTTCACCGGTTCGCAACCGGTGTCCATATTTCAGCACTGCTCTCCGGCATACGGGCAATCCTGTGCACATACGGTTCCCTTGAGGCTTGTTTCAAAAGCGGTGAAGCACCATCGGATGCCACCTGCCTGCCGGCGCTGAAAGGATTCGCCGACGCCCTTCGTAGTGGTGCAGTATCGGAGCCCGGCCATTTGCTCCCTTGCGTGGAAAAGGGGAGCGCATGCAAGCGGCTCAACCTGTTTTTACGGTGGATGATCCGAAGCGACGAGGTCGACCCCGGGGGGTGGGACTCCCTTTGCCCGTCGAAGCTTATCATCCCGCTGGATGTGCACATGCACCGGATCTGCATGGAGCTGGGGCTCACCATACGGAAGCAGGCCAACATGAAAACCGCCCTTGAAATTACAAGGGCCTTTTCCCGGATCATCCCCGAAGACCCGGTTCGCTATGATTTCGTTCTTACCCGGCGGGGAATACGCAGGGAAAATGACTTTTACGCCTTTTGCTGAGCGGGATGCGGTTTTCTGCTTGACTCCGTTCGAATCCGCTGGTATGGAAGTTTCATCCATTCATGGTCGCAATGGGGATGTAGCTCAGATGGGAGAGCGCGGCGTTCGCAATGCCGAGGTCAGGGGTTCGATCCCCCTCATCTCCACCAAACAAGCATTCAGCAAGATCCATTGAA
The DNA here is from genome assembly GCA_046498365.1 of Desulfosalsimonadaceae bacterium. GTDB lineage: Bacteria > Desulfobacterota > Desulfobacteria > Desulfobacterales > Desulfosalsimonadaceae > B1SED10-16. Next base: position 36,019 of record JAWOAV010000172.1, read on the forward strand.
ATATGAAAAGCCTTGGAAAAATTAATCTTCCAGGGCTTTTCTTTTGTCCGATAAAGGCGCTGCTTCGATAAATCGGGATGTTTATGCTCCACAGCCACCACCGATCCATATCAATTTTCACATTGTTTCATTCCTATCAAAACCCAACTTCTATCTGCATACAATAGCAAGTGTCGAAAATCATATCGAAAATCATTTTGCACACAATTCGAATCTTGTGATAAACTGGCACGTCAAAAGCAAGTTCCTATTTTCTGACAACAAACCCCTCTTTTTCGAGCACCTCCAAAAGCCGGTGTTGATGGTCCCCCTGAATTTCGATAATTCCGTTTTTAACTGTCCCCCCGCTGCCGCATATGGTCTTGAGCCGACGGGCCAATTGCAAAAGCGCCTCGCCTTCAAGAGGGACTCCCGTGACCAGGCTGACCCCCTTTCCCTTGCGCCCCTTGGTTTCCCGGCCGACACGCACAATGCCGTCGCCAACAGATGCCTCCGATTGCTGCTTGCACCGGCAATCGTTTTTGGGCTCTTGGCATTTTTTACACATGTCGCCTTTTTCAGTCGAATACACAAGGCGGTTGTTGTTGTCCCGTTTACTGCTCATACGGCCTCTTCAAATCGATACGCCCCGCCGATTCATCATTACAAATGTAAATCCTTTTTCCGGACCCACTGGCGGTCTTTGCCCTGAAGGAAATGATTGTCTTCGGCAAGGCGATACATGCGGATGCGGTTCTGCTTTGCCACTTCCTCGATAGATGCGCCTGTTTCCTGGGCGATGATGTGAAAAAGCGTTTTGCGGTCGCTGTTTTCAGCGCTGACAAGCGCCTGCACATCCGATGGGGCGCCGGCGTCTACCAGCGCCACCAGGCCGGTCCAGGCCTCACCCACGAGGCCTTTGTTCTTGGCTTCCTGCAGGGCGGGATAACGATCCCGCATGTTTGCCGTCACTTCTTCCTTGTTTTGGGCAAAAACCGTGGCGCTGAAAACGCAGGTCATGAAAAAAACCAAAACAATCAAACTGGCATATATCTGTTTTTTCATTTTGCACCCCTGTGGTATTATTGGCTTAATAGTTCAAGTTCTTCCTCAGTAAAGATATCGTCCATATCCCCTTGAAAGTTCAAAGCATCATTTAACGCCCGCTGAACCTTGAGATTGATATCCACAGTTACGTGAATTGGGGCAATTTCAACTCTGTGGGTGGTATCGGCGGTCACATGGTGCCTTGTGCAGCTGCTTAAAAGCAACAATATCGCCAGTACCCCCGGAACAAATAGTTTTTTCACGATAATACTCCTGTTTATGTTGATAACCCATTTGACGACTTCGTTAAAAGTCCAATATCTGCGTTATGCGCAGTTTCTCAGAATATTACGTACGCTAAGTACTCTGTATTCTTTGAAATTGCCCAAGCCTTGATCTTGACCTTTTTACAAAGCCGTCTGATCGCAACTTTTTACGAGTTCATCAATTTATCTGCTTTTACAAATCGAAAAGTTCATCAAACGCCTTTTCAATTGATTCTTCTTTGCTCATCTGAAAGCGCAGAAGGCGGTTGACGATCTCTCCGAGATCATTCACGTTGATGACCAGGCTCCCCACTTCCTGCGGGGGATCGCCCTCAACCCCCTGGCCGCGAAGTTCGATCATGGCAGACGTATCCTCAGCCCCTTGTTTAAGCTTGACCACCAGGTAGTCGTATTCAAAATCCTGCAGCGCCTGCTCCAGCCGCTCGGAAACCGTTGAAAGGTAAGGATGCCCTTGCATGGCATCACGTACATGCAAGATCAACGTCTCCAGCCATTCTTCATCTTTGATGCCCAGCCTGCCCGTCCCGGGTATCGAATAGAGAAACCCGTTTCCGATTTCGACTCTCCCCTGTTCATATAACACGGGTACGCGCCCGTAAACCAGTCCGCTTCCATCGATTTTCCGATCGGTTACCCTGGCGGCCAGCTTCAAAACATCGATGTCTTCGAAAAAAATTTCGAAGTCAGCACGCTGCGCCTTCATGTCAAACCGGGAGGCATGGGCTGTAATGAAACCTCCTTCGGGAAGATGCCACCGCGTTCTTTCCAGGAAAATCTCGTCTGCGGAATCGAGCCTGAAGGTCGCAAAACCGTCAACAAACTCGACTTCGCCGATCCTTACCCCTGAAACATCCATGCGCTGATTGCCCGGGGTAGTCACGGGGGAAAAACGGTTTAACCGGACATCCCCGCTGGCGCCCGTTATCTCCATGTCCATATCCGGATACAGTATATTGACGTCCCTGAAGGCTACATGCAGATCCGGTTGGATGTTCGAGCCTTTTACATCGAGATTCAACTGGGTGTTGACCGAGCCGGTGGCGGTAATTCTTTCAAGCCCCGGCGCAAGGCTGTCTTGCAATCGCTTTTCCGGCAGGTCAAACCACCCTGTGCGGGCAGTTATGTTTCCGGAGAGCCCTTCCTCCGGATCAAGGGTTGCGCCGCAGGCAAATTCCACGGACGCATCCGGCAGAAAAGGCCACACACCCGTAACATGGGCATGGTTGTCATATATTTCAGACTCCCCTTTCATTCCGGGCCAGCTTGTTTTGCCCCTGGAAATAGTGCCCGTGGAAAAACGCCCCTTTTGCGCGTCAACCCCACCAAAGGGAATCGGAATGTTTAACTTCAAATCAAGAACCAAAAGATCCGCAGCGGGGATATGAACACGCTCCATATCCGCCTGGAACAGGGCAACACCCTTTATCTCCTTTCCGGCATCAAGATGAAGATCGGCCTCGAATAAAAAAGAATTTCCCAAAATACTTCCCTGATGAAAATCAGCCCTGAACGGTTTTTCCGTCCGGCCGGAACCAGACACCGTCATCATGCCGTCCCCCGTTCGGTGCAGGCGTATATCCGGGCTCAACTCAACATCTTTTAGCCGGGAGCTCTTCCCGGGCGGTTCATAGGCAACCGTGGCGGCTTTGAGAATGCTTGTCTTTCCGATTTTTGCCCTGAACTGATCCGGGTTTGAAAAAAAAGCGCCAGTACCATGAAAAGCGAGATCCTGAGCTGTCAAAAAATAACCGGGTATAACCACTTCCGCCAGATCGACGGCGGCTTGCCGGATGTCTACGCCAATATGCCACCTGTCCTGCCCGTTTGCCTGCTTTGGGGAGAAACCCGCGCTGCCTGTCCCCTTTGCCGCGGCACGAAAAGGTCCATTTGCAGCTGTCTCCACGGGGGCAAAGGCCGCAAGAAAGCCCGGGTCCCCTCCCAGTTGTATGTTCCAGTCAAATTCGGCGTTATAAGAAAATCCGTCATTTAGCAGCTCGTTGATCGATGTCTGGTTTCCGCTGATTTCAATCTGCCCATCCACGGGTTTTTTTACATTGGCGTTACATTTAAATATAGAAGCATTTTCACTGACATGCATCTTTATTTTTTCCGCGCGAAATTGGTTGAGGTCAAGCCCGGTAATTGAAAAATCCGTTTCAAAGGTTTCAAAATGCATCTGGTCATTAAAAAAGGCATTCACGTGAAAATACCCTTTTTCAAGGCTGGCACGATAGTTTTTACACGATGCCTCCACGTTTTCCGCTGCAGCCTTGATATCAACACTCCCCTTGCCGCTGCCGTCTGCGTCGATCGTCCAAAGGAACTTTATCCGGGCGTTGTAAGAATTACCGTCAGGCTTCTCCCCACTTGAATACCGGTTGTCGGGCAATGAGGATACGGCACTGATATTGGTTTCCAGGGTGTCGATATTGGTTTGGCCGTTGATGTTTACAGGAAGGCCGAAAACAACGGGCATTGCCGTATAGTGCAAAATTCGGTTGCTCATTTTGACAATATTGAGCTGGAAAGGGACACGATAGCCCTTTGCCTTGTAATGAAACACCAGGGATGAAGAATTGATTTCGATGCGGTTGAATGGAAGATCAATGGGCGCAGTTGGGGGAGCATCGGTTTTGCCGTTTTTGGAAACCGGAAAGCCAAAGTCCGGCTTGCGGTCCTCGAGCCCTATCGTGTATTGCAGGCCGCTGATGAAAATATTATCGACCCTTCCCCTCATAAGGCTTTGCAGGGTGTACCCGATGGTTATAAAATCGATATCCAGCCGGGGCAGCTGCGCTGAAACACGGTTTACATGAATGCCCTTTAAAGTAACTGCCATGACCCTGGCATTGGGCTCGACAAATCCGGCTTCGCGCATCTTGTTGACAATAATTTTTTCAATAAGGGCAGGCCCCGCAGTGTAAAACGCAGCCACCCCCGCCAGGATAATAAACAGGAAAATGGCAACCGGCCTCATGAGCCAGGCAAATGAATTTTGACTTTCGGGCGGGGGTTTTTTATTCACTCAATTGGTCAATCATCTTGATGAACTCGAAAAAAAGCCGCGGTCAGACGACTTGCTATCCTTCTGTAAGTATAACAAGATTCAAATGGCGTGTAAAATTATTATTACCGGCGAGGCGACGCGAAGAGGCAGGAAATCAGTTGGCTTGGGCGAGTTTATTGTTGAGAGACCAGAAAAAATCGAATCATATTGTCTTTTTGTTCATAGCGGATGTACGTTTTGTAGATCCGATGATGGATTTTTACGGCCCATGTCAAAGAGGTTGACCTGCCCCTTGAATTCTGTTTCGGGCTTTAACGAGGACTCTTCCGCTTCGAGCCAGGGGAGGTATATTTTAAAAGTTGTTCCCATCCCAGGTTCGCTTTCGTTGTAGACGTTGAATAAAACCGTTGTTCTGCTTCACGATCCCATAGAGCGTGGCCAAGCCGAGTCCGGCGCCTTCCCCAACGCCCTTTCTGGTAAAAAATGGTTCGAAAAGGTTTTCAATCGTCTCCTTGTCCTCTTCTTGGGCGTCAACAACATGTTCTCCGAAATCATAAGAATCGCCTGCCGACAAGTGGCCGGCAAAGACAAATACCACCAGAACGAAAACTTTGGCTGCATTGCAAAATATTCTCACAAAAACACCTTTTCTACGGCTTGACATGTGATATCAGGGTAAAAGCAGGAAAAGATGCATCCGCCCGTAATTTGCTTGCTTATAAAAAAATAAAGGGGAGAGCTGTGAGATGTCAAAAATACACCCGCAAGAATCCACAAGTAAACAATTCACCCCATAGAATCTGTCCTGAATTTTTTTATTCTTCGTATATATTTTCTGGGAAAAGGAGGGATTGATATGAAAACAAAATCTTTAATAACAAGATGTGTATTTGTTGCCGCTATCATATTCCTTTTTGGAATGACAAATGCCATGTCTGGTGAGTACAAGGCCATGCAGGAAGTTGAATCAGCAGATACCGTATTCGACTTCAGAATCAGCGACCCGTCAGCTGCCCTGTCTCATCTGGGCTTGATTCACAATATGAAAGATGATCCGAATATGGAAATAAACGGCAGCCGGCCGGATATCATACTGGTGTTTATCGGCCCGTCGGTGAAGTTGATTTCAACTGACAGATCGGATTTTGATCAGCAGGAACAAAAAACGCTACACCGGCTTGCTGAAAAGATTGCCAGCATGGACAGCGATGGCATTAAATTCGAAATCTGTATGACTGCGGCCGGGGCTCACAATGTGGATTCAGATACGATACTTTCTGAATTCAAAAAAGTGGAAAACGGTTGGATATCTCTTGTTGGATATCAGAACAAGGGGTATGCGATGATTGCTGACTTCTAACAAACAACATACACGAAGCCGACATCCTGAGCGCAAAGGGAATAAGAGGATACGGCAATGATTATCCATACAGCCTTAAAGCCCGCTGCTTTGCAGCGGGCTTACAAATTAAAACAGACGATCTCAATGGAAGCACCGGCCCTGCTTGCATAAATAGCTGCATAGCGACTGAGATCATGGGGACTGATTTTACGACCGCGACCGATTTTCAGAGTTTTATCCATGCGCATGTCAAGTCAGTTCATCAGTTCGAACCGACCAGCGCCTCTACCTTTATGTTACACGATTGCATTTTTCTTTTCCGGAATCTGGTCTATGATGTATTCCGAAAGGGCGGTGATTGTCAGACTCGGGTTTACGCCCAGGTTTGCCGGGACTACAGAACCGTCGGCCACGAACAGATTCGGGTAGCCGAAGACTTCCCCTTTGAAATCAACTACCCCTTTTTCCGACGATTCGCCCATGCAGCATCCGCCGAGGATATGTGCGGTTGTCGAGACGTTAAAAGCCGCCTCCGGGATGAGACTCAGGGGGATGCCGTTCATCTTCCTGGCAAGCCGTTCGGTCACTTCGTTGGCAATCGGGATATAGGCTGGCGCACGGTGCAACCCGGCCGGCACCCTGGAGTTCTGACTGCGCCCTCCAAAACGCCACCAGCGGGGCTTGTAATCGAGTTTCAAGTAATTTTCGTCGGTCTGCATTACCAGCACGATTGTTGTTTGTTCCGCCTTGCCGAGCGGCCAGAGGAGAAACAAAAAACGGAGTGGGTGGCGGATGATATTGCCCAGGAACCTAATCCCCCTGGGAATCTTTCCCCCGCCGCCGGTCATGAGCGTCAGCAGGTTCAGCAGCACGTCCGATCCCCTATTATACCGCACCATTTCGATATGAGTGGTTTCATCTGCATATATCCCGGAGGTGATGGCGATCTGGTCATTCCAGTTGACGTTCCGATCTCTTGATTTGACGCCGAGGAGCGCCTCGGAGTTGGTGCGAACGTAATTGCCAAGCTGATCGGAGATGTTGGGGAGCAGATCCTCTTGCTTGCACCGATTGAGCAACTTAACAGTACCGAGCACGCTTGCGCTGAAAACGACCCCTTGGGCCCGGTAAGTCTTTTTCGGATGAAGCAGCCCGGTCGATCGTTTCGTCAGCACCTCATAGCCGCCGGCGACCGGCCTGACTCCGGTGACCATCGTCTCGGGGATGATTTCGGCCCCGAGCCCCTCGGCAAGGTGGAGATAATTCTTGTCCAGAGTGTTTTTCGCCCCTACAGGGCACCCGATCATGCAAGCTCCGCAGAAGGTGCATCCCGTACGTTCCGGCCCCCTGCCGCCGAAGTAGGGGTCCGGCACTTTTTCATCCGGCTCGCCGAAAAAGACTCCGACATCGTTCTTATGGAAGGTGTCTTTGCCGGTCAGTTCAATCCCAACCTCCTGCAAGCATTTGTCCGCGATTCCAACATGCGGGCTCGGGGTTGCGCCCAACATGGTTTTCGCCCGTTCGTAACAGGGGGCGAGTTTCGATTTCCAATCTCCCGGCCCCCATTCCGGTCGTTCGAACACCTCGTCGGGCGGTACAAGCAACTGGTTTGCATAAACCAGGCTGCCGCCGCCAACTCCACCGCCATGGAAGATCAGCACGTGTTTCAATTGGGTCAGCATCTGGTAGCCGTAACAGCCGATGGCGGGCAGCCAGAGATTTTTCCGGATGTTCCAGTTCGTTTTCGGAAAATCCTCGGTTCTCCAGCGCTTACCTTTTTCCAGAACTCCGACCTTGTAGCCTTTTTCGGAAAGCCGCAGTGCGGACACACTGCCGCCAAAACCGGAACCGATGACAATAAAATCATAGTCGAAGGATGTTGTTTCTGACATGGCAGATCCTTCCATGAGAAGTGACAGATTTTGGGCGCACATTTTTCAGGGTCTCCCAGATTTACAGCATTTAAGGGCTTTTTAGCCACCAGCACTCATTTCGGCTATAATAATCCGAGGACAAGTCTCCTGCATTATGGAATCGAACTGACGGTTTGGGGTGCATAGACCAAAACCTCATCAGTCTTGGGCAGGTAAAAGCTCAAGCTCATGGCGGCTTTCCAAGCTACATCCATTTGATCAAGTTCTACTTGCCCGATCTCATGATGAGTCCACTCCATCAGAGAATGAACCATTGTGCCGGCGTGACAGGCATAGGTCAAACCGGGTCGGAGCCTCATAGTGAACCGCAAATTTGTAATATCCGGTTTCAAGAGTTCGAATCGGCCTCTGGTAAAGGAAAAAGACCGCCTTTCGGGGCTGATGACCATAAACGGCTTAAAACACAGCATGAAAACCAACCAGATCCTATATAATGGCAAGTGCATCATTTCATGTCCCACTTGAGAAAAGCAAAGGGAAGAAGGTCCATAAATCCGGTTTCCGCCACGACTTTACCGTTAAGAATGGCAATGTCGCCCTCCATGTAGGTTGCGCCGAGCATTCTTACCACCTCCACCTCATGCCAGGGATCATAATCCGAAGCATTGAATGTAATCGTGCCCTCCCCGAGTTTGAGTTCCTTGAGCCGTGGGGCCGCTTAGAATTCTGAGATTGAGTTCGTTTCCCTGGCCATCAGAATACTGCTGTTCAATAGCAGACCACGCCTTCCCGCTTTCCTTCTTGTTCATGCCAATTGGCTCCCCGGCTCAGGCTGTTATAATCAGGAGTGTTTAAAATGAGCACTCCGTTCTCTTTCAGAAGGTCATGACAACGCCTTACAGTCTGGAGCGGATGAGATAAATGCTCGAGAGTATCGAGAAGCACCACCGCATCAAAAGATTCAGGAGAAAAATTTATGTCCTCCAGCTTACCATGATGGACCTTGACTTTGACCACTTCTTCAGCGTATTTAACCGCAGCTTCCGAAACTTCGACACCTTCACTCTGCCAGTTACCCTCTTCAATTGGCATCAAGAAAAATACGGGTCCACATTCTATATCAAAAATTCTTTTTCCCTTCCCTGAAAAAGGATCCAAGAGCTGGAGATAAAGGGAATAGTGAGCCCGGATCAACTCCAGGCTATAACTCTGCCGGGCGGCCTG
>JAWOAV010000032.1:0-12420 GCA_046498365.1 Desulfosalsimonadaceae bacterium
CTTACCAGTTGAATTCCAGGGCAAGCCCTTCGCCGGAGGGAAGGATGCGGCGGGAAGGCTGCAGGTCAAGGTGCAGGGGGATCCGGTTTTCTGTGTCCGGGCCGCCTGCCGTGATTTCAATGGATTCGGGCCGTGGATGCCCGCTTTTTTCCCAAAAAAGGAAAAATGTCCGCTTCAACGCCTCTTCCAGCCCCGGCCCGGAAAAATCCGGGGAGAGGTTGTCCCTGCACCACAATAACAACTGCGTTACCCGGGATGCAAACAGTTGATATGCGAGAGAAGCGCCCCCAAGCGTCGTCTCCATGGGGACGAATACAACGTCCCGGTTGGCCATTGCGGCAAGGGGGATCAGACCGATGCGCCGCAATTGATCCATACGGTCCTCGGACATCAGGGCTTCGACGGGAACGGCGGTGTCCGAACCGATAAAATGAACCGCCAGGTCCCTGAGCTGAAAGGCCTGCCACTCTGTAAACCGGGTCGGCCAACCGGTTTCCGCATAACTTTTTACAATCAAGGCGGATACTGCCCATACCGGTCGCAGCCAGAGCGCTTCTGGCTCTTCAAACGAAACCGTCCGTGGCCGGCTTTCCTTGCCGTAGGGGTATCTTGCCAGCACCCGGTTGCATGCCAGCGCAACCCAGTCGGCCTCCGGTTGGGCCTTGAGGCGGTTGAACTTGGCGAAATGCGGAGATTGAAGGTAATTGGGCAGAAACGGCAAACGGTTCAGGTCGGTCCATGAATCCAGATCCATCAGCCGCGGCGAGGCGCACGCCAATGCCGGCGCCATGAGCATTTCTGCAAACGCGGCCACTTTTTCAAGCAAATGGATGCTGTGAGGCGTATTGTCAAAGGGCAGGTCCACGATGACAAGGGACGGCAGGTCATTAATCTGGCTTACCGTAAGCCTGCCGATGGTTTCCTCTATGGTTTCAAGGGTTGCCGGAATGATCTCCACCCGGAAATCCGCGGCCGCACCGGCCCCTTGCCGGAGCAGGAGCTGCAATCCGCGCCAGGCGGCTTCGGCCTCCCGGAAAGCGTTATCGGAATAGACATGGGCAAGCACGGCCTGTATGATGCCATCAACCGCGGTTCCGCCGGATGTGGGTTTTGTCGCTTGACCGGAAGCCTGCGCCTCCCCCGGCATGGCCACCATGTTCAAAATATTGTCCAGCGCCCCTGCGTCCCTGGAAATGGCTTCCTTTGCTTCAGCGCCCGCATCGAGCGCAGGAAGATCCGGGAATTGTTCAAGACCCTGCTTTTTTTCTGCAACCGACAGTCTGTGATCAGATAACAGGCGGCCGGCTTCGAGAAGATGACGCAAAAAAGGATTGTTCTGGATCATCCCGTCCGGGTGGAAATCCTTCATCCGGGAAACCGTGATTTCCAAACCGCCGGCAGGGCACAAAGCGAGCGGCAGGGGAAAATAAGCGGAACCGCAGATTGATTTAACCGCCTGGTCCAGACTGGACAGATCAACCGCCACAGGCGGCTGCTGCCAGGGCACCTGCAGGTTCACGGCAAAAGGCGCCAGTACCCGTATCGTAAACGGAATGCTTGGTGTTCGCATCACTTCCTCCTGCCTTTATTCCCCGAGTTCATCCAGGCGCCCATCGCCCAGAAACCGGAACGAGGGGCCTTGGTGAGTCAGGTCCAGCTTGTTTTCCGGTTGTAAGGGGGCTTCCGGATCAATTGTCCGGCCGTCGAGAAAAACCGTTTGCGCCCCGGTGAGGTCCTTTACCCAGTATCGCCCTTCTTTGAAAAAAATTTCGGCATGCCGGCCGGAAAGGGCCGCATGATCAATTGTAAAGTCGCACTCCGCGCTTTTCCCGATCGTCACCGGCAGGCTTTTGAACCGCTGCAGTGTGGGGCCGTATCGGATAATCAGCGGCACATTCTGCATCGATGACGGCGCAGAAGAGGGCTTCGAAGGCTGCGAATTTTCTGAATGAACAGGCTCCGGGGGTCTTTGCGCATTCGGCCGGTACGCAGCGCTGTTTTCCCGTCGATTGCTTTCACGGGCTTTTTCTTCCGGCGCCCGCGAGGCTTCTGCCGGAAAGGCCTCCGGCTTGACCGTATCTGCCACTTTCGCCAGGAAACTGACCTTCGGCCCACCTTCCGCGAACATGAGCCAGTCCCCGCTTTTCAAGTAGGCTTCTTCGTCCTCCTTTACCGGTTTTCCATTGAGATAGGTATAATTGGCGCTTTTATTGATTACCTTAAACCGGTTTCCGTCACGGACAATTCTGGCGTGATCCCGGGATATGGTGACGCAATCCGCGGGGAAACGAACCTGGCAGTCCAGGTTCCGGCCGATAAAAATCTCAGGGCTGCGAAATTCCTGAATTTCTCCTTTCAGGGGGCCTTCAATGTGGACAATGGTTATTTCAAAATCGGGCACTACTGTCATTGCTGCGAATTTCCTTTATTCTGCTGTAAAAACGCTTTTACGGACTCCTCCACCGGCTGCGGAGCCTCATATTCATACAAGGGGCCATTGTTTACACGGCAGCGCAAGGGGATTGTTTTGTGAATCCCTGGAACAAAAGGGCGCGGCAGTGGCGACAGGATAGCCCATACCATCGAGAATTTCCATTCCTGTGGAAGAAAAAGCAGGGAATGGAGCTTAGGCGCGGAAGTTGCTTTTTCTCTATCGATATACAATTCAACAAGGGGTTTTCCCGGGAGGTTGAACAGCACACTGCCTTGAGGGTGGACCCCCTGCAGCAAAACCGGTTCGTTCCCCTCCAGGAAAGGCACGGAAAGCCCGTAAGAGGCTTCACTGAAAAACCGTATATCAAAATCCAGGGAATCAAGAAAGGATTCTTGAAAAATTGTCCGATAATTCCTGGGCAGTACCCCCATCCGGACCTCTGCAACGGAATCTTCGGGTGCCGGATACCAGCCGTCAACACCACCGAAAAAAGCGTACCGGGGATAGAAGAAAACCGGCATCCAGTCCAGGCACCAGGGCAGCGGCTGCTTGTGCCAGAGCCTTGGATCCCCGGCCACAAGCCTGTCTTCGGTAAGCAGATCAGACGGGTCTTCCAGGCAGGGGAGCGCAATACCGTCGATGTCCTCCGGATCGGGCAGCACCACATACCCTTTCCCGAAATGGTTCCGGGGATACAGCCCGGGATGGTCCGCCTGGAGCTGAAACTTAACGGTCCAGGTCAGGGGTTCTTCCACCGGAACCCGCCAGTCAATCCCCCCGTAAGCATTTTCATAGGACAGATTCACCTGTTCAAAGAGCTCGGGAGGTGTAAAGAAGATTTCTCCTGCGCGGCGACACCGGACCCGCCGTTCTCCAAAAACCGCCACTTTTTTACTGTATTCCCCCACCTGGAGTTTAACATTCATGGACCTGACCGGCACCCCGTCTCTTGGGACCGCCTTTCCCTGAAGGGCGATGTCTGTCCCCTCCTTGAACGGCCAGAACTCACATCCCGCTTTCAAGCGGGGAATCTCGTCCGGGTCGAAAAAATTATTGTACAGCGGCAGCGGCTTCTCCAACCTGACGTTTCCTGACGCGTCATAGGCAAACGTCATCTTGATCAGCCCAAACGCCAACTGATCAACGGGCTGCGCCGGGTTGATGCCCATGAAGATATCGAAGTCTTCTTTTGGAATGGTCGCTTTGGTTGCCGTCATATATTTTTGTCCGAATGACACCGAAAAGGGTTTTTAAAACAATCGGGGCAACAAGGATCAAAGGGCAGTAAAATTGCTCCAGGGGGTCTGTGAATCTCCCGAACCGGCACCTTCCTGGTAACCGAATGCATGTGCTTCGGCACCATGCGGTCCTTCACCCATGACATCATAGGCCGCCTCTCCTCCGACCCATGCATTGCCTAAACCGATCTTTACCTGGGGATTGCCGGTGCCGGTCAACGCTGTTATCCCGGCGCCGGCAAGCCCGCTGAGAGTGTTTTTGAGAAGATTCTTGCCCTGGCTCTCTAAAAAATCCCTCCCACTGGACCCAAACACCTCCCGGGCAATGGTCCTCATACCTTCCCTGCCGGCAATACTGCTGATCTGCTGATTCACATTCGTTGAAATGCCGCTGTACGGATTCCAGCTTTTTGTTTTGAGCTTGTTAAAAATGAGATCCAGCGCCATGGAAACGGCAATGGAACCCACCCCCGCCCAAATATCTCCCGCAGTCAAGCCGACCCGGACGGTATTCAAGGGGCAAATCACCGAATATCCAAAGGGAATACTGATGGGCTCGCAGCAGCAAAGCATGACAAAAGGCGGCCAAATGGTCGTGCAACCAGTGGATTTACCGTTCATCTTAACCGTTGAAGCGTTGAACATCACCTGCCTTTTAGAAAAAGGCCACATTACCGCATACCAGATATTGGAAGGGGGGATGGTTACATCGGGGATGAGCGGGCCGATGTCATGCCCTTCCTGCATGACAAAGACGCCTTTATGAAAAACGGAATTCGTAAATTTATTTTTCCCCAATGCAAACCCGGCGGTCCACATCATGGTTGCGATCATTTCCACTCCAACCGTAACCACCGGAGCAGGTACCGCCGGAGGAGCCAGGAGCATATGCGTACCCACCGTAATGGGCAGGGTGAAATCCCATATTACATTGACGGGACAAGTGGCTGCACTGGGCATAACTCTTCTATCCCATGGCTCAGTATTAATTCCATTCCCGGCAGATCAATCGAACGGTGCGCTCCGTGCCGGGTACGTATTCATATGTAAAATTGAACCGGTAGACGATATAAAAACGCTTTTCTTCAGGAAGAAGGACCAGGGTGTCCGCACGGAGTTTGACCTCGACCCATTTTTCATTCAAAAGCAGGTCCGCCCCGATTTCCCATCCAGGAACTGTAAACTGAAGGAGGCCTTCCGGGGTAAGGCCTTCCAGGACCACATCCATTCCCGGGGTAAGCTGCAGATCCAGATCCAGGCTGGGATGGGCCCGGTGCCACAATTTTGATGTCGGGGCAATATCCGGTTTATTCGTCATTATGTCCGGGTCTTTTAGGTCCCGTTCGTTCAAGCCCATGGCCCGGAAAGCATGGATGGCAGTAGACATGGGCACCGTGGCCCAATACGCCGGTGCCGGGGCATCGTCCGGGGAGGAAATGAGGTGGTCCGGGTCTTCGATATTGGGAAGAGGGCGTATTTCACTGAATCTCGGGTACCCTTCAGGCGTTTTGAACTGACTGTCGATGGAAGGGATCATGGCGTCAACATGAAACCCTTTCCCGTCCGGGTTGCCGGGGTCCGCCAGGGTAATAAACGACCCCTGGTCGATTTCAACCTCGGCTTTGCCACCAAAAGCATTGGCATAGGTAATGGGCATTTTTTCAAAGGGTTCCGGATCGCTCATTTTCCCATTTTGCCAGAAACGGTTTCCAATTACGGCCAGAGACCGCTTCACCGTACCGACCTGGACAGAAACCGTTGCCCGGGTCGCAGGCCGGCCGCCCGGCGGATAGGCGCACCCGAGGGCAATCACATCCGTGTTTTTCCCCTTGGGCAGGTCGTCCCGGGGGAGAAGCCCAAGGGGGGTTTCCTCATCGTTCTGGAACATGGGGTATGGATCATCCATATCCGGATCACATTGACCGTCATTCCCAATCCGGAATGTCGCCTTGGCCGCCAGCACCCCCATCCGCCGATCAGATTCGGGCATCTCCCCGACCCCCAGGCTGGCGGTCAAAAAGGTGGAATTCACCAGTTCCATACCGCTTCCTTAATTCAAATGAATCATCTCGCCCTGGACATGGACGTCGTCTTTGGCCTTCATGCGGATCTCGCCCCGTCTGGCTGCCAGTTCAATGTCTTTGGCTGTAAGGCGCAAACGCCCCTTGACTTCGATATTCAAATCGTCGTTTAACAGCCGGAGAACAGGCCCATGCTCCCCCTGTTCGATCTGCAGGACAGGATTGTCCCCGGAATCAACCACGTGGATGGCCTTGTTTTTTTCCAGCCGGATCACCGGCCCGGGTTTGGGCGTGTGATCCTCCGGCCCGGCAAGCCCGTCCAGGATACCGCAGACCAAAGGTTCGAACCAGTTTCCCGGCTGCTGGAGGAGAACGCGGTCGTGGCGCTGCGGCTTGACGTCCCGGATGCACGGCAGCCACTTCTCCTGCAGCTTTTTTGATGCGTCGGTCCACCGGATGAGACATCGGCCCGAAAGTAAGGGGTGATGATTGTCCATGCACATGCCGATCAGGGTCGCTGGTGCCCGGATTTTACCGTATTCGGCGGCAATGGCTGACACCAGTGGTTGTTCATCGACGCCTCCTGAGCCATTGGGTTCGCTTCCCGGGTCTTTGTCCATCTCATCGCCGTCTTTTTCGACCCGGACGGTTCTGTCATAAAGGGATTTAATCATATGGTGCTCCATTTTAAACGGTAAATATTCCCACAAACTATGGGCCCGTAGGGGCACCCCTTGCGGGTGCGCGGAATTTGGGCATCCGCAAGGGGTGCCCCTACGAGGTCCTCTTGATCATCATTTCTATTGATACATGCATGGATTATGAATTCAGATTAACGGCGCCGCTTGTTACATCAATGCTTCCCCCGGACACTTTAATGTTGCTTCCGCCTGCGGTGATGCTCACCTCGCTGCTTGTCACCCGAACGCCGGCTCCGCCCGAATACAACTTGACTTGCCCCGCATCTGCCAGCACATGGTAACCCCCGTGATACATATGGGCGGAACCGTCTTCCAGGCTCACGTGGCTTGAACCCCGCCATGCATGAAGGGCTCCGGGGCTCATGTGCAGGTTGTTGGTTCCGTCGGTGATTTGAATCAGGGAACCATTGTCATTGAGCGCCACCTTCCTCCCCCCGGCGGATTCGAGCTGTACGGCGCCCGAAGGATCATGGAGGCTGAGATAATGGCCGCTGGTCGAATTCAGTCGCACTTCCTGAACCGCATCATCGAGGACAAGAAAGCGGCCGTTTGGCGTGTATGCATGGATCATCTGCTCCGTATCGCAAAGCTTGATGCAGTATCCTGCAGGCGTACACAGGGTGATGGAGTTCCGCTGATCCTCCATGATAATCCGGCAGTTGTTGTTCGTATTGATACGGATGGAGGTCTGGCTGGAGTCGTCGTCAAGGGTAAAGACATGGCCATACCGGGTACTGATGATATGCTGCGTCTGGTTCTGGGAGGTCACGGGGCTGGCCGTGTCCGGGTTGGGCACTGCGGAGGAAATGATCGGCCGGTCAGGATTCCCATCGATAAATGTAAGCAGGACCTCGGCCCCCTTGTGCAACGGAAGGTGCATGCCGTATCCGGGACCTGTATGGGGCTGTGCCATGCGAACCCAGCGGGAGGCTTTGCCGCCGCTGTTGCCGCTCTGGTCAAAGGGGAGGATCACCTTGTAGCGACCTTCTTCGTCGACTTCCGCGTACTGACCGTCGCCGGTCGCATCGACGGTCGCATTGATACTGCCGTAAAATCTCGGCATGGCGGTGTTGCATTCCGGCCGGAACTGGACATCCGCGGGGATCAGAACAAACTGGTTGGTATAGCCCATTCGACCCCTGCCTTCGCCGGATCCACCTTCTTCCCCGGTAAGAAACCGGGCGGACCGCCCCTCATGCTTCACTTCGGTGACCAGGTACCGCTGATTGCAAGAATCCCGGTAATGGTCCGTCAGCTCGAAGATAAACCCGGGGCTGAGATTGGCCGCCGTGCTCTCCCCGTAAAAAAGGCGCTCCCGGCACCGGAAGGCCTCGGCCCGGATCCTGGCCAGGGCGTTCCCCTGCTCCGGGGTCTTGAAATGCTCGCCGTAAATATAGACCGTTCCCCGCCCCCCCTGCGCATCAACGTCTGCCTCTCCTCTCAGGTCCAATGTCGGCCGCCGGTAATTATAGTCTTTCAGCAGTACCCGCATCGGCAGCACATGGTGCCGGCAGGTAAACGCATGCACGCAATCCTCCTCTACCGGCGCCTGCCCCGACGGGGGGAGATAAGGGACGGCGGTGCGGCCGGAAACATCCTGGTGCGAGGTGGAGCTGTGGGTAATGATGAGGTTGTCGCCGTCATCGGTTTGCTCGAAATAGTAATAAATGCCTTCCCTCTCCATCCACCGGGAGATAAAATGCAGATCCGTTTCCCTGAACTGGCAGATATACTCCCATGGCTCGTAGCTGCCCGTCAGCCGGAGATCATAGTCATTGCCGGTCAGGCCCGCCTGGTGCAATATTTCTTCAATGATATCCGGCACGCGTTTATCCAGGAACAACTGATTTTCGTGGTAAAGGGACGCCTGCCAGAGCCGGGGAACCAATACGGCCCGGTAAAATACGGTTTCATCGACTTCCTGGAGCTGTTCGAAACGGGAGAGCATCCCGTAAAACGGCATTTCGGCGTCTGCCTCGGAAATGGTAAATGCCGCGGGGTTCTGGAGAAGTCGCCGGGAATCAATTTCAGGGTCTTCTGATATCAGCGTAATATCGAACTCGTACAACCGGGACAGCCCCTCGATTCCTGTAAACCGGGCAACCGTAAACGTATCTGCCGGGTACGCCCGGGATACGAACGTATACTCCTTTTGCGCCTGGTATCCAACTCTCATTATTGGCTCCCGTTAAAGCTGATATCAAACGATCCGTCTGCTGCGATGCCCAGATGCACCTGGGAGGGCATCTGGGCATCCCCCATTCGCGTCAGAATTTCATGGGACATGCGCGGCAGGATTGTCCCGGCCATGATATAATCGATATTGCGGGCGCCCGTTTCCACCTCGGTGCACCGGTTGACGATCTGGGCGACGGCATCGTCCGAATAGGTCAATTTCATCTTGTGGGTATCCGCCAGCCGCTTGACCAGCTTGTCCATTTTCAGGACGACAATATCCTTGAGAATATCCGCCGGCAGGGTTTTGTACGGAATGAGATTCATCCGGGCCAGCAGGGCCGGTTTGAAATGATTGCTCAGAACCGGCCGGATCGCCTCGGTCACGGTTTCAAGGGGGGGCATCTCCTCGCCGGTGCACATCTCCGTGATGATATCGGTTGCCAGGTTGCTGGTCAAAAAAATGACCGTGTTTCGAAAATCAATGCTCCGCCCTTCGCCATCGGACAAGCGCCCCTTGTCGAACACCTGGTAAAAAAGGCTCATGACCTCAAGATGCCCCTTTTCCACCTCGTCGATAAGGACGACGGAATACGGCCGCTGGCGAACGGCTTCCGTCAAAACACCGCCTTCCCCGTAACCGACATATCCGGGGGGGGACCCGATCAGGCGGCTGACCGTATGCTTCTCCTGGAACTCGCTCATGTTGATGGTGACCATGAAGTTCTCGCCGCCGAACAGGAGTTCGGCAACGGCCAGGCCGGTTTCGGTTTTCCCCACCCCGCTGGGGCCGGCCAGCAGAAACACGCCCAACGGTTGTGCCGGGTCCTTGATGCCGGCTTTTGCGGATTTGACCGTTTCGGCGATCATTTGCAGCGCCTCATCCTGCCCCTTGATTCTTTTCTTCAAAGAGTCTTCAAGGGCAAGGAGATTTCTGGCGTCATCGCGCATAACCCTGCCCAGGGGGATCCCTGTCCAGTCCGACACCACCTGGCAGACCACATCCGGATCGACCTCTATGGGGACCAGGGGATCCCCCTGGCGAAGGTCTTCAAGCGTCCGCGCGCCCTGTTCTATCCGCCCGGCGATATCGCTTTTTTCGGCCTCCTCCGTGGCGGCATGCAAGGCTTGGCGCAGATCAATAATATGGTGGGCCGCCTCCCGTTCCCCCTGCCATTTTGCTTGCAACCGGGCCAATTCGCTTTGATGCGCCTCCAATGCCCCTGCAATGGATTCAAAACGGTCGTTGTCCACCGGCAGGCCGTGGTGCCGGTCCCGTTCGATTGCGTCGAGCTCCCTTGTAAGGTTCTGGATGCTGCGTTCCCTGTCCTCGATAATGCCGGGCTTTGCGGAAAGGAGCACCTTTACGCGGGCCGCGCTGGTATCGAGCAGGTCAACGGCCTTGTCCGGAAGCTGCCGACCGGTAATGTAGCGGTTGGAAAGCTCAGCAGCGGCCCGGACAGCATCATCCCTGACCACCACGCCGTGGGCCTGTTCGTATTTTTCCTTCAGGCCGCGCAGGATAAGCACCGCGATTTCCTCGGAGGGTTCATCGAGCTTGACCAGTTGAAATCGCCTGGCCAGGGCCGCATCTTTTTCAAAATATTTCTTGTATTCCGACCAGGTGGTGGCGGCAACCGTGCGCAATTCCCCCCTCGCGAGCGCAGGCTTCAGAAGATTGGCCGCGTCACTGGTGCCGGCGGCCCCGCCCGAGCCGATGAGGGTATGGGCCTCGTCAATAAACAGGATGATCGGTTTCTCCGATGCCTTTACTTCATCGATCACCCCTTTCAATCGGTTTTCAAATTCCCCTTTCATACCGGCCCCTGCCTGGAGAAGCCCCATGTCAAGCCCCACAATGGACACATCCCGAAGCAATTCGGGGACGTCCCCTTCCACCACGCGAAGGGCGAGACCTTCCACCACAGCGGTTTTTCCCACACCCGCCTCCCCAACCACGATGGGATTGTTCTTGCGCCGCCGGGCAAGAATATCCACCATCTGGCGGATTTCCCGGTCCCTGCCGAAAACCGGATCAATCTCCCCGGCAGCCGCTTTGGCCGTAAAATCGATGCAGAAACGGGACAACGCATCGCTCGCCCCCGGCGCGCCTTCCGGCTGGTCAACGCGCGCTTCCCCTTTCCTGGCTGTTTCCACGGAATTTTTCGTGATATCCCAGAATGCGGCCATCAGGTTATCCCGGCTGATCGTGCCCAGCATTTCCGCACTGGCGCCGGTTGAAAACTGGGCGGGCCGATGAAGCAACGCCAGCACCAGTGCGCCGGAACGAATCCGCTGCTCTTCCAGGTTAATGGAAGCGACCAGCCACCCCTCCTGGATCCAGTCCAGCAGAACAGGCGAGAATACAGGCTTGGCGGCATTTCCGGTTTTCAGGGACTCAAGGGTCTGGTCCACGGCCTTTTTAAATCGCGACGGGTCAATTTCAAACTGCCGCAGGATCAGGGGGATATCCGATGACTGGTTGTCATCGATCAGCCTGGCCAGCATATGTTCGACGGTCACTTCGTAATGGGTGCGGGATACGCAAAGCCCCGCAGCGGCTTCCAGGCTCCGCGTGCAGTATGCGTTTAAACGGCCCAGCAACCCCTTGATATCAACGGTGATCATATGTTCCCCTCCTATGCGGCGAATGAATAGATCTTGCGCATTTCCCCGATGCGATCACTGGAAAAAACCCATGAGTTCAGCCCGAGCCGGGCATGATCCGGTTCGCCAAGACAGACGGTTTTCGCTTCTCCTTCAGCCAGAACGACTTCAATGTCATATTCCAGACGCTCCAGGACATAAAAATCCGTTAGAAAACGAACCATTTTGTAATTTTCGGCCTCGGGGTAAAAGCCCTGGTACGCTTCCGAGGAAAGCGGACCGATCCGGATAACAAACTTGCCCATGCGGTCCACTACCTCTTCGCCGATAATCGTGCTTTCACCTAAGCGATGATCCGGCGATCCCAAAAAAAGCCGCTGATCCCCGGGGATTTTTGCGCGTCTTTTTACGCAGGGGACAAGGGTTACGGGAACACCGCCTATGGCATCGTTCAAAACGGTTTCAAGCCCCATGGCGGAGCGGGGTTTTTGTATCAGCAATCCGATATAGCGAATCAGTCGGTGGGGGTCCGCAATCGCACCCCTGAGCGGGGCGTCCCCGATTCCCATCAGACAGAAAATCCTTTCCAGGTGCTGTCGGCTGCCGGCTTCTATGACCTGAAAAGACTGGCGATATTTGGTGCAGCAGTCGTAGAAAAGCTCATAGATACGCTGATTGATCACATCGATAAAATCCCTGCACACACTTTCATCTTCAGCGGCTTCATGCATCAGTTCTTCCGTGTAGAAAGTGGGCAGGGGGGAGGAAATGCCGTATAGTCCCAGAAAGTTGGCGGTGATTTCATACCCCGAATGTTTTTGGAGATCCATTTCCCGGATCCGGTCAATGTCAGCCGGCGGAAAGGCCAGTGACAACGCCGGACGGATGCGAACAAAGAGCTGCCCCATCCGGTCCGCATCCGTCCGGCGTTGTCACTGGCGTTTCCGCCGGCTGACATTGACCGGATCCAGGAAATGGATCTCCAGGAACATTCGGGATATGAAATCACCGCCAACTTTCTGGGACTTTACGGCATTTCCTCCCCCCTGCCCACTTTCTACACGGAAGAACTGATGCATGAAGCCGCTGAAGATGAAAGTGTGTGCAGGGATTTTATCGATGTGATCAATCAGCGCTGCGGCCCGACCGCTCCCCGGCGGAGGTCGGGCCGCACGACGGCGGAGAGTGTGTAGGGGAAGGGATCGACCGCCGGGAGCAGCAGACCGGAGATATTGACCGCCAGC
>JAWOAV010000043.1:0-25569 GCA_046498365.1 Desulfosalsimonadaceae bacterium
CTCGGCTGCTGCCTGTTCTGTCAGGTGCCGGGACCATCGCTTCCCGTATTCGATGGCCGCTTCTGCCGTGATCAGCGCAGCCTCGTAAAACGCGCGCCGCTCCTCTGTCGCTCGATTTCCCCGGGTGTCCGGCATTCGGTCCAGGTGATGGCGTATTTTTTCTTTGATGCCGTTGAATCCAATGCGGAGCACTCTTGGGTAATCCGGTGTTACGTGGGAGATGCCGGCAAATTGCGTAAGGATAAAATAACACCCTTCCGTTGTCTGGCTGAACAGTTCGGGGTTTTTCGTGTAGAGCGGTGCCAGCGCCAGTACAGAGCGGTTGAACCAGAACGGAAAAATCTCCTCCTTCAGTTCCCGGCGCTGGGCGGCATCGATCGGTATGGGATTGTTCGGCCGGGTATCGAGCCGGTCGATTTCGGGGAGCATCAGCAGTCCCCCCAGCTCGGGATGTATGGGCGCGCCCACCCGATAAGAGGAAGGGTTGCCCACGATCAGTTCCTGGTCATAGACTTTCAGTTCCATGTTGTCGAGCGTGTACCGGAACGCTTTTGCAAAGCAAAGCTGGTTTTCAGAAGGAGATAATGGCTGGCATCGCTGATAAAAGCGGTTCAAAAGATTGTTTGCGGCGACCTGCCAGGTGCGCTGCGGCATGCCCGTTGCCGCCTTTTTTATTGAATTGCCATACAGGCTGTAGTGAACCCGGCGCAAGGGTTCGAGCCACTTGGGCTGCGGATCATTTCGTTTCATGTACTCGGTCATCAGCGAGGCTTTTTGGGTGCACAGGTGATAGCCGGAATCAAGGATGTCCTGCCGGATTTTTTTCAGCCGATGATTTTCAGGAAACGCCTTTAATTGGTCAAGGCGACTTCGGCGTTTTTCTTGTGCCTGAAGAGAAGGGCTCGGATGAACGTTCATTTGAATGCTCCTTTTCCTGCCGGTATAGGCGCTTCTTTGCGATGATCGGCCACGCATTCCCGAATGCCGTCTATCAGCCCGATTTTCGGATCAAACCCCATCTCGCGGGTCATTCGTCGGGTACTGTAATCGTAGGGGCGGCCGACATTGCGCACCCCGTAGCGGGACACAAGGGGCGGTTTTCCCGTAAACCGGGATGCCAGCTCCAGCAAGGCCGCCAGCACCATTGCCGGGCCATACGGAATGTGGCGGTCAGGGGCCGACACGCCCAGGGCTGCCGCGATTGCAGCGATAAATTGGTTCCAGTCCGGGTTGTTCGGGTGGTTCAGGTTGTAGGTCCGGCCGATGGCGTCCCGGCGATTCAATACCAGGGAAACGAAATCGGCCGCGTCGTTCACGTGGATCGCATCCACTGCATGGTCCCCCCTGCCGATTATTCTTGCCCTGCCGGCGGCTATATTTTCGATGAGCTTCGGAAGAAACAGCCGGTCCCCGGGGCCGTATATCATGGTCGGCCGGATAACGGTTGCATCGAGTTCGCCCCTTTCTTCACAGGCGCGAATTACTTCTTCCGCTTCGATTTTGGTGTCGCCGTAAGGATCGTTGATCTTTTTCATGGGCGCTTCTTCGTCCAGCCGTTTACCGGAAACCCGGCCGTACACCGATACCGAGCTCATGTGGATGAACCGCCGGACACCCGATGCGACGGCGGCCCGGACGACGTTTATCGTGCCTTCCACGTTCAGGCGGCGGCATTGCGCCCAGCTCACCCCGTACCCGACTACACCGGCCAGATGAATCACCGCATCCATGCCGTCCATGGCATTGACCAGGGTTTCAGGGCGGGTTATGTCCCCGCGGACGCATCGAACCACGCTCCAGTCGGGTACGGCTTCTTCGGGAAGAAGGAGCGCGGTAAGGTCGTGGCCGTCTCGGCCCAGGCGATGGACAATGGCCTGGCCGACAAATCCGGAAGCCCCGGTTATGAACACGCTCATCGGCTACAAAACCTCCGCGCGCCGCACCAGTATGCGATACAATCCAGGGAAGTACCGGTATACATAAACACCCCATTTCCCCCGCCCCTTGCCCAGGACGATCAACGCTTTTCCCCGGGCGGTCGCCCTGACAATGGCCACCGCGCATTGGGCCGGCGTAATGCCCTTGTCGATCTGGCTGTCCATTCGGTTGAACCGGCCGCCGTTTTCGGTCAATGCCTTGATCGATATATCCGTTCTGACGGCGGAAGGCGCCGCAAGGGTTACGCGAATTCCGTCGTCGTATACCTCGGCCCGAAGGGTTTCGAAAAAACCGTGCAGCGCATGCTTGGCGGCACAGTAAGCCGATCGAAGGGGAAGCGCCATCAACCCGGCCACGCTGGTTGTCACCACGATATGCCCGGACCCGCGCCCGGTCATGTAAGGAAGGACCGCCTTGGTAAGCGCGATGTGGCCGAAATAATCGATTTCCATAATCTTCCGGTCCACCTCAATGATCGTGTCCTTTGCCATGGAGCGCTGGCTGATGCCGCCGTTGTTTACCAGTATGTCCACACAACCCCACAAGCCCTGCGCCTCTGCCGCCTTTTCCGCCATCGAGGCCGTGTCGGCCAGATCAAGAAAAAGGGGTACGGCTTGATAATTCCGCCTGCGGCACTCTTGTACCACGCGATCCAGCTCGTCCGGTTCATTTGAGGAAAGGATCAGCCGGGCATCCGCTTTCCCCCACGCATAGGCCATGGCTTCGCCGATGCCTGAAGAGGCGCCGGTGATCCAGACTACCTTGTCTTTGAAGTCGGTCATACGGCTTGATTTCCTTTTTTATCCGTTTTCTCCGCGAAGGTTCCTGAACCATTTTTCCGGGTCCGTTTTCAGCGATTTTCGCAGGGATTGAATCTTTTTGCGCTGCACCCACGCATAGGCCAGAGAGAAGAGGACAATGCCGAAAAAGACGAAACTGGCCTTTCCGATCGCGGCGCAGAAGAAAAAGAAGATCAATACGTTAATGGCTATTATGGTGATGCAGGCGGCCTTGAGAAGCCACCCCGGCACCTTGATCGAGGAATTGGTGAATATGGCGGGGTACCTCGACGGCAGCACAAGGCCGGCTGCGGCTACGGCGGTGATGGCCAGGATGAGCCCCAGGTTGAGCATGGAGCCGAAAAACATCAGAGACGGTATGAAAACCAGTGCCGCGACGCAGATCAGCCAGCCCACGGTAAGCCCCCAATGGGGGGTGCCGAAACGGGGGTGGACCCGCCCCAGGACCTCCGGGAGGAGCCCTTCCTTGGCCAGTACCATGACCGCCCGGGAAGCGATGGAAAAAATAACATTGATCGTCGTTGCACAGGCCGTCAGGGCGCCGCCGATAACGAAAAACACGAGAACCGGGCCGGGCATGAACTGCTCGGCCACATGAATCAACGATTTGCCTTTCAACCAGCCCCATGGGACGACGCCCACGGAAATCACTAAAATCAACAGGTAAAGGACAATGACCAGGACCATCCCCAAAAGCAGGACTTTGGGGAAGATGCGCCGGGCCATGATCACTTCGCCGCCCAAATCGATGACGAAGAATCCGCCGGTGCAGAAGGTGTACAGCAGGCCGGCGGCCGCGAAAACGCCCCCTGCGCCCATGGGATACATGGGATTGAAGTTCGCGGCCGCAACGTGGGGGATCCCCATGACAATATAGATGACAAGCGCAGCCATGAGGATGCAAAACATGGCGATCTGGATGCGGGCCGTGAGGTTGATGCCCAGCAGGTTGATGATGTAGAAAATCGTCAGGACAATGACACCGACCGTGATGGGATGCACCGGCGCGATGTGTCTGAGGAAAGCGCCAAAGGCCAGGCCGAACAGCGGCTGTGCGCCGATCAGAATCGTGATGCCCAAGCTGAGCATGACCACAAGCGCCAGGGTGGGATGGACCATCTGGGCGTAGCGGTACGTGGCGCTCGTGGTCGGCAAAGAAGAGGTGAGGATGCTGTAGGGGAGCACGGCCAGCAGGGCCGGCAGTGCGGAGATCATCATGGCGATCGGCAGGGACGGCCCGCTCAATCCGGCCGCCAGGGAGGTCAGGGCGAAAAGCGACCCGCCGATGTTCAATCCCACGCACATGGCCAAAAGGCCCCAAAAGCCGATACTGGGAATGAGTTTTCCGTTGGATGTGTTTGTGCGCAAGGCGTGATCTCCTTATCCGGGTATGCCGAGCATGGTTCTGGCTTCTCCGACCGTGGCCGGTTCGCGGCCGATCTCCCGGGCAATCCGTACCATCCGTTCGACCAGCTGCGCATTTCCCTTTGCCTTTTCCCCTTTTTGATAATAAACGGTGTCTTCCAGGCCGGTCCGAACGTTTCCCCCCATGGCCATTGCCATGACCGTGGTCGGAACATGGTATTTTCCGATGGTGACGACCTGCCAGCTTGACCCCTCGGGAATGGCATCCAGCATGCAGATCAGATTGGCGGCCGTGGCCGGCGCCCCTCCCATGATACCTAATACGATGCTGAAGTGAAGGGGCGGGGTGAGTACACCTTTTTCCACCAGTTCGAGGGCGTTGGCGATATGGCTCAGGTCGTAGACCTCGATCTCGACGGCAAAACCCATGTTTTTGCATTGTCCGGCATACTGCTCGTTAAACGACAGCGGGTTGTTAAAGGTCCCCGACCCGTAAGGCGTGCGGAATTCGAAAGTGCCGGCGTTGATCGTATGCATTTCGGGTTTCGGTTCGATGGTCAGCAGGGCCAGGCGTTCTTCAAGGGTTGGCTGGATGATGTTGAGCGCTTCGTCGACCCGGGCGCCGATGCCGTTGCCGATCTGGCGGATGATCGGGCATGCCTCCCCGATCATCCGGACCGATTGGTTGTACGTGCCGATATCGGGCGTGTTCTGGCCGTCCGCCCCCCGGACGTGGAGATGCAAAACGGCCGCGCCCGCGTTGTAGCAGTCCAGGGCATCCCGGGCCTGCTCCTCCGCCGTGATGGGGATGGCTTCATTGGCCCATTTCCCATGGATGCCGCCGGTTATGGCCGCGGTAATGATCACTTTGTCGCTTGTGGCAAGATTGGCTTTCATTCATTTTCTCCTTTACCGTATCCGGAAAACAGTGGTTTTGACTCGCATGAGGGGATATGCGCACCAAATACTGTTAGCAATTATGATGCCACAGTGTGGCAAAAGTCGGCGCAATTGGATCCGGCTTTTGCCGGACCATAAAAAGAGTGCATCAAAAAGGTGCGGGCAGGTGGAACCGGGCGCGAATATTCCGGTAAAAGCTATTGCATATTTCAATATAGGTTTGTAATATGCAATAATTCAGGATTCCAGCCAATAACCGAGGAGGTAAATGATGCGCGCCGAAGATCTCCGGTCCAGCGAAGTGATTTCCCTGGCGGAAGGGAGCGATTTCCCCCTGTTTGCATCGTCGCGAACGATGATCCTTGGCGCCCGCTCGCTTTCCCTTCTTCAGACCGACCTTTTCAGGCTCCTGGGGCCTGAAAAGGCCGTGGCAATGCTGGCCCGTCACGGCTTTGAGGCCGGCATGTCGTCCGCGACAGCCATGGCCGGTTTGTATGACTGGGATTCAGATGATGAATGGCTGAAGGCATCCGGGCGATTGGTTTCCATTGTCGGGCTGGCCCATTCGGATATCCATCGGCACCGCATGAACCGGGCTGAAAAGAAGCTGCAGCTGAAGGGTACATGGCGCAGTTCCCTGGAATCGACGCAATGGCTTCGGCACAACGAACCGGGCAGTGAGCCGGTATGCCACATTCTTGCCGGCTTTGTCAGCGGTTATGCCAGCGCGGTGCTGGGCAGCGAGATTCTTGTCCGTGAACTGTCCTGCCGGGCGCAGGGGCACGATGTCTGCCGTTTTGAAGGGCGGCCGATAGGGGAATGGCGCCTGGACCGTGGGAAACGTCGCCGCTACCTGACCGGTTTGAAAATGGAGGAGGAAGTCGCCAAGCTGCGGGCACAGCTTCAGGAGGTCTGGAATGAAATGGAGCAGCAGCGGGCAGAAAATGACCGCCGGAATCGAAGATGTGCATCGGTTGATGCGGAGGCCGGGATCATATTCAGAAGCCAGGCCATGGCCAATGTACTGGCCTTGAGTGAAAAGGCGGCCCCCGCTTCCAGTACCGTACTGCTGGTCGGGGAAAGCGGCACCGGAAAGGAATTGATTGCCCGGTTCATCCATCGCCGTTCTGGAAGGGAGAAGGAGCCGTTTGTCGCCGTCAATTGCGCGGCCCTGCCGCCGACGCTTCTGGAATCCGAACTTTTCGGCCATGTAAAGGGGGCCTTTACCGGCGCGGAACGCGATAAGACCGGGTTGTTTTTAGAAGCCGGGGACGGAACGATTTTTCTGGATGAAGTAGGGGACTTGCCGCTGGAACTGCAGGTCAAACTGCTCAGGGTAATTCAGGAACGGGAAGCCCGCCCGGTTGGCGGCCTACGGCAGCTGCCGGTCCGTGCGCGGATCCTGGCGGCAACCAATCGCAATTTAGAGGAAATGATGATCCAGGGAAAATTCCGGGAAGACCTGTATTACCGGCTGGCGGTGATTCCGGTTCGATTGCCCCCGCTGCGCGACTGCCGGGAAGATATCATGCCGCTGGCCCGCTATTTTTTGGAAAAATGCCAGCCCCGCCATCCCGGATTTACGCCCCGTGCGCTGAAGCGGATGGAAAACCACGGCTGGCCCGGCAATGTGCGGGAACTGGAGAACTGTGTCGAATATGCGGCGGTGCTCTCCGGGGGCGTCAGGATTCAGCCCGAGCACCTGCCTTCCGGGGTGGCGGAAAGCCGCGCCAATCAGATGGAAAACCTGGCCTCGGACTGGCCGAGCGAAGCCGATCTGATCAAGCGGTACACGCAGCGGGTCCTGGAACATACGCAGGGCAATCAGAGCCGGGCGGCCCGCCTCTTGGGAATCGATTATTCCACCTTTTGGCGGCGGTTGAAATCCTGGAAGGTCGCCGATGAAACGGATTGAGTTTCTGCCGTTTGAAACAAGACGCCGTGGCGAACTTGAACCGAAATCCGAATATTGAGATGGGTTCTACTGTGTTTGGCATTTTTCGGAAAACCGGGGAAAGAAAGGGGGTATCAGGAATTGTCATAAAAGGGGATCGGTTTGCCCGTGCGATAGGCAATGGTTTTGGCGGTGGCGATGAGCCGGCCGGTGTCGTCAGTGACGGAAATATCGTAATGGGCGATCTTCCTGGAGCGCGTGATTTCTCTTGCCTCGGCCGCCAGGCGCGCGCCGGGTTGGGGGCTGGCAATGTAGGAGACATTGACGTTCAGCGCCACGGCAACGCTCCCGTGGGTCTGACAGGCGGTTTCAAACGCCTCGTCAATCAATGAATAGACGGCCCCCCCATGGGTTCGCTGGTAGATATTGTCCATCTGTTCGGGCCGGTATGTCATTTCCACCCGGGAATACCCGGCGTCCAGGTCAACGAGCCTTATTTCCAGGTGTTGGGCATACGGTTCGTTTGCCACGGCATCAAATATGGCTTTTTTGAGTTTTTCGTCCACGGCGTCGTCCTTACCAAAACGCTTTCCGTTATGGTGCGAGTAAGATATACAGGATCCGGAAGCGGGGGGAAAGCTTGGGTATTTTTTGACGGCTATTTTTATCAAGAGCCGGTTGTTTTGTAAAGCCGGAATTGCCCATGGCGATTGCCGGCGGTGGAGGTAGGTGGATGCACCCGGTATTGTCGATCGCATATTTTGTCACGTCCCATGGGTTCGGCCACGCCGCCAGGGCTTCGGCGGTGATGAACGCCATTTACGGCCGTTGGCCGTTTGTCCACTTTGATATTTTCACCGGTACGCCGGAGTGGTTTTTTCAAAAATCCGTCAAAGCGCCGTATGCGTATCATTGGGAGCAGACAGACGTCGGGTTGGTTCAGACATCGCCGCTGCATGTCGACCTGGAGAAAACCATAGCCGCCCTCGACGCGTTTTTGCCCTTCGACCAGAAACACCTGGACCGGCTTGCCAGCAAGCTCTGCGCGGCGAAATGCCATCTGGTGATCAGCGATATTTCGCCGCTGGGGATTGCCGCTGCAACGTACGCGGGGGTTGCCTCCGCATTGGTGGAGAATTTTACGTGGGACTGGATATATGACGCCTATGTGCCGCAAGATTCGCGGTTTCAAAAACACATCGACATGCTTCGCGGGTATTTCGGCCAGGCCGCTTGTCGGGTTCAGGCAAGCCCCGTATGCGGCGACACACAAAAGGCGCTTCCCCACACGCCCCCGATTTCGCGAATGCCGGAGACCGACCCCCGGTGCACCCGAAAGCGCCTTGGGATTGCCGGGGAGGAAAAAATGGTGTTGATCACCATGGGCGGGATTTCCGGGAATGTACCGTTTGTCAGACACCTTGCAGCGGTTGGCGAAGATATCTGTTTCGTCGTGCCGGTGGCATCCGTTACCGTTCCGAAGGAGGGAAAACGGCAGGGCAATGTGATTTTCCTCCCGCACAACAGCGCATTTTATCATCCCGACCTGGTTCACGCAGCCGACGGTGTGGTCGGAAAAATCGGCTACAGTACGCTGGCGGAAGTATATCATGCCGGTGTACCGTATGGATTTGTTTCCCGTCCGGATTTCAGGGAATCGCCGGTGCTGGAATCGTATGTTGCCGAAAATCTTTCAGCCATAAAATTTACGGAAGGGGAATTCTACAGCGGCGCCTGGCTGAAGCGGCTTTCCAGGCTGCTGGATTTGCCGCGTCCGGCAGAAAAAGCGATCAACGGCGCGGACGCAGCGGCCGGTTATATCTGCGATTATCTGTCATGCGAAAAGGAAATCCTCGAGGTCGTGGACACCTGCGGCTGCATTGTGGGTGCGGCGCCCAGAAAAAGCGTCCACGGAGACAACCGACTGCTTCATCGCGTAGTGCATGTGCTGGTTTGCGACAGGGAAAACCGGCTGCTTCTGCAGAAGCGGTCCCTCAAAAAGCAGGTTGCGCCGGGGCGGTGGGATACGTCCGTCGGCGGGCACGTGGACTGCGGTGAATCCATCGAGGCCGCCATGTACCGGGAAATGGCCGAAGAGCTGGGCATTCGCCCGCAGTCCCCGCAGTTTGCCTACCAGTACATCCACGCCAACGACTTCGAGTCAGAGCTGGTTTTTACCTATACCTGCCAATACGACGGTGACATCGCCTTCAACCCGGAGGAAATTGATGCCGTGAAATTCTGGGACGTCAAGGAAATCGAAAACCACTTGGGAAAAGGGGTCTTAAGCGATAACTTTGAAGATGAGTTCAAACGCTACCTGCAGTGGCTGAAAGCCGATTCTTGCGGGCGGTAAGCATTTTTCCCGCCATTGGAAGCAAAGGGGCGTACCGGCAGCTTCGCAACGGCCCGAGCCCTTTTTCACGGCAGAAGCCGTCGGATCGGGAAGGTTTGTTGTTGCATAAATGCCTATAATTATATAAAAGAAACGGTGACACGTTCTTAAATGGCCAAGTGGATACCCGGCGGATGCCAGGCTGCAAGCCATCAAAAAAAAAGATTTTTTTTAGATGGCTTGTAATAAAATATTCCGCCCTTATGATCAATCTTAAACAATGTAAGTGATGTGCAGTGAAAAAATCGACAGATACGAAAAAACCCGACCCGGAAGACAACTGGAATATCTCCCAGTTCAAGGTCTCACCGGATGAAACCAAAACCCGTTTTCATGATTTTGCCCTGCCCGATCCCCTGATGCGCGCCATACAGGAACAGGGGTTTGTCTACTGCACCCCGATCCAGGCCGAAATCCTGCCGGCGGCACTGACCGGCCGGGACGCCTTTGGCCGCGCCCAGACCGGCACCGGAAAAACCGCGGCATTCCTTATTGCCGTGATTACCCAGATGCTGCAGAATCCGATCCAGGGGACGCGAAAGTCCGGTACCCCCCGGGTGCTGATCATTGCCCCCACCCGGGAGCTGGTCTTGCAGATCAGCGAGGAAGCCCGGCAGCTGACCAGGTATTGTGATCTTACCCTGGTGTCGGTATTTGGCGGCATGGATTACAAGAAGCAGAAGTCACAGCTCTCCGGGAAGCCCGTGGACATCATGGTGGCGACTCCCGGCCGGCTGCTCGATTTCAGCCGGCGGAGGGATCTGTTTCTGGACCGGGTCGAGATGATGATCCTGGATGAGGCCGACCGGATGCTGGACATGGGGTTCATCCCCGACGTGCGAAAGATCATTCATGCCACCCCACACAAGGACAAGCGCCAGACAATGCTCTTTTCCGCAACCCTTACCGAGGCGATCACCCGCCTGGCCGCCAGCTGGACCAAAAATCCGGTGACCGTGGAAATCGACCCGGAGCAGGTTGCGGTGAACACCGTGGACCAGATCGTCTATATCGTGACGGAAAATGAAAAATTCGCCCTTCTCTACAACATTATCGACCGCGAAGACCTTCACCGGCTGATCATCTTCTGCAACCAGAAGAACCAGGTGATCCGGCTTGCCGAAAGGCTTACCAGCTACGGCATCCAGTGCTCGGTGCTCTCCGGGGACATTCCCCAGAAAAAGCGGATCGAGCGGCTGGAACGGTTCAAGGCGGGGAAAATCCGGGTGCTCGTTGCTACGGACGTCGCAGCCAGAGGGATTCACATTGAGGGGATGGACCACGTGGTCAACTTCACGCTTCCCCATGACCCCGAGGACTACATCCATCGCATCGGCCGCACCGGCAGGGCAGGTGCCATCGGCACCGCCATCAGCTTTGCCGACGAGGAGGACGCTTTCTACCTCCCCGGTATCGAAGATCTCATCGAACGCAAGATTGACTGCATTCAGCCCGAAGAAGACTGGCTGGTTCTGCCCGAAGGGGTCCGGCCCAAAAAAGCGAAAAGCGCAAAACGAAAGCCCCGGCCCCAGAGGAAAAAAAGCAGTACGCAGCGATCCGGATAAGGTGCATTTTTTCAATTTCAGAAACTTGATGGATTCATAAAAAGTTGTTTTTACGAGGCCAGCAAACTTGTCAACCCATAACCCGTAATTTCTGCGGAGTTTTGTATGTCCCTTTCAGGCAGCCTGGAAATATTTGACCTGGGCTCGCTTTTGCGAATGCTTACCCGGGAAAAACGAACGGGTAAACTTGTTCTTCGATCCAGGGTCAATACAATACAGATATTTTTCTATGACGGAAGCGTCGTTTATGCGACGGAGACCCAGAAAAACAACCGCCTGGGAGCGCTTTTAAAGGAGAGCGGCTACATATCGCAGTCCGTGCTTGATGAATGTTTGGCACTGAGCTTGAAAAACAAGGAAAGGCTGGGCAAAACCCTGGTTGAAAAAGGGCATGTCTCTTCTGAAGCACTCAACCAGTTTCTCCTGAAGCAGGCGGAAAACACGGTCTATAACGTTTTGCTGTGGGATTCCGGCGAGTTTGAATACAACGACGCCCCCCTTAACCTTGGAGGGGCCGTTGAATACAAACTGGATGCCGCGGATATCCTGCTGGGCGCCTCCCGTCGGATCGATGCCATCGGGATTATCCGAAAACAGATCCCCGATGACGCGGCCATACTGAAAATTGCCGGGGATATGGACAGGGCCGGAGAAAGAGGGCGAAACGCCGATGAGGAAAAAATTCTGGCCCTGATCGACGGGAACCGGTCGGTGCGGCAGATACTGGATAAAAGCGGTTTTGATGATAGCGCTGCATACAGGCGGTTGTATTCGCTCATCTCTTCGGGGAAGGTCGAAATCAGCCTGGCAACGATGACCACTGAGGAGCTGGCTTCCCGGGCCGTTAAAACGCTCGGTGAAGTCGACCCCCGGCAATTCCGGGAGGCCCTTGATCACTTGGGACTCAAGCGTTCCAGCAGCCTTCGCGTTGTCCTCGTCCGCATTTTCCGGGAGGTGTTGAGTGAGGAGCAAGTTGCGGCTGCGGCAAAAAATCAGGCCTTGAAAATCAACAGCCCGGAAGAAAAAAACGCGCTGGATAAACTCAGGGAAGAAAACCGGGTGCCGTTTTTCCGGGAGATCATTGAACTGCTGTGCCGGTCGGTTGCCGCCTAAGAGATATTTTGGAAAAATGAGGGCCTGCCGCAGACCCGAAGGAAAGCGGCAGGCCCTTGTTCAATACAGGAACGTTTTTGTTTTCTTAGATGCCCCGGGCCTTGAAGGCCTTGTAGATGCAAATGGCCGCGCCGCCCCAGGTTACTCCCAAGCCGAAGATCATCATGATAATGGCTCCACTCGTCATTTTATTGCCCCTTTTCTCTTCTATGTTATGCCTTGTGATCCGAGGACCAGTTGCTCTTTATGCCCTGCATTGCGATGCTCAGCGGAATGATCACCACCACGACGCACCAGCCGAAGATCAGCAGTGCGCTTGCGGGGTACCCTTCATACGCCACGCGGATATCCCCAACCAGGTTGGCGATGGCCATATAGCCGAGTACAATTGGCGTGATTACCTTGAGGCAGAAGTTCCACCAGGAACCGATGGCAAAATCGGACAAGGCGTTGGTGTGCTCCCGCACCGTATCCAGCTTGAAGAACCAGGACAGCAGGATGACTTCCAC
Organism: Desulfosalsimonadaceae bacterium; assembly: GCA_046498365.1. GTDB lineage: Bacteria > Desulfobacterota > Desulfobacteria > Desulfobacterales > Desulfosalsimonadaceae > B1SED10-16. The sequence goes on from JAWOAV010000043.1 coordinate 12,480, forward strand.
AAGCCCGGCAAGCACGATGCCGAAATTGTTGATGAAGTGGTCCACGATATCCAGGACGAACAGGCCGCCGTTGGTCATGAAAACCAGGCTCAACACGAATCCCACGAGGCACAGGATGCTGGCAGTGGGTTTTCTCGGCCAGCTGAACTTGTCCATGAGGCCGGAACAGACGGCCTCGCTGATGGAGATCATGGAGCTCATCCCGGCGAACACCAGGCAGATGAAGAACAGGAATCCGAAGAATTTTGCCGCCGGTAAAAGGTTAATGGCCTCGGGAATGGTGACGAAGGCGAGCCCCACGCCGGCGCCCACCACTTCCTGCAGTTCTACGCCCTGTTCCTGGGCCATGTAGCCCAGCACGCCGAAGACCATCACGCCGGCAAGCATGCTGAAGCCGCAGTTAATGAGGGCGGTCATCATGCCGTTGTTGTTGATGTCCGATTTTTCGGGCAGGTAGCTGGAATAGGTGATCATAATGGCAAAACAGATGCTCAGGGTGAAGAAGATCTGCCCGTAGGCGGCCGTCCAGACCTGGTAATCCAGGATGGCGCTGAAATCCGGCTTGAACAGATAGTTGATCCCTTCAGCCGCCCCTTCCAGGGTTACGGCCCGCCCCAGCATGACAAGCAGCAGCAGGAAAAGCAAGGGCATGAAGATTTTGTTGGCCAGTTCAATGCCGCGCCGGACGCCGCTGAAAAGAACGATCCAGACCACGAACCACATGACGACCGATGCCAGGAAAATAGGCCATACAATGCCCCCCAGCTCCATCGGACCGGAGCTCAGGGCCAGAAAATCCGAGAAGAAAAAATCCCCCGGTGCATCGCCCCATCCCAGATTCAGGGCCAGCAGCGCATAGTTCAACGCCCAGCCAATGATCACCACGTAGTAGATGGAGATCACGAACGAGACAAAGACCTGCCACCAGCCAAGCCATTCCCATTTCTGAAAGATTTTGAAATAGGTAAGGGGTGCGGATCCCTTGTATTTATGCCCGATCCCGAATTCCAGGATGATGATGGGTATCCCTGCTGTGAGCAGGGCAAAAAAGTAGGGGATCAGAAAGGCCCCTCCGCCGTTGTCATAGGCCATGTATGGAAATCTCCAGATATTTCCAAGGCCTATGGCCGAACCTACTGCAGCCAGAATAAAACCGGTTCTCGTGCCCCATTGCTCACGTTGCGCCATAATCCGCCTCCTCCTGCGATTCGTCGGTCCTTGCCAAAAGTTTGAACAGATAATTTTCGTATCCGTTAGCAAGCGGTTTATCCGGAGTCAAGACAAAAGTGTATAAGTTCGGGTAGATAGTATCTATCTATGTTGATAACCTTCTGTAAAACAATAAAAAATGTATTTTATCCGGTTTTTTTCCCAGACGTTCATAGTATAAAATTGTTCACGTACGTCTTTCTCTGCGGCGGAATCCGCTTGCAGACACAGGCAATCGCGGTTATTCTTGTAAAAAAAAGCGATTGCTGCAGAAAACGACCACACCGTTATGGAGGTTCGCATGCAAGCAGAAAGAAACGGCATCACGATTCAATACGAACTTACCGGCCGGAAAGACGCCCCTGTCGTTGTTCTGAGCCATTGCCTCGCCGGGAGCATGGACATATGGGATTCTCAGGTAAAGGAACTGGAGGAAAACTACCGGGTACTCCGCTATGATACCCGCGGCCACGGCGGATCTTCGGCGCCGGATGAAGACTATACCATGGAAATGCTCGCATCGGACGTCGCCGCCCTGATCGACGCGGCGTCCATTGAAAAGGTGCATTTCGTCGGGATTTCCATGGGGGGCATGATCGGGCAGACCCTGGCCGTGATGCATCCGGAAAAGCTCTCCAGTCTGGTTCTCTGCGATACGACCTGCATGGTGCCGGAAGCCATGCAGCCGACCTGGGAGGAGCGCATCCGCATTGCCAGGGAAAAGGGGATGTCCCCCATGGTCGAGGAGACCCTTGCGCGCTGGTTCAGCCCCCCATTCCGGGAAAGCAACCCCGGCATCATGGATAAAATCAAAAATATCATACGTGCAACGCCCGTTTCCGGATTTGCGGGATGCGCCCGGGCCATCAGCCGTTTCAACGTTCACGGGAAGCTGCCTTCCCTTCACATCCCCGCGCTAATCATGGTCGGGGAAAACGATCCCGGCACCCCCGTGGATGCGGCCCGGCAAATCCATGAAGGAATACCCGGATCCGAAATGGCGGTTCTCCCCGGGACCTATCACCTGTCCAACATCGAGGCCGCAGCAGCGTTTAACAAAACGATGCTGCAGTTTCTGGCAAAACACTGATACCGGCCAAAGCGCAGCGTCCCCCGGCTGCCGGGCCTGGCTCTTTCCTTCACCCCCTGAAACCGGTTTTGGATATTTTTTCATGCGGTTTTTCAAGGACCCCAACCTGCTGATCCTGCTTGCGGTGGTGATGTTTGCCGTCACCGGCGGAAGCCTTGTGGGGCCGATCCTGCCGGAGATGATGCAACTGAAAGGCGCTACCAGCAGAAATATCGGCCTGGCGCTCAGCGCCTACACATTTGCGGCAATGGTGGCCACGCCGCTGCTGGGTCCGGTGGCGGACCGGTATGGAAGGAAAACGGTGATCATCCCCTCCCTGCTTCTTTTCGGAATCGGCGGGCTTTTGATCACGTTTACCCGCTCCTTCTGGCTGGTGCTGGTGTGGCGGGGACTGCAGGGCATCGGCGTGGGCGGACTGATGAATACGGCGGTGGCCGCCATCGGGGATATGTACCGGGAGCCGGATCGCAGCCGGGCCATGGGGTACCGGGTGACGGTGCAGGGGCTGACCAACGCCACGGTTCCGTTTGTTTCCGGCACAATTGCCACGATTGCCTGGTTTCTGCCGTTTTACATTCATTCCGCAGCGATCCTGCTGGCGATTTTTGCCGCTTTCACGCTGCAGGAACCGGCCAAACCCCCCAGGGAGGCGAACTACATGGGAAGGGCCCTCCGCGCCATTGCCAACTTCCGGGCCGTGTGGCTGTTTTTTTCCAACTTTATGGGGTTTGTGCTGCTTTACGGCATCGTGGTCTACATGCCGATCCTGGTGGTGCGGCAGTTCGGCCTGACTACGGCGCATTCCGGGTTTGGCATTTCCGTGGCCGCCGGCATCTCCGCGCTGGTTGCGACACAGGCGGGGACGCTCAGCAGCCGGTTTCCGGAGGAGGTGCGGGTGCTGTGGGGGTTTGCCTGCTGCGGGGCGAGCCACCTCCTGACCGGCTTCGCCCCCAACTATCCCGTCCTTTTGCTGTTCATGGGCATCTGGGGGCTAGGATTCGGCGTGCTCATGCCCACGCTCAATGCGGCCGCCGCGGGTCTGGTCTCCAGCGAGCTGCGCGCCGGCGTGCTCTCTGTATTTACCCTGCTGATCTACCTTGGGCAGACGCTTTCCCCGCCATTTTTCGCCCTGTTCGTATCGGAGGCTGCCGTACGGAGCGCGTTTTTTGCAGGTGCAGCGGTATCAATTGTCCCCTTGCTGTTTGCCGCATGGATGGGCGCACGGAGGCTATTTGCCGGATGAAAACCGTCAATGCATCCCCGATCATCGTATTCTACACCACCGTCTTCGCCTTTTCCGCGCTGTATACGCCGCAGCCGCTCCTTCCGATGATGCGGGCGGACTTCGGCGTAACCGAATCAACCGCGTCGCTTCTGGTCACCGCGACGCTGCTGCCGCTGGGATTTGCCCCCATCATTTACGGATTTCTGCTGCAGTCCGTGACCGCCCGAAAGCTGATCGCCTTCTCCGTATCCGTCATCATGGCAAGCGAGCTGGGCATATTTTTCTCGCATTCCTTTTCCTTTGTCCTCCTTATGCGCCTTGTCCAGGGGCTGTGCATCCCGGCCATTCTGACCTCCCTGATGACCTATCTTTCAACCACGAGCCAGGCCCAAAGCGTCCAGCGGATCATGTCGCTCTACATCGCCTCAACGATCATCGGCGGGTATTTCGGCCGTCTCCTCTCCGGTCTGGTCGCCACATATTTCGGATGGCGCTATTCCTTCCTCGCCATCTTCTTTGCCATGCTTGTCAACCTTGTTCTGCTTCGATGGCTGCAGTCGGATACCGCCGTGGCATTCACGCGGCTGCGGCTGAGCGCCATCACCGATATTTTGCGGGTTAACGGCTTTTTGCGGGTTTACCTGATCATTTTCCTAACGTTTTTCACCTTTGCCTCGGTGCTGAATTTTCTTCCGTTCCGGCTGATCGAAATCGGCGGGGAACTCTCTGAACTCCGGATTTCAACCATCTATACGGGGTATCTCACGGGCGGCCTTGCCGCGTTTTTTTCATCCCGAATTATTTGCGCCCTGGGCGGAGAGTCTCGGGTCATCATCGCCGCCCTGACAGCCTACCTGTTGTCCATGCTGTTTTTTCTTACCGGCAGCACCTCGCTGGCCTTTATCAACATGTTCTTGTTCTGTGCGGGTATGTTTCTCGTTCATGCCGTTGCGCCGGGGCTCATCAACCGGCATGCCGGCAACAAAAAAGGCGTGGTCAACGGGCTCTATATTTCCTGCTATTATGCCGGCGGCACGCTTGGATCCTACCTTCCCGGTCTTGTATACAGGCACTTTGGATGGACGGCGTATGTGTATGTTCTGTCGGCGGTGGTGTTCCTTGCGATCAGTATTGCATCTGGTCTGAGCCGGAGCCGCTTTGTCCTGACCGATTAAAAAAAGATCAAGTCGGGTAGAAAATGAGGGAAGGGTGGTTTTTACCACAGCGGGGAACGCGAAGGCGCAGAGATTCACAGAGAAAAGCATGGTTTTTATGTCCGCAGAATACAGACAGCCCGGTGCCGGGGCACCGGGCTGTCTAATTTTCTCGCCTGTGGGAAAGGGACCCGGCAATTACCGGTTCCAATCCCGTCCCCAGGACTGCTGACCCATGGGATGGCGCTGATACTCCTGAATCTGATTCTGCTGCTCTTCGGAGAGCAAATCGTAGATCCGGTTGCGGTAGGTAACGGTGGATTCAAGCATTTCCCCCTGCTTCTGGCTCATGGTTGCCTGCATTTCACGGATTTTTTCGGGGTCCGGCCGTGCGGCGGCCATTTCGATCATCATTTCATCGCGGATATCCATGATGTCCAGCATGGTTTCCATGTGTTTGCGGCGCATCTCCTTCTGGATGGCACGGATTTCGTTCTGCTGCTCCGGCGTCAGGTCCGGCAGGTCCAATGCCCCGGCCATGCCCATGCCGTGGCCCATCTGGTTCATAATGGGGCACGGCGTGCCTTGTGCGCCCATCATGCCCATGCCGGGGCCCATCATTCCCATTCCGGGGCCCATCATGCCCATGCGGTTCCCCATCATGGCCGGCCCGCGCCCCGTCCACTGGTCGTCATAATCCTGTGTCTGCGGCCGATCCATCATGTGCCTACCCCGCTGGGCTTCCGCAGTTGCCGCAACGCCCAGAATGAGCGAAATCATCAATACAATCGCCGTGCTTTTCAAAAAAATCGCGCGTTTCATACCTGCACCTCCATACCTTGCCAAAATTATTTCCCTTTTTTTTATCCGGCCTTCGTTCGTGCATGATGCGAAAGGGCGCCCCGAGGCGCCTTTTGAAAGCCGGGTTTCATCTTGCTTTCACACCTAAAAGATTACGGTGAAAAGCCGCTTCGTCAAAATTTTTTTTTGCACCGGCCCACGGGAAACCCCCAAGCCCCTCTTTGGTGTTGATCCATATCCTGGCCTGGCGTATGGATATACAAGAACCGATCTCAACATTGTCTTTCAGCCCGATATCTTTGCTGGCGTCTTATTTCAAAACCTTGAAATACGCGAGGTTGTCTGCGGTTTGAAACAAGACCCTGCCGCGATCTTGTACCGAAATCCGAATGTCGCGACGGGTTCTGATTTTTGTATTCTTGTATCGACACGATACATATTATCACAGAATGAGGGCCCGTAGGGGCACCCCTTGCGGGTGCCCGGAATCTGGCACCCGCAAGGGGTGCCCCTACGAGATCCTCCTGTAGATTTTGAACGTGGGCACGGCAGCACCGGGCCCATGCCAAAAACACCAAAAGTGGGAAAACATACGCATCTGACAAGGAGGTTGCCAATGGAGTCTGCCGGGAGAAGTTTCTGGGGGTGGGGGCATGCCGACGAAAAGCTGCCTGAGGCATTTGTGAAGAATTTCAAAGCCATGGTCATGGCAATATTTGAATTGAGCGAACTCGACGAGCAGCCCCCGCCGCGTATCGAAGACATTTCTCTTCGTCCGCCCCGGTTTTCCCTGCCGGCCGGGCTGGCCGAATTCTGCGTGAATGCCCCCCTGGACCGGGCCGGCCATACATACGGCAAGGCCTTGCGCGACGTGCTCCGGGCGCTGGAAGGGCGCTTTGACAACCCGCCGGACTATGTGGCCTATCCGCGCACCGAGGCGGACATCGAACGCCTTATGGAATTCTGCGCATCGTCTTCCATCGCGCTGATCCCCTACGGGGGCGGCTCCAGCGTGGTCGGCGGGGTGGAGCCCCCCGGAAGCGGCGGATATACCGGCGCCATATCCTGCGATATGCGCCGGTTCGACAAAATCCTGTCTGTGAACCCTGCTTCCCGCACTGCCCGGATCCAGGCCGGCATCTACGGCCCGGCCCTGGAAACCGGGCTCAAGAAGCACGGCCTGACGCTGCGGCATTTCCCCCAAAGCTTTGAATTCTCGACCCTGGGCGGCTGGATTGCCACAAGGGCCGGCGGGCATTTCGCCACCCTGTACACGCATATTGACGAGTTTGTCCAGGCGATCCGGATGATCACCCCCCAGGGTGTTTTTGAAACACGGGAGCTGCCCGGAACCGGGGACGGCCCGGACGCCAACCGTCTGCTGATCGGCTCAGAGGGGATTTTCGGCATCATCACCGAGGCGACCATGCGCCTCCAGACCCTGCCGACCATGCGCGCATCTGCATCCGTCCGCTTTTCAAGGGAAGGACAAGGCGTCGATGCGGTGCGCCATATCAGCCAGTCGGGCCTGTATCCGGCCAATTGCCGGCTTATCTCCCCGCTGGAATCGCTTTCCATGGGGATCGGGGACGGCAGCCACGCGGTTTTGCTTCTGGGGTTCGAATCCCATGACCACCCTCAGGACGCCAAGCTTCATCGCGCCCTTGAAATCTGCGGCCAGTACAACGGGGCGTGGAAGGCGTCGGATGTTCGCGTTGCCCAAAGCGCCGGGGCAACAAAACCGGATGCCAGCGCATCCACCAGCCAGAAGTGGAAGGAGAATTTTCTGCGGGCGCCGTACATGAGAGACATGCTGGCCCGCTGCGGCGTTATCACGGAAACCTTCGAAACCGCCATCACGTGGGACCGGTTCGACGCGTTCCATGCAAGGGTGCAGGCCGACACCCAAGCCGCCCTGAAAGCCCTTTGCGGCAAAGGGCTCGTGATGTGGCGGTTTACCCATATTTATCCCGACGGCCCGACGATTTACTATACCGTGGTGGCGCCGGGAAAGCGCGGCAGAATGCGCCAGCAGTGGGACGCCGTCAAAACGGCCGCATCCGATGCCATCATCGCCAACGGCGGCACTATCACCCACCACCATGCCGTGGGGCGGGACCATCGGCCATGGTATGAACAATCACGCGCGCCGCTCATGGGCAAGGTGCTGGGGCAGGTCAAGCAGACCCTTGACCCGGACTGGATCCTGAACCCGGAAGTGCTCATCGCGCCGGAAAAAACCTGACGCACGTGTTTGCGGCTACTTGCCGGTCTCCCCGAGGATCCGGTCGAACACCGCCAGGTCATCGCTGCTGAACAGGATAAAGCGGACGCTCTTTACCGACGACAACTTTGTCGCTTCGTCAACGACAGTTTTCACGGCGATGCCCGCCGCTGCCTCCAGGGGGAACCCGAACGCGCCGGTCGAAATGGCGGGAAACCCCACGGAGGAAAGATGGTTTTTCTCGGCCAGCAAAAGCGCATTGCGGTAGCAGTCGGCAAGGAGCTTGTCGGATGGGTTGTCCCTGCCGTAGACAGGCCCCAGGCAATGGATCACGTGGCGATTGGGAAGGTTGTGCGCGCCGGTGATCACCGCCTCCCCGGGGCGGATCGGCGCCAGCGGCCGGCATTCCTCCTCGAGCCCGGGGCCTGCGTTCCTATGGATGGCCCCGGCCACGCCGCCCCCCATCCGGAGCTGGGCATTGGCCGCATTGATAATGGCGTCCAGGTCGGGCTGGTCGGCGATATCCCCCTGCACGCATTCGATTGTCACATTGTGAATCTCCCGCTTGCTCATAGGCTCACACCTCCTTTTGTATGCTTCAGCCGTTGCGGTTTTCTTCTTTCAATGTAACAAAATCCGGCTGTATTGCAAAACCGGCTTCCGGTATTCATCGGCTATCTGCTTTTTTTCTTCCATGGAATCAGCATCGGCACTTCTTTCTGGTAATTTCGGTATGCGTCCCCAAACTCCGCCACCAGGTCTTTTTCTTCCAGTCTCGTCGCGATAACGATCCACACACTCCACAGCACGTTAAACAGCAGCCTGTCCGCAGAAATGTCCGGGGAAGACCAGATCATCAGTAATGAAAGAAAATACAAAGGGTGACGGACAAGTTTGTACGGCCCTTGAACCGTCAACGGTACAGCCTTCGGCTGCCGGTTGTTGACATGCCGCAGCAGCGTTTTGCCGCCAAAGGAGTCAAAGGATTGAAGCGAGTGGGCCGCCCACAGGAACCCGGCCACCGAAAACAGGAAAAGAAGCCGGAAGGCCCCCCGGTATACCCCTTCGGCAGAAAACAGAACATATGAACTCTCCTGCCACCCGATCAGCACGACCAAAAGGGCCAGGGCTGACGATATGCCGAAAAAAGTGGCGAAGTACGGCGGGGGAATGATCTTTTCCACGCGGGCGCGGAACCCTTTTCGCAGCATGATGCTGTGCTGGGCAAAAAAGAAAAGGCTGAGGCCGGCATTGACGCACAAAAGTCCGGGAAGGCCCAGCCCGAAGTCCAATACGGAAAACGATCCCGCCAACAGAAACAAACCGAACCAGAGCAGCGACCCGCCGCCCAGGACCAGCGAGACAAGTGCGATGACGATGGCGATAAAATTGGTTACTTTGCTCGACATGCCGGAAAGTATAAACCAATGAAAATTTTTGCCAAGCAATTTGATGCTTTCGTAAAAGTCGTTTTTGAACGGCAAAGTAAAACGTTCAAGATCAAGGCGCGTGCAGTTTTTGAAGAATTGAGCCACGCCTTTGGCGTGATGAGATTCTTCAAAGATTGTACGTAACGTAGATATTGGGCTTTTTACGAAGCCGAAAAATTTTGCTTTTTTTGTGAACAGATAATGTAGTACATATACATTCTAACCGATGGTCCGCCACACACAGGAGAACCATTATGTCCAAAATGACCGAAGAGCTCATTTTTTACGGCGACGACATAAAGATCGGCAGGTTTCCCGAAGAAACCTGCTTTATTTATCCCAACCCCCCGATCCCGCCCGCCGCCCCTGCCAGCGAACTGATCGCACAGGCCCTTGATGACCCCTTGGGCACGGACCCGCTTGAATCGAAAGTAAACAGCCGAAGCCGCGTCACCATCGCATTTGACGACCCGTGCCTCCCCGTTCCCCTCATGCGAAACGACATTCGCGGCCAGGTCATCGCCCAGCTTTTGGCGCGCCTGGAAAAAGCCGGCGTAAAGTCCGAAAACATCCGCCTGATCTGCGCAGTGGGCCTCCACCGGAAATGGGCCATGGACGAGCTCGCCATTGTCCTTGGCAAAAAAGTGATCCATTCCGTGGGGGCGTCGTCCATTTCCAACCACGACGCCACCGACCCGGACCGGCTGATCCGCATCGGGCAGACGCCCGAGGGCATGGCCGTGGAGGTCAACCGGGCCATTGACGAATCCGACATCACGATCTACGTGAATATCAATTTCACCACCATGAACGGCGGATGGAAAAGCATCATGGTCGGTATGGGCTCCTTTGACAGCATCCGCTGCCACCACACGCCCCGGGAGTGGAACGGGGTGGATTCCATCATGGATCCCGATCACAGCCCCATGCACCATGCCCTTTCTGCAATGGGACAGGTGGTGCGCGAAAAATACGACATCTTTCAGATCGAAACCGTGATCAACAACAAGCTCTGGCCGGGCCCCATGGCCGGGCTGCTCTCCCCCTACCGGGGGAAAACGCCGCATTTGGCGGCCAAAGCCGCATCCCGCTCCCTGTTCGCCATGTCTGCGGCATCCCCCAGCGGGATCAAGCGGTTCGTGCGCAACCGGATCCGGGCGGACTACCAGCTCATCGGCGTCCGTGCCGGCGATGTGGACGCGGTCCACCCCCGGACCATAGCGCAGGTCAAGTCCCAGCAGAACGTCGCCGTGGCAGAACCGGTAGACATCATTATCTTCGGGGTACCGAACCTGAGCCCCTACAGCGCCCTGTCCGTGTTCAACCCGATCCTTCTGCGCAGCGTGGTCCTGGGATACATGCGGGGGCTCTACGCCGGGCGCCCCCTGGTCCGCACCAACGGCGTGATTATCGTCTGCAATCCGGGCATTGAAAAATTCCATCCCTTCCACCACCCCTCGTACGTGGATTTCTGGAACCTTCACCTGCCCGAATTCTACGACCCCGAAGCCTGCTGGGAGCAGCTGGCCGACGTGTATGCCGACGACGGAACATACCTGGACAAATACCGAAACCGCTTTGCCTACCACGGGACCCACGCCCTGATCAACTGGTTCTGGGCCGGCATGGCCCTGCGGCAGGTCAAAGGGGTGATCCTGGCCGGTGCCAGAGAGCCCGAAACCGCCCGCAAGATCGGCTTTGTCCCGGCAAAAGACCTGGACGCCGCCATTGCCATGGCCCGGGAAATGACGACCACTCATGCAACCATCGGCTATCCGGTCATGCCCCCCTTGTTCGGCGTGGCGGTGGGAGACGCTCAACCATAAAACGGAGCCTGAAAAAATGGGCAAAATCGATCTTGCCGGAAAAAAAGTGTTGATCACCGGCGCGTCCACCGGCATCGGCAAGGCCCTTGCCCATGCATTTGCCGCGCGCGGCGCGCACCTGGCCCTGGGGAGCCTGCCGCAGGAAGAAGCCCTGTTAAACGATGTCGCCAAAGACATACGGGATACCTTTCACGTGGACACGTGGTGCTTCCCCCTTGACCTTGCCGTCCCCGAGGGTCCCGAATCCCTGTACCAGGCCGTAAAACTGGAAACCGGCGACATCGACATCCTGGTCAACAACGCCGGCATCGCCATATACGGCAAATTCTGGGAGCAGGATCCCGACCGGCTGAAACTGATGGTCGATTTGAACCTCAATGTCCCGGCCCGGCTGATGCGCCTTTTCCTGCCGGACATGATCGGCCGGAAAGCGGGTTCGATCTTAAACATTTCCAGCGTCTCCGCGCTCCAGCCGACCCCCTATCAAACCGTATACGGCGCCACAAAGGCCGGGCTCCAGAGCTTGTCCCAGGGGGTTCGCGCGGAGCTCAAGGGGACCGGCGTCACCGTATGCACCCTGAATCCTCCCTACGTGGACACCGATATACTGCGTCATGGCGGCTTTCCAAAGCACTTGCGCTGGTTTGCCATCAGCGGGTTGAAAAAACCGGAGTGGGTTGCCGAAAAAGCCGTAAAGGCGTTTGAAAAGCAAAAATTCCTGTACGTGCCCGGATTCCGGAGCTGGCTGGTCCATATTTTCCTGCTCCGCCTTTCCCCCAAACGCATGGTGGACTGGCTCTCCCCCATTTTTCTGCAGGGCAGAGACTGACCCGGCTGGAAATCCGTTTGGCCGGGCATGGGGTGCGGGGCGGTTTTTCCGGAAATGCGCTGGGCAACTTGCCCGGCAAATCATTAACAAGTAGAATCCGATCGGAAAAACATCATTATGGAAACGATAAACTGGGAGGACTTCACAAAGGTGGAGCTTCGCGTCGGCCGGATCATCAGCGCGGCGGCATTTCCAGAGGCGCGAAAACCTTCCTATGTGCTGAGCAGGACGAGGTAATTCAATTTGGAGAGGAGGGTTAATATGGCGTATAAACGGCTTTACCAACCCAAGAAAAAGTCCACGACTAAAAAGAAAAAACGAAAAAATAAAAAAACTTCCAAATAACCCTTGAAATGTATTGGGACTTTGGTATAATAGGGGTATCAAAGTTAAGGAGGCATTATATGAAAGTATTCAAAGTAACATATGAAACCGACCACGGGCCACTTACATTATGCATTGACGCCCCAGATAATCAATGGATTATTGATTATCATAATACATTAGAGGATCCATGGCCCATTGTTAAAATTAAGGAGGTCAAATCATGTTAGTGGCAAATACCTATGAATATAGCAAAATGACTGATAATGCTTATAGAATTATGACGCTTAAATTGACAGGCGAAGAGGTCGCATCGATGCAATTTGCATTGCGTAGAGAGATTAATCGCTTGCAAGCATACATTTTAGATAATCCTAAATATGGGTGGCGTGATCGTGATATCGCAAATCTTAAAACCCTTAAATCTTTACTAGAAGATTTGCATGATGGAACTATCAAGCCTTAATGGATTGCCAGTCCATTAAGTTGATAAATAAAAACGAAAGAAGGTAGAATGATGGCAGAAAAGAAAGAAATCTTAAATGTGGAGCGTTGGTTCCTGGAGTTGAAATACTCTAAACCCATGGTAGAAGAGTTAATCCAGTGCGACATTGAGTACTTGGAGGAAACTGAAAAAGCCGTTAAAGTGTTATTTAGTTCCGACCAAATCTCCAAAGAAGATTGGTTACCTAAAGAAACAAAAAAAGGTAAACCGATTGTATCATTTAAGAAATAACATTGAGGGCGGGCGCATGCCCGTCCTTTTCTTTTATAGGAGGATTATATGAAATCCAATAAGAAACTCATTGACTTAAAACGCCGGAAACGTAAGTTTGAAAAAGAACGCACGGATTGGGTATTCCAAAAAGGCGATATGCCCGATTATGCATACGAGTCGGTACTGCGTATGTATATGCGAATACTGAATAGCATCAACGCTGAAATACACAGTGAAATCATTAGACTGGAGGAGGAAAC
>JAWOAV010000003.1:0-18770 GCA_046498365.1 Desulfosalsimonadaceae bacterium
ATGGAACTCTATCAGGCGGAAAAGGGGGAGGAACAATATGATTTCCCCATCGTCATATTGATCAACAGCGGCAGCGCCAGCGCGGCGGAAATCGTCGCAGGCGCCCTGCAGGACAACAAGCGTGCCCTTGTGATCGGTACGACATCTTTTGGAAAGGGATCCGTGCAGACGGTCAGGCCCCTTAGAAACGGCTACGCGCTGAAGTTTACCATCGCAAAATATTATACTCCCAGCGGAAAATCCATACAGGCGGAAGGTATTCATCCGGACCTGGTCGTGCAGCGCAGGCTTCTGGACGAATCCGAAGGCGGGCTGGATGCCATACGTTTGCGGGAAGCGGACCTTGAAAATCATCTCCACGGTATTGAGGAAGAGGCGGCGCCCTTTGAATCCATGGGCGAAACCGAAGACGCGGAAACCCCTGATAAGGAAAATAGCAAGGATAAGAAACAGGATGAATTCGAAAAACTCATGCGGCTCCGCGACGTGGTGTATGATCATGACGACAGAGACCCGGAGGTGCTGCTGCTCGACTCCCAGATTAACCGGGCCTACGAGATTTTAAAAGGGCATGCTCTTTTTCGTGCGTCCGGCAGCCGTTGATGCCTGCTTTTCAAGCATTGACAGTCTCTTACTAATTTTTTCATTCTTGTATAGACACGATAAATATTCCCACAAAATGTGAGACTGTAGGGCACCCCTTGCGGGTACCCGGATTCCGGGCACCCGCAAGGGGTGCCCCTACGAGGTCTTCCGGATCATCATGTCTATTGATAAATGCAAGGATTTGTCAATAGGCGCTGGCGCCCACTTTGGTGAGATTCAGCGCCTATTTGACAATAACGGGCGGAATATGAATGGCCGGTAAAAATACATCGAAGAAAAAGACCCCCACACCGAAAAAAGCTGCAGCAAAAAAGAAGGCCCCACGAAGAGCGAAGCCGGCAAAACGGAAACAACCGTCCCTTATGGGCCGGTTTTTCAAAAACGTTACCATCACGGCCCTGTTCGTTTTGATATCTGTGGGCGCAGGTGCCGGATATTATTTCATTAAAAACTGGGATGCGCTTCGCGACAAAGCGGGTACCCGGCTCGTAAAAAGCCCGGGTATTGAAAAACCGTCAGGTATCAAGGCCGCAATTCCGGATTTCGAAGTGTTTCCCGATGTGCCCGTAACCAAACCGGAGCCTTCTGAACCGCGCGTGCCGCCACCGCCGGATAAACGGCCGCAAATTGTTATCATCATAGACGATCTCGGTTATGACCGTGCGCTGGCGGAAAAGTTTCTTTCCATAGAAGGCCCGCTCACCTATGCCATACTGCCCCACAGTCCGCATTCCATTGAGATCGCCAATGCCGCAAAACGTAAAGGGGCCGAGGTGATGCTGCATCTGCCCATGGAACCCGATGAGTATCCGGAAACAGACCCCGGGCCCGGCGCACTTTTGTCGGTCATGACCCCGGATGAGCGTATTGCTGCCTTGGAGAACAATCTTGATGCGGTTCCGTTCATCAGCGGCGTGAACAACCATATGGGATCGAAAATGAGTGCGAATTCCGAGCATATGAACCAGGTGTTGTCCATCATGAAGAAAAGGGGCCTGTATTATATCGACAGCCTGACCACCCATAACAGCAAATCACGGTCTTCGGCTCGGCTTTTCCAGGTACCCTTCGCCCAACGCGATGTGTTTTTGGACCATGCCCCCGAGCCTGCGGCGATTCGCATACGGCTCGATCAACTGGTTCGCATCGCCGAGCTGCACGGCCAGGCCATCGGCATCGGCCACCCGTATGAAACAACCTATGAAGTACTTTCTGAAATGCTGCCCGTGTTACGGGAAAAAGTCCAAATGATACCAGCCTCCGAGGCGGTTCGACTGGCGGGGTATTAGCGCCCTGCCCACCGTGCGGCTATGGCGCTCCAGCCTTCGCGTTGACGGATATCGAGGATGGTAAACCCGTAACGGTTTAGTGTTTCTAAAACCATGGGCTCTTTTTCGACGATGATGCCCGAGGTGATGAAGATTCCTCCCGGGGGCAAAAGCGGGGGGATATGCGGAACAAGGGAGCATATGGTCTCGGCAACGATATTGGCGGCGATCATGTCATAGTGCCCTGTAACGCTTGTCACCAGGTCGCCCTCCATAAGGGTGAAATCGTCCGGAGAAATATTGTTCCTGAGCAGGTTGTTTTCGGCGACTTCCACAGCCACGGGATCGCAATCGATCCCTGCCAGTGTTTTGGCGCCTGTTTTCGCAGCAGTGATCATGAGAATACCCGAACCGGTGCCGATATCGAGAAAACGCATTCCGGCTGCGATATGATCCGTCAGCAGGCGGATGCACAGCGCCGTGCTGGGATGGGTCCCCGTGCCGAAAGCCATTCCCGGGTCCAGATCGATGACTATTTCCCCTTCCAGTGCCTCATGGCACCGCCAGCTTGGCCGCACCACAATTTTCTCCGTTACCCGCACGGGGTGAAAGTGCAGCTTCCAGGATTCCGCCCAGTCTTCATCATCAATTTCGCCGTAGGTGATCTCGAAGCTGCTGAGAATGGCCGGCTTCAGTTCGGACAACGCTTCTTCCATCTCTCGGCGATGTTTTTCCAGGTGGTATTTTTCCGGGAAAAAGCCGATAACCGCACGGCGGTCGGGGGGGATCTGCGCGTTTTCCGCCCAGTCGGGTTCATCCTCGACGTCCGGTCCTTCCTCGATCACACCCTTGAGGCCATATCCCTGGAAGATATCATTGATCAGTGCGACAGCGGTTTCCGGGTCCCCCGATTCGAATACAACGGTAGTTTTACGCCATTTCATTGAAACTCCGGTTTTTTGCTGTTTCAGTACAAGCCATCTCAAAAAAAGATTTTGGTTCAAGATCAAGGCGGAGGTGAAATGGTAACCGGAGGCATACTGCAGTATTCCGAGGATTTCAATTTTACCGCCAACGAAGATGTTGGGCCAAAAGATTTTTTTGAGTTGGCTTGTATTGTATGATTGTCAGGTGCAGGGTAGTCCGAAGCGCGGTCGCCTCCCCTGCCGCACGGGCATTGCCGGGCGCGATGTGCCACCCGAAACAAATACCCCATCGTGCTTGCAAATACAATCAAATTCCGTTATGTTGCGTTAATTATTGGAAAATGTTCAATGGCAGCAGTAATGAGCGTTTCAGGCCCTGGTTTGTCCATATTTTTGTCATTTTTGTGAGGGGCATGCAGGCGCAAAAGGGTGTATTTCGACGGATTGACCAAATTACAGGTAAGGGGCAAGAGCATCTGAATATGGAGACATCAGGCAGAAGATACAAGGGTTTGCGCGAATCGATGGTGAAGAGCCAGATCGAGGCCCGGGGCGTCAAAGACCCCGATGTTCTGGAAGCGATGAGAGTCGTCGCGCGCCATGAATTTGTCAATGAATCGCTCGTCGATCAGGCCTATAATGACCACCCCCTGCCTATAGGGGATCAGCAAACGATATCGCAGCCGTATATCGTAGCCATGATGACCGAGGCGCTTCAGGTGGACAAGGACGACCGGGTACTAGAGATCGGCACCGGATCCGGGTATCAGGCGGCGATACTTGCAGAGCTTGCCTACAGGGTCTATACCATCGAAAGGAACCGGACCCTTTATGAACGGGCGCGGCGTACGTTCGAAAAAATGGGGTATTACAATATCGTGTGCCGATATGGGGACGGCACCATCGGATGGAAAGAGGAAGCACCTTTTGACGCGATTCTGGTAACGGCCGGTGCACCGGAAATTCCCAAACCGCTTGTGGATCAACTCGATATCGGCGGCCGCATGGTCATTCCGGTCGGATCGTCTTCCTCCCAAATACTGGTAAAGCTTTACCGGGATAAAACGGGGATCCATCAGACGGAACTCGGCGGCTGCCGTTTTGTCAAGCTCATCGGGCAGTGTGGATGGAGAGCGGAGTGAAGACCGGCGCGGCAGGCTCCTGGCGGGATGCTTTCATGGCGAGCCCGGGCCCCCGATCTGCAGGGGCGCACCTCCTTTTGACCCTGAAAGGGGCGTGCATGGGGGCGGCAGACACGATCCCCGGCGTATCGGGGGGGACCGTTGCTTTGATCACCGGGATATACGAACAGCTTCTCGCAGCCATCCGTTCGGTCGATGCAACAATGCTTGCCCGTCTTTTCCGCCTGGACTTCCGGGGCGCCCTGGCGCATGTGCATTTCCGGTTTCTCCTGTTTCTTTTTGCGGGAGTAGCCACAGCCGTCTTCAGCCTTGCACGGATCATGAGCCATCTGCTGGCCTTTTACCCGGTGCCTACCTGGAGCTTGTTTTTCGGGCTTATTTTCGCATCCCTCTGGTCTGTGGGCAAAAAAGTGGATCACTGGCGCCTCCCGGCGGGCATGATGTTTCTGGGCGGTGCAGGCGTCGCCTATGCCCTGGTGGGCCTGGTTCCTGCAGCCACCCCCGAAACGGCCCTTTTTGTGTTTTTTTCCGGTATGCTCGCGATCTGCGCGATGATTCTCCCGGGCATCAGCGGCGCCTTTATCCTCGTGCTCCTGGGAAAATACGAGTTTATCGTGGCGACGCTGAAAGAACCATTCTTGCTTGAGAATATTATGGTCATAGCCGTTTTTGCGGCCGGTTGTGCGGCGGGCCTGGCCGGTTTTTCACGGATATTGAAATATCTGCTGGAGCGGTACAGCTCGGCGACCATGGCCTTTTTGACCGGCTTGATGCTGGGGTCACTTCGACGGATATGGCCGTGGAAGGAGGGGGAAATGCAAAGAAACATGCTTCCGGACCCGGGCTTCGAGCTGGTGCTGCCGATTGGCCTTATGCTCGCAGGTGCAGCCGTGGTCCTCTGCCTGGAATGGATTTCATCGGCAAGGCAGGATGAGCCAAACCATCGGATGTAGGGAGCAGGAAGCAGCGCCACCGACCCCCAGTTTCTGCGGTGTGTTAGGACTGTCTCTGGTTGATCCGCACGTTGAATTTTTCTTCCAGCTTTTTTTTCACTACCGGCGGAACCATGCTTTCGATATCCCCGCCAAACTTGGCGGCTTCCTTGATGATCGATGAACTCGTGAATATCCAGCGCAGCCCGGTCATCAGGAATACCGTCTGGATCTCCCGTTCCAGCTTGCGGTTCATCAATGCCATCTGGAACTCGTATTCAAAATCGGAAACGGCCCGCATTCCCCGTAATATGGCAGCAGCCCCGCGTTGTTTCGCGTAATCGACCAGAAGGCCCTGGTAGGAGTCGATTTCCACGTTATCGATGCCCGCCAGGCAATCAGACAACAGGTCCATTCTCTCCGGAAGGGTGAACAGAAGGGATTTCGAAGGATTTTCCAGTATCGTCACAATGATCCGGTCAAACAGTTTCAGGCCGCGCGTAATGATGTCCATATGGCCGTTGGTGACCGGATCAAAGGATCCCGGGTAAATGGCAATTTTTTCCATGAATCATCCTTTTAAGGGGGCGTATTTTTGTTTCCGAAAAGGGTGCAGGCCGCATCCGCCGACAGAAGGCCCGGTCATTTGAACAAATGATCAACCGGTTGATTTTACAGTTCTATACACTACAGCCATTTCAGTAAAGTAACAAGGGTTTTTCCGTATTTTCTCCGGTCGATGATTTTCAAGCCGGCCTTTTCCTCCGGAATATTTTCATATTGGTCATGTTCAATGATTACAATCGCTCCTGGGGCAAGGGTTTCGGCTGCAGCGAGGTTGTCCAGCGCCGGGGAAACCGCCTGGCCGTGATAGGGGGGGTCCATGAAGACAAGGTCGAAATCAATGCCGCTTGCCGGCAGCATATTCAGATTTACCGTAATATCGGCACGAATGACAGTGGCCCGGTCGGTTTCTCTGCAGGCGGCGATATTTTTCCGGATAGTTTCGACGCACCGACGGTCTGAATCGACAAATACCGCTTTTGCCGCCCCCCGGCTGAGCGCTTCCAGTCCGAAAGCGCCGGTACCCGCAAAAAGATCGAGCACATTGGCATCTGTGACGACAGGCCGGCAGATGTTGAAAATGGCTTCGCGCACCTTTCCGCTGGTGGGGCGTGTTGTGATGCCCGGAAGGCTTGCCAGTTTTCTGCCTTTATGAATTCCTGCCGTAATGCGCATGGGGCTCAGGCATCCGGCATCTTCTGGAGCACGTTTTTAATCTGACTTTTTGATGCCCCGGTTTGTTTTGCCGTGGATGCGACATCAAGCCGGTTTTCAACGAGCTTTCGCCGTATGAATTCTTCCTGAAAAGCCTTTTCAGCCGCTTTCAAGCTGTTTGTTTCAAAGAAAGATTCCTGTTTTTTTGGGGGGCCGGTTTCGGTTGGCTGCGGATTGTACGGCGGGGGGATATCCGCCGCGTCGATGGTTTTTTTTCCCGTCATGATATCGAGCCGTTCGACCAGGTTTTTAAGTTCCCTCACGTTTCCCGGCCAGCTGTAGCGCTGCAGCTGCTCGATGGCCTTCTGCCCCATCGTTTTTGGGGATGTCCGGGCATCTTCGGCGATTTTTGAAAAAAACGCGTTGACCAGTTCGGGAATGTCTTCGATCCGTTCCCGAAGGGGGGGTACGTCTATGGGAATGACATTGAGCCGGTAATACAGGTCTTCCCTGAACTCTCCTTTTTCTATGGCTTTTTTGAGGTCCCTGTTCGTGCAGGCGATGACGCGGACGTCGAGCGGGATGGTGCGGCTTCCCCCGAGCCGCTGGAACTGTCGTTCCTCCAGTATGCGCAGGATCATCGACTGCGTTTTCATCCCCATGTCCCCCACTTCGTCGAGGAAGATTGTACCGCCGTGTGCAAGCTCGAATTTCCCCTTCTTCTTTGCCGTGGCCCCTGGGAAAGCCCCTTTTTCATGGCCGATCAGTTCGCTTACCAGGGCCTCGTCCGTCAGGGCCGCACAGTTGATATCAACCCACGGCTGGGCCGCCCGGTTGGACAACTGATGAAGGGTCCGCGCTACCAATTCCTTTCCGGTCCCGTTTTCCCCGTTGATCAGTATCCATGCCTCTGTGGGAGCGGCAATGCTGATCTGTTTCTTTAACTCCGAGGATGCCTTGCTGTTGCCTGTAATGGCGTATTTTTCAATGGTTTTTTTTCTCAGGTACCGGTTTTCCTCTTCCAGCCGGCGAAAATTGAGGGAATTGTTTATGGCGACAATAACCCGGTCGACGTTGAGCGGTTTTTCGATAAAATCATACGCTCCAATTTTCGTGGCGTTCACAGCGGTCTCGATGGTTCCGTGCCCCGTGATCATGATCACCTGGACGGAAGGGTGCTGTTTTTTTATCTCCTGTAAGGTGTCAATGCCGTCCATTCCGGGCATCCAGATGTCCAGAAGGACCATGTCCGGGGCTTCTTCCTCTATACGCTGCATTGCCTCGTATCCGTTGGTGGCGGTGATTGTTTCAAACCCCTCATCCATCAATATGCCGCTTAAGGATTTCAGGATGGAGGGTTCATCGTCTACAATCAGTATTGTTGGAAACATGACAAAAACCTTTGGATTGTAAGTTGTAGGTTGTAAGTTGTAGGTTCGTCAAAATAACGGTGCATCATTACACCTCTTCCATCACCCTACCGGCAGTTCGATGATGAATTTTGCCCCCCGGGGGATATTGTCTTGTGCATAAACCCGACCGTTGTGATCGGCGATGATGGTGCTGACGATGGCAAGGCCCAGGCCCATGCCGGATTTTTTGGTGGTATAGTCCGGTTCGAAAAGATAGGGCTTGTCTGATTCGTTTATCCCGCTGCCGGTATCTGCGACGGAGATCAGGACTATATCGCCCGAATCGTCCTTTCTGGCTTCGATCGTAATTGTACCGGCATTTTTTATGGCCGCAAGGGCATTGTCAATGAGATTTATCATTACCTGCTTGATCTGCTGCCGGTCCAGGTTCAGGGGGGGGATGTCTTCCGACATGCGAACTTCGAAAACAACCGCACTGTTTTCTTCGCGATACATTGCGACAGATTCGTTTATGATATCCGACAGGCTGCACAACGACGGATTCGCTGCCGGAAACCGGGCAAAGGATGAAAATTCATTGACCAGGTTGCGAATCATGTCTGTATGGTCGATAATGGTCCGGGTGCACTCCGCGAAAACCGGATCGTCGATAGCGCCCTGGTATTTGCGTTTGAGCCGCTGGGCGGAGAGGGAAATCGGGGTCAGCGGGTTTTTGACTTCATGGGCGATTCGCTTTGCAACCTCACGCCATGCCGCTATCCTCTGGGCTTTTTCCAGTTCCGTCAGATCGTCGAATACCATGACCGTACCGATTATACGGCCGCTTTCATCTTCCAGGGTGTTGAAATTGGCCTTGAAGGTTTTCCGTTGCCCGTCGATTATCATGTTAAAAGACTCTGAAAAGCTACCTTCCCGGCGGTTTTCAATTCTGGCTGCAATTTTTTCAGCCATTTTCGGATCCTGGTTCTTGAGCAAATGTTTGTAGTTCTTGTTTATAGCGTTATCCGCATTGATTTTGAGCATCCTTTCAGCCGATGCATTCACGGTAGTGACAAGGCCGTGCGCATCAAAGGAAATGACGCCGGTGGAAACGTTGTTGATGACGATTTCCATGTACCGGCGGCGTTCTTCTATTTCCATGTTCTGTTCGAAGAGCTTCCGTGTGGAATATTCAATTTCCCGCCGGTTGAAACGAAGATCACGGGTCATCTTGTTGAATGAATCGACCAGGGTTTTCATTTCATCATCGGCGACCACGTTGATGGTATGGGAAAGATCCCCTTCGGCAACCTTGCGGGTCCCTTCGGCCAGTTCCATGATCGGTATGGTGATGGACTTGGAAAGATACATGCCGAACCATATGGCGCAGAACATGACAAGAAGGGCGACAATGGTCAATGATATGTAGTACGTGTAGCGGATGGGCTGCTTCAACATTTTTATCTGCTGATATTCACCGATACCGTGGGAAATGGAATTCAGGTGTTCGGCCATTTCTACGGGCAGCATCTCCCCGATAACGATAAAACCAATGACGTCATCGCCTTTCGCGCCAAAAGGGATCGCGGATATATTCCGGATCAGCTCGCCGGAGGGGAGAAGCTCCGACGCGGCCCAGGTGGTGGCTCCCCCTTCGAGTCCTTTTTTCAGCTTTTCCGGATCCAGGGGCGCAAGGGCGTCCTCGGGGAGGCCTCGGTCCATCGACATGGAAACGGGCCTGAAGGCGGCATTGTAAACCTCCACCGAGTCCAGGTTGAACTCTCTTTGAACAATCTGGAGGTAATTGTCAAGATCGGATGTGTTGCGGGGCGCCAGCAGTTTGCGTGCGTCGACCTGGTATGCCACTTTGTCCAGAAAAAAGCGGTTGTTGTCTTCCACGTGGGTGTACATGTTCCTGCCCACAGAGAGGGAATCTTCAAGCGCCTTTTCAATGGGGACGTGAAACCAGAATTCAATGGACGTTGTAATAAAATGCAGGGAAAAAAGGAAAAGAACCGATGCCGGCAAAAGGGAGAGCGACACAAAAGCGGCGATCAGCTTGGTCCGCAGACGGGTCCCCGGAATGCGTCGCCGCCGCTCGTAGAACAATTTTACCGCGTTTCTGAAGACCAGAAAAATGAGCAGGATCAGCAACAGCATGTTTATATTCATCAAAATGAACATAAACATCATGTTGGAAATGGAAATTTGCGTACTGGTCAGCATTGGCCGGAGCGTCAGCGCCGTCAGTATCATTACCAGCAGCAGAACGACAGCGATGATAATGCCGTCCCGTTTCCGCCTTTTTTTTTCGGCGGCGGCCTCGGGGTTCTTCTGGGCGATGTAGCGGTTTGGTCTCATTTGGTTTATCAACCCTCAATTTCCCGGGAAGGGCAGGAAATTGCCGTGCGCTTTTCTTTGCTGGCCATGCGCCGGATCCTCTACGGGGGCGTCGTATTGTTTCTGCTTCCCGTAGCCTCCTGGTTATGAATCTTCGCGGAGAATCCGGTTGCCTCATTTCCAGTCGGTACCGGTTACATTCCCCATCGCAACTATGCCGCCTCAGTATATGAAATCCACCGACTGCCAGCTGGTTTCGAAATCCCACAGGGAAATGAAAAAAAAGATATAGTTCAGAAAAAAGGGGAGCGTGACCTTGTCGAGTTCGACCTTGGCGTTGACTTTATAGCGGATGTCGTTTTTAAGCGATTCAAGAGGAATTACGGGTACGTCGATAATTTCCGTCATCCATTTCCGGGCCTCGGCGAATGAATTGGTTGTCAGCGGACGGTAATTTTCCCATGACCGCCTCACCACAAATGTTTTTCTGAGCGTGTCGTAGGTGATGGTATTGGTCAGTTTGATTTCATGGATCAACATGTCGGGCAGAAGGGATCGGGTCTGGGTCAGCGTGACCACGTAGGAAAAACTTGTTGAAATACCGCTTAATACGGCTTCTTTCATTTTGTCCGTAAACGCACCGTCAACCTTGACGGTCAAAATGAGATTTTCCTCGGTGTTGTTGATTGACATGTGGGTAATTTCGGCGCCATAGGCATTCATCCTGCCTGCGGCGGCAATCAATACGAACGCTGCCGCTGCGATGAAAAGGCGCCTGGCATGGACTCTTGTCAAAAAATATACCCTCCGCTTCGGCAGTGCCGCTGTCGTCTATACAATACTGCGACCATGTTTTGCTTCATCGGGATGACGCGCAGTTTCGGTGGAGTCCAACGGAGCCGTTTGCCACGCTTTTTTCTGTCGGAAAAATTCTTTTAAAAATTCGTGGTTGAAGTTGTGCCCCGATTTGTAAAGCTCGATATGCCCCAGGATCGGCATGCCCAAAAGGGAAAAATCGCCAATTGCGTCCAGGATCTTGTGCCGCACAAATTCATCCTGAAAGCGAAGGCCGCTTTCGTTCATTACCCCGTTTTGATCAATAACAATTGCATTGTCAAGGGAGCCTCCCTTTGCAAGGCCGTAATGCTTGAGATATTCAAGCTCCTGGTAGAAGCCGAATGTCCGGGCCGGCCCTATTTCACAAGCGAAATTGTCGCTTGTAAGTTCAATGGTGTATTTCTGCTCCCGTATTGCCGGGTGGTCGAAATCGATGGTGCATGAAATGGTCCGCCGGTCGCCGGGGTAGACGCCGACGGACTTGCCGTCCTTCTGCAATTCGATCGGGGAGGATATCACAAAATACAGGCGGGGTGCATCCTGTTCTATGATGGTGGCCGATGTTATCGCCTCCGTAAAGATGGCAGCGCTTCCGTCCATAATGGGAACTTCATAATCATCGAGTTCTGCTATAGCATTATCCACAGACATTCCGGACAGCGTTGCCATCAGGTGCTCTATGGTGGATACAATAAACCCGTTCTCCCCGACAACGGTTGCGAGGCTGGTATCGATAACCCGGTTGAAATGGCTCGAAATAAGGGGGCTGCCGGGCAAATCGACCCGTTTGAATTTGATGCCGAAATTGGGCGGGGCAGGTTTTATGGCGAGGTTTACCGTTTTACCGGAATGCAGTCCTTTTCCTGTGAAATATACCGGTTCAGCCAGTGTGCGTTGCCGTGTGTACATGATATTTTTATTTTATATGTTATGAATTCATGGTGCTGCCGGATCAAGGCAGCGCTGTTTTCGGAAAATTATACCATTTATATATAAGGTTTTTTATAAAATTGCAAAGACTTGCAGGCCGAAAAATCAATACGGGATATTTGATCATGCCATATGCCTGAATTACGGGTGCGAATTCCGCATTCCCGCTCTTGCGGAATGGCTTGCAACGCCTCCTTTTTTACTTGTTATTCTCACATGGCTTTGTTATGCTTACCCGAATTGCGAATTGTGGGTCCTGATTTTCGAATTCCAACTACTAATTTATAACTTCTGGATACTGAGCCAAAATTGTTGTCAAGGGTTTATACCGGCGCAGTCATTGGCATTGACGGCCTTTTGATGGAGGTCGAGGTCGATATCGCCCATGGGCTGCCCGCTTTTTCTACGGTTGGCCTGCCGGAAACGTCTGTGAAGGAGAGTCGGGAGCGGGTGAAAGCGGCCATAAGCAATTGCGGGTACGTTTTTCCGGACGACCGGATCACCGTGAACCTCGCGCCTGCGCACATCAAGAAGGGGGGGACCGGGTTCGATCTTCCCATCGCACTGGGTATTCTGGCGGCAAACGGCACTTTTCCGCAAAACGCCGTCGGTCCGTATGTCATTCTGGGAGAACTTGCCCTGGACGGCCGGATCAAGCCGGTGACAGGATCCCTTCCCATGGCCATGGCCGCAAGATCTGCAGGCTTTTCAGGCATCATGGTGCCGGAAGAAAACCGCTGCGAGGCAGCGGTAGTGGAGGGAATGAAGGTTTACCCCGTTACCACCCTGGCCGAAGCGGTCGGTTTTTTTCGGGGCGAAAAAGCGATTGAAAGTGAAAAAAGCCATGCTGCCGAGCGTTTTGATCCCGATGCGGAGCCGGAGGTGAATTTTTCGGAAGTATCCGGCCAGGGGCATGCCAGGCGGGCGATGGAAATCGCCGCTGCCGGGGCGCATAACATGATCATGACAGGCCCTCCGGGTGCCGGGAAAACCATGCTCGCCAGGCGTTTCCCGGGGATCATCCCTCCGCTGGCGTTTGATGAGGCCATAGAGACTACGAAAATATACAGTGTGGCCGGACTGCTGCCGAAAAGGGCGGCCCTGCTTTCGCAACGGCCGTTTCGCGCGCCGCATCATACCATTTCAAATGCTGGCCTGATCGGCGGCGGCAGCAACCCGCGTCCGGGCGAGGTAAGCCTGGCCCATAACGGGGTTTTGTTTCTGGATGAGCTGCCGGAATTCAAAAAAAGCGTCCTGGAAGTTCTGCGACAGCCGATGGAGGATCGTGAAGTCACCATTTCAAGGGCTGCCATGAGTATTACCTATCCTGCCGGGTTCATGCTTGTCGCTGCCATGAATCCCTGCCCGTGCGGCTATTTGACGGATGAAAACCATCCCTGCCGGTGCAGCCCGTCCCAGATTCAGCAGTACCGTAACCGCATGTCCGGGCCGTTGATGGACCGCATTGACCTTCACGTGGAAGTGCCCAATGTGACCTATCGGGAGATGTCCAGTCGGAAACCGGCGGAATCATCCATGGTGATCCGGAAAAGGGTTTCAAAAGCCAGGGCAATACAGGCCAGCCGTTTTGCGCGTTTGAAAATCCATGCCAATTCGCAGATGAGCAGCCGCCATATACGAACGTATTGCATCATCGACGATGCCTCCTCACGGATACTGGAAACCGCCATGGATAAGCTGGGCCTTTCGGCAAGGGCGTACCACCGGATTCTGAAAATCGCCCGGACGATAGCGGATCTGGAAGGGGCCTCCCGTATCGAAGCGGACCACGTGCTCGAGGCCATTCAGTATCGAAGTTTTGACCGGAGGGAAGGCGGATGCTATCCGTCTGTGTAAATGAAAAAAACAACCATCGGGGATGAGAAGTGATTCCTTGCGAAGTATGGGCCGAGATTAACACAAAGGCATTGTCGGACAACATCAGGAATTTGAAACGCTTTCTGAAAGGATCTGTGCGTTTCATGGCGGTGGTCAAGGCCGATGCCTATGGCCACGGGGCGGTCGAAACCGCGCTGCGGGCAGTGGATGCGGGCGCCGACGCCTTGGGCGTCGCCAGGCTGGGGGAGGCCCTGGAGCTACGGCATGCAGGCATTTCGGCTCCCGTTTTGATTTTCGGGAAAACCCGTCCCGCGCAGGCCGCCAGGCTCGTTGAGTACGGGTTAACCCAGACCGTATGCGGCTACAGGGAAGCCGCCGATCTTTCCGCAAGGATGCGTGCCTTGGGACACCGGATCCGGGTGCATATTAAGATGGATACCGGTATGGGCCGCCTTGGGATTTTGGCAATCGACGGGGAAAATGGAGTGAACCGGAAAGCCTGCCGTGACGCGGCCGTTGAGGAAATTTACGCCATATGCAGGCTTGACGGGCTTGCCTGCGAGGGGATTTATACCCATTTTGCGGCTGCGGATGAAGCGGACAAAACCATGACCGTCCAGCAGTTGGCCATTTTTGAAGACATTGTCGCCCGCCTTGAAAAGAAAGGCGTACGCTTTGACATCCGTCATGCGGCAAATTCGGCAGCCCTCATCGACATGCCTGAAACGCATCTGGACATGGTGCGTGCCGGCATTTCCATATACGGGTATTACCCTTCCAAAAAGGTCAACCATGAATCTGTTCAGCTGACACCGGCAATGACCTTGAAGTCCCGCATCGTTCACATAAAAACGGTGGGCCCGGGTTTTGCGGTCAGCTACGGGGCGACTGCCCGGACGGAGAAAAAAACGACGATTGCAACGGTTGCTATCGGTTATGCGGATGGATTGTCCCGCAGTTTGTCTTCAATAGGGGAAATGACCCTCCGGGGAAGGCTCGTTCCGGTTATGGGGCGCGTATGCATGGATTCTACCATGCTGGATACCGGCGGTGTGACGGATGCGGCTGTCGGGGACGAGGTGACGATTTTCGGCAATCCGGAAAACGGTGCACTCTCAGCGGACCGGCTCGCCGATCAGACGGGGACAATCAGTTATGAAGTGCTTACCAGCGTCTCAAGGCGGGTGTGCCGGATTTATGTATAGAACCTAAACCTATCTCAACATTGTCTTTCGGCGCGGCATCTTTGTTGGCGTCTTATTTCAAATCCTCGAAATAGGCGAGATTGTCTGCGGTTTAAAACAAGACGCCGCCGCGATCTTGTACCGAAATCCGAATGGTGAGATGGGTTCCTAAAGAAGCGCTTGCCGGAAATATCCGGGCGTGAAGACATCTTTATTTTCAGCCCATCTTTCGAGCGAAATCATTACGTGAAGAGGCACAACGAAATTTCGTCATTTTGACGACGGCGCCGGATGGAAAATGATACCGGAATGAAAAAAATAACTGCCACATATGTTGTGGCTTTATTTTTTTGAGGCTCTATATGTGGATGGTTGATCGGGGTGTAACCGTTTGGATTTTCCGTGGAATGCCGGGGTCGAAATATCTTGACAACGCCGGACGCCGGTGATAAATGATCTATTTTGCTTTGGGCGCTTATCTAAATAACGGTGGTGTTTCGATGCCCGTTATGGGGGTAGTGGCCGGGTTTTTTTGCGGGCACATGTTTCCGGTTTTTGACCAGAGGGGCAATGGCCGGGTTTGTATAGGAATTCGTTTGATTGTGATGGAACGACAGTCTTTTCGTTTGTATTGCATATGATTTCGTTAATTGTGAGAAAGGAGGTGCACCCGTTTTAACGCGCATATTTCGTATTGGTTCAAGTAGTGGAAGCCTATGGAATTTCACTAAAAATGGTAACTCAGGAGGTAAATAATGCCAAGTTTCGTAATTACTGAAAAATGTGATGGCTGCAAGGGCGGCGAAAAAACGGCCTGTATGTACATCTGCCCCAATGACCTGATGGTTCTGGACCCCAACTCGATGAAGGCGTACAATCAGGAGCCCGACCAGTGCTGGGAATGCTTTTCCTGTGTAAAGATCTGCCCGACCCAGGCAATCGAAGTCCGCGGCTATGCCGACTTTGTTCCCCTGGGAAGCAGCATCTATCCGATGATGGGTACGGAAGACGTGATGTGGACCTGCAAGTTCAGAAACGGCGTTGTCAAGCGTTTCAAGTTCCCCATCCGGACCACTCCTGAAGGCGAAGCCAATGCCTATGAGAGCCTGAAAGGCAAGGATCTTGAGAGTGACTTGCTCTCCACCGAAGAAGCGGATGGGTACCAGATCCCGAAGCCGCAGGCAACCGTTTAGGCTGCCGGTTATCTGAACAGGATGACCCGTCATTTAAAAATGTTTCGACATTTAAGGAGGATATATTATGGCATTACCGAATAAACCCCAGGGTGAGCTCAAGGCTGTAAGGGACCCTGAAGTTGTAGAAAAAGAAGTTGATATCCTGATCGTCGGCGGCGGCATGGCTGCCTGCGGGACGGCATTTGAAGTCAAGAAATGGCTCGGCGACGACCAGTCCGTTCTGCTGGTGGACAAGGCGGCAATGGAAAGAAGCGGCGCGGTTGCACAGGGCCTGTCCGCCATCAATACCTATATCGGCGATAACACCCCGGATGACTATGTCCGCATGGTCAGAAACGACCTCATGGGCATCGTCCGTGAAGACCTTATTTTTGACCTCGGCTGCCACGTGGATGACTCCGTGCACCTGTTCGAAGAATGGGGCCTGCCGGTCTGGAAGAAAACCGAAGACAACAAGAACCTTGACGGCAAAAAAGGCCTCAAGCTCGGCACCCTGAAAGGCGGTGCCCAGCCGGTTCGCACCGGTAAATGGCAGATCATGATCAACGGTGAATCCTACAAGAGAATCGTTGCCGAAGCAGCAAAAAAGGCTATTGGCGATGACAACATTCTCGAGCGCGTGTTTATCGTGGAACTGCTGCTTGACAAGAACCGCGAAAACCAGATTGCCGGCGCCATCGGTTTTTCCGTGCGTGAAAACAAAGTCTACGTCATCAAGGCCAAGACCATGATGGTGGCTTGCGGCGGCGCTGTAAACATTTATCAGCCCCGCTCCGTCGGTGAAGGCAAGGGTCGTGCATGGTACCCGGTATGGAACTCCGGTTCCACCTATACCCTGACCATGAAAGTCGGTGCCGAGCTTTCCATGATGGAAAACCGCTTCACCCCGGCTCGCTTCAAGGATGGATACGGTCCTGTCGGCGCATGGTTCCTCCTGTTCAAGGCAAAAGCACTCAACGGCCTGGGAGAAAATTTTGCCGCCAGCGACGCAGCCAAGAAAGAGCTGGAATATTATGCACCTTACGGCACGGCAGCCATTACCCCGACCTGTCTGCGTAACCACCTCATGCTCTTTGAGATGAAGGAAGGTCGCGGACCGATCATCATGGATACGGTTACCGCACTGGCGGAACTCGGCAAGACCATGGACAAGAAGGAACTCAAGCATCTGGAATCAGAAGCATGGGAAGACTTCCTGGACATGACCTGCGGCCAGGCCAACCTGTGGTGCGCCACCGACACCGAACCGGAAAAGAAAAACTCCGAGTTGATGCCGACGGAACCTTACCTGCTGGGCTCCCACTCCGGTTGCTGCGGTTTGTGGGTCTCCGGTCCGGATTATGACTGGGTTCCCGATTCATACAAGATCAAGGCCGACAACGGCAAGGTTTACAACCGCATGACCACGGTCAACGGTCTGTTCACTGCCGGTGACGGCGTTGGCTGCTCGGGTCACAAGTTTTCCTCCGGCTCCCATGCCGAAGGGCGGATCGCTGCCAAGCAGATGGTCCGTTACGCCAAGGACCATGCGGACTTCAAGCCGGAATTGGCCATTTCCGCACAGGAAGCCGTTGATATCGTCTACAAACCGGTTCGTACCTTCCTGGACAACTGCGAATATACGACCGCCATCGATATCAACCCCAACTACCTGAAGCCTGAAGGCATGATGTACCGCCTGATGAAGGCGACCCATGAGTACGGCGCAGGTACGGCTACCTATTACCTGACCACCGACAAGAACCTTGAAATCGTCATGAACCTTCTCCAGACCATGCGCGAAGACTGCGAAAAACTCGCAGCCGGCGATCTGCATGAGCTCATGAGGGCTTGGGAAATCTACCACAGGATCTGGACAGTGGAAGCGCACCTGCGGCACATCCAGTTCCGTAAAGAAACCCGCTATCCGGGTTTCTACTACCAGGCAGACCACCCGAACCAGGACGATGAGAACTGGTTCTGTTTTGTTAATTCCAAGTACGACCCCAAAGGACAGCAGTGGGATGTATTCAAGAAAGACTATGTTCAGATCATTCCGAGCTGAATGACGTCTTCTTGAAGTAGTGGGTATACCTCCAGGTGCTTTTTTCCGGCACCTGGAGGTTTTTCATAATTCCTTGTCCGATCTGTTTTGATCTTTTTTGGGTACATTGGTCCTCTATACAGGGGACTGTTGCGCTTTGGAACCGTAACCTGGGAATCCACCGGACGCGAAAAACGGTGTGTGAATTGCACGTCAGCTGTTTTTGCGTCCGGGATTTCGAGTTTTCCGTTCCAAGGGTTGCTTTTAAAGGGGGTCACTTTTCAAGGGATCAATTTTCAAAGAGCCATGGGGTTTCAAAGGGCCATGGGGAAAGAGCGAGTGACCTGGCAATCTTTCCAACCTCGTCCGTTTGGAACAGCATTTGGAAGGCCGGGAATGCACCGGGACGCGAAACGAACCGGAATAAGCGCCAGGCAGCCTCTCGCCGGATTGTCCGTTGCCTGACCCTTCGCTACCGGGAAAAGCAGCCGGGATCATTTTTCAGGTCGATCTGCGGTTTTCCCCCGCCAAGCCTGATTCCCGGCAGCAAATATTTCAGCGAATACCCATATATGAATCAGGAAGAATACAAGAAGACCACACGCGACAGCATATGAAAAATAAAAGGTTATACAATTCGAACCTGTAAGTACGGAGGGTAACATGAGTGAAACGAAAGGAGCCCCGTTGAGCGGAACGATAATGGTGGTCGGAGGCGGCATAAGCGGTCTTACCACTGCTCTGGAAGCCGCGGAAGTGGGGTACGATGTCATCATCGTCGAAAAAAACCCTTATCTCGGCGGCCGGGTGGCGCAGCTCAATCAATACTTCCCCAAGCTTTGTGCCACCAGATCCAAGACCAAATAACTGCACTGGTTCACCAAGTCCAGCTTCATAACCACCAAGATCGTTGCCATCAGCATTTGCTGACAGTGCTGCGCCAGGTGAATAGACTTCAATGGTGAGGTATTCAGCGG
>JAWOAV010000025.1:0-3941 GCA_046498365.1 Desulfosalsimonadaceae bacterium
TGTCGGTCTTGTTTCAGCAGCTTGTCTCGCTGAAACAGGAAACCACGTATGTTGCGTCGATATCAATGAAGAAGTCATACACCGTTTGAAAAACGGGGATATTCATATATATGAACCCGGACTTGGGGAGATCGTTCGCAGAAATATCGCTGGAAAACGTCTTTTTTTCACCGCTTCCCTTGAAGAGGCCATGGTTGATTCGATGTTTATTTTCAACTGCGTGGGCACACCGCCCAATCCGGACGGGTCATGCGATCTGTCGGCGGTTTTCCAGGCGGCCCGCCAGATTGGACGGCACCTGAACGACTACAAGATCGTGGTCAACAAGTCCACCGTTCCCGTGGGTACCGCAGATGCGATGAAGGAGATTATCATAGAGGAGCTCAAACGCCGGCAGGTCGATATCCCCTTTGACGTGGTGTCCAACCCGGAGTTTCTAAAGGAAGGGGGTGCGGTGAACGACTTTATGAAACCGGATCGGATTATCATCGGCACGGACAATACAGAAACCGCTGAATTGCTCTCTGACTTGTATGCGCCTTATGCCCGGAGCCGGGACAAGCTGATCGTCATGGGGGTGAGAAGCGCCGAGATGACAAAATATGCTGCAAACTGCATGCTTGCCACGAAAATATCCTTTATCAATGAAATGGCAAATATTTGCGAAAACGTGGGTGCGGATATACGGGATGTTCGGGTAGGCATCGGATCCGACCACCGGATCGGGTATCACTTTATTTATCCGGGCCTGGGATACGGGGGGTCCTGTTTTCCGAAAGATGTCAAGGCGCTTATTCAGACCGCCCTTGACGTTGACTATCAGCCAAGTCTTCTGACGGCAGTGGAGGAGGTCAATTATCAGCAGAAATTCCGGATGATCGAAAAGATCAAGACCTATTTTTCGGACAAAGGGGGTGCTGCGGGAAAAACCATCGCGGTATGGGGGTTGTCGTTTAAAGCCAACACAGATGATATCCGCGATTCATCCGCCATATACCTTTCCGCCGCCATGATAGAGGCCGGTATGCGCGTACGAGGCTATGACCCGGTTGCAGGGGAAAACGCCCGTGCGTATTTCAGGGGCAACCCCGGTTTTGAAATCGCGGCCGACCAGTATGACATGCTCGACGGAGCGGACGGTCTGGCCGTACTTACCGACTGGAACCAGTTCCGAAACCCGAATTTCAAGATGATCCGGCAGAAGCTCAATTTTCCCATCGTATTTGACGGACGGAATCTTTTCCCGACCAGCACGATCTCCCGCTTCGGCCTGGGCTGCATCCGGGTGGGTCGCCCGGAAGTATCGCCTTCAGCGGGTTGAGAAAAGTGTGGGGAGAAGGTGGGAAAAGGATTGAGCCGTACAGGGGTTACATTCCGGTGCACATAAAGAAAGGGGCCCCCCGGGAGGGAGGGCCCCTTCTTTCGAATTGTAGGTTACGCTCGTTTCCGATGGCGGGGGAATATCGGGAAACGATACGAACCCGGCGGGGAATACGGAAGCCATATTATAAAGAAAAAAAAACCATGTCAACAAGATAAATCGGTTTTTTTTAAATAAACAGTGTTATCGTGAATAACCTGCCGGTAAAACAGGATATCAGTAAATAGCCACGCCCCGGTCGGCTTGTAAAGAAGCGCAAGTTCGCCCTCATGTGGCAAGGAGATAACGCAAGCGTATGGAGTTGTCCAAACAGCAGCGTGACGCGGTGGAGCATACCGGATCCGCCCTTGTGGTTGCCGGCGCCGGATCCGGAAAAACAAGAGCTCTCACGGCAAAGATTGCGCATTTGATCGATAAGGGGTACCCACCGGAACGCATACTCGCCATCACCTTCACCAATAAGGCCGCCGATGAAATGAAACGGCGGCTGATGTCGTTGACCGGTTTGGAAATGGAACGCTTCCCCTGGGTCCGCACCTACCATTCCGCCTGTTATCAGATCCTCCGCAGGCATGGCCCGCTGCTGGGTTTTGCGGAGCCGATACAGATTTACA
Organism: Desulfosalsimonadaceae bacterium; assembly: GCA_046498365.1. Classification (GTDB taxonomy): domain Bacteria; phylum Desulfobacterota; class Desulfobacteria; order Desulfobacterales; family Desulfosalsimonadaceae; genus B1SED10-16. The sequence goes on from JAWOAV010000025.1 coordinate 1,996, forward strand.
CGGTTTACCATCAGCAGAAGCTTATCGCCGAGATACTGATCGCCTTTAATATCGACAAGAAATATCTCCATGCCATCCGGGCGGCGATTTCCAATGCCAAGAACTCCGGAAACCCTGCAGCCTATTTTGACACCTGCAAACGGATCGGCCCGTTCCGGCTTTTAGACATATACGACCGGTACGAAAGCGCGTTGTTCGAAAAAAACGCCGTTGATTTTGACAATATCCTTATGCTGACCCGCAATCTCCTGCGGGACCACGCGGATATCCGGGACAAGTACCGCAGTTATTTTACCTATATCCTGGTGGATGAATACCAGGACAGCAACGACCTGCAGGAAGAGCTCACCCGGCTACTCCTGGGGAACGGAAACCTTTTCTGCGTGGGGGACGACTGGCAGGCCATTTACGGTTTCAGGGGGAGCAATGTAAATAACTTTTTGAATTTTAATCAAAATTTTGAAAATGCGAAAATTTTCAGAATGGAACGGAATTTCCGGTCTGCCGACGAGATCGTCTCCACTGCGAACCAATTGATCCGCCACAATCGCCACAGGATGGATAAAGCCTGCTTTTCAAACAAAACCGGCGGCGGCATTGACATCGGGGAGTTTTTTTCTGATGCCGAAGAGGCGGAATGGGTCGTTGAGCACATGATAAGACTCAACCGTAAGGGGGTCGGATTCGACCGGATGGGCATCCTTTACCGGACCAAATTCTGTTCTTTTCCTTTTGAACAGGCCCTTCGTTCGGCCGGTATCCCCTACCGCATGCTGGGGGACCGCGGTTTTTTTGAAAGAAAGGAAATCCTGGATATCAACTGTTATCTTGCCGCGGCCGTCTTCGAAAAGGATGATGCTTCCTTTGAGAGGATCATCAATACGCCGAAGCGGGGCATCGGACCCAAAATGATCGAAAACCTGAATCGCTGGCGCATTGAAGGCGGAGGCCTTCAGGGGGCCGTTCGGCGGGCGGTCGAAGAAAAGATGCTTACGCCGAAAATTCACGCTGCATTGGTTTCTCTGCTTTCCCTGGTCAATGATATCACTGATATGAAACCGGACCAGGCGATCCGCACCATCGTGGACCGGATCGACTATTATGATCATCTTCATGCCTATTCAAAAACCGAAGGCGACTATACGGCCCGCAGGGAAAATATCGAGCAGTTGATATTTTCCGCATCGAAATACGACAATCTTCTGGAATATATCGAAGATGCCGCCTTGATTCGCGAAGACAAGGCCGATGAGCAATCTGAAGAAGCTTCGCTTGGCGGCGTCAGCCTTTCTACCATCCATGCCAGCAAAGGGCTGGAATATCACGTTGTGTTTGTGGTCGGATGCGAAGAAAACCTTCTGCCGCACTGGAAATCCATGGATTCGGAAGAAGAGCTCCAGGAAGAGCGTCGTCTGATGTATGTCGCCATGACCCGCGCCGAAAAATTTCTTTTTCTTAGCTCAGCGGGCTACAGAAAAGGACAGTACAATCCCCGAAGCAGATTCATCGAAGAAATTTCTGCGGCTTGACACTTTGTTTATCAAAACGTATTATCGGAATAATTTTTAGAATCATCTTATCCGGACCGGAGGTCCGAAATACCAATACAATATCCGGAGGAATCCATGACAGAAATCGTTGATATTATCGCAAGAGAGATTCTTGATTCACGGGGGAATCCGACCCTGGAGGTCGATGTGTTCCTGGAAAGCGGCGCCACGGGACGTGCCGCTGTACCTTCCGGGGCATCCACCGGCACCCGTGAAGCGCTGGAACTCCGTGATGGGGATAAGTCGAGATACGGCGGCAAGGGCGTATCCACAGCCGTGGACAACGTGAACAACATTATCCAGCAGATAGACGAAAGTCATGCCTCGCTCCTGTCCCAGTGGGTTGAATGAACTACCAGACGGCTGCCCAGATGAAAGATGTCCTCACCCTCCATG
>JAWOAV010000089.1:0-9557 GCA_046498365.1 Desulfosalsimonadaceae bacterium
TGGAGGCGGCATCCGGATTCGAACCGGAGAATATCGGCTTTGCAGGCCGTTGCCTTACCACTTGGCTATGCCGCCGGGGGGGAAGAAAAAAATGGAGCGGGAAACGAGATTCGAACTCGCGACTTCAACCTTGGCAAGGTTGCACTCTACCACTGAGTTATTCCCGCTCACTGAAAAAATGTATCCCATACCTAAGGTCTTTTCCTTTTTTTGTCAATAAAAAATTGGCGGAATCCGAAAAAGTCTTCAGGCATGAGATCTTGCGCGAACCGGATCGACTTTACGCTTCAGCAGCAAGCCATGGCGGGGTTGGAAATGCGGGAAAAGCCCCTGACAGACATCCTTAATACTCGATATATTTTCGAAACCGCACGATATAATCCACCCCGGACCAGACCGTAAAAACCAGTGCGATCCAGAGCAGAAGGGTGCCTATCATGTGAAAGTCAAGGCGGAAATAGGTAAAATGGATCAACAGGGGGATAATGGCTGCTATCTGGAAGCCCGTCTTGTACTTGCCCAGCATGGATGCGGACGCATCGTCCCCGTGTTCGCTGATGATATTGCGAAACCCGGTAATGGCAAGCTCCCTCCCGATGATGACGCATACGATCCAGGCCGGTACGCGCTCAAGGGGAATCAGCATGATAAAGGCCGTGGAAACGAGCATCTTGTCGGCCAACGGGTCCAGGATCTTTCCAAGATTGGACACAAGGCCGTACCGGCGCGCAATGTAGCCGTCCAGATAATCAGTGATGGCGGCAACGGAAAACACGAATGCGGCCAGCGCCGCCGTTATCCGGTTGTCGAACAAAAGCAGAATAATCAACAGGGGAACCGCCATGACCCTGAACATCGTCAGGCTGTTCGGGTGCATCAACACCTTGCTGATTTTGCCCTTCATTTGCTCCGGTGCCGCCATTTGCCGTCCTTTCCCGCCAGCGGTTTACTTTTTGCGCTTGTCCCAGTCCGCCAGAAAAGCCTGGATCCCCTTGTCCGTGAGGGGATGGGATGCCAGCTTGGTGATCACGTCGTAGGGGATCGTGGCAATATCGGCGCCGATCAGCGCCGATTCAAGCACGTGAATCGGGTTTCGGATGCTCGCAACGATGATTTCCGTCTGGAATCCGTAGTTATCGTAAATGGTTGCGATCTGTTCAATGATCTCCATGCCGTCGGAGGCCAGGTCGTCTATGCGGCCCACAAAGGGACTCACGTATGTCGCGCCGGCTTTTGCCGCCATGAGCGCCTGGAGGGGGGAAAACACCAGGGTGACATTGGTGGCGATGCCTTCGGCGGAAAGGACCCCGACGGCTTTGAGGCCATCAACCGTCATGGGGATCTTGACGACGATATTTTTGTGAATCTTTGCAAGATCGCGCCCTTCTGCGATCATACCCTCGGCGTCGAGGCTTACGGCTTCGGCGCTTACGGGCCCATCGACGATTTCGCAGATTTCGGCAATCACCTCCCTGAAATTCCGGCCCGATTTTGCGATCAACGACGGGTTTGTCGTTACGCCGTCGACCATGCCCATTGCATGGGCGTCCCGGATTTCATCCACGTTGGCCGTATCAATGAAAAACTTCATATTCGGATCTCCTGCTGAAATGTGTTTTTGACGGCGGCTATTGTTCCATATCCACGGGTACGCATCCGGGGCCTCCCGGCGGCAGGCCTTGCAATAGGCCGAGCGCTGTGATGCCGAGGCCGGGGTGAACCAGCTCCGGGGCAATGTCGCATAAGGGCTCAAGGACAAAACGCCGTTCATTGAGCCGGGGATGGGGAATCACAAGCCTAGGATCTTTAATGATCATATCATTATAAAAAAGTATATCAAGGTCTAAAGTCCTTGGACCGAAGCGCACCCTGCTTTTTTCCCTGCCGTGGACGCGCTGGGCAAGCTGCAGCGTTTCCAGCAGCACAAACGGGGAAAGGACCGTTTCTACAGAGAAAACCGCGTTGACAAACCATGGCTGGTTTCGATAACCGACCGGCTCCGTGTTGTAATAACGGGAATGGGCGGCCACCCGGATACCGTCTCTGCCGTCCAGCCAGGAAGCGGCACTTCTGCAATGCTGCAGGCTGTCGCCGATGTTTGACCCAACGGATATATACGCGGTATTCATTATCGGCCGGGGCTTTCCTGTTCCACGGGCAAACAGACCGTCTCTGATTCCGGACCGGGTTCACCTGTCATTCTGAAACTGCGGATGTTATAAAAAACAACGGCATCGGGCGGCGGCGTATCCTCAAAATGCCATGTTTCAGGGTCGGTGTCTCCCTGATCATAGGGGACTTTCCCCACCTGCCGGAAACGGCGGGGACGGACCCCGCAATCGGCGTCTGAGGCACCGGCCTCCGCACGGTAAATATAAAAGCCGGCAATAGTGTCGGAACGGTTCGGCTCCTTGACGGAAATGCCCCAGGAAAGTTCAACCTGTCCGTTTACCCGCTTCGCCTGAAGGTTTTCCACTGCCGGAAGCCGCGGCAATTCCGGCGGCACCGGCGGACCTTTCCGGCCGCATCCGGCTGGAAAAGCCAGCAGCAGCGCAACGGCGAAAACCACCACTACCATGGCCCGCCTGCGTATACCGGGTTTTGCAAAAACTTTCATCGCCTGTTTCATATCCGTCTTTTTTTGCGCAAAGGGGCATCGGCGTGCCGGCCATACAGAAAAAACATTATGACAGCCGTTTTCTGGCCCGCTCGATGGCGTCCTGTACGTTTTGCGTGGCCGTCCCCCCGTAGGTTTTCCTGCGGTCGATCATCTGCTTGACCGATAGGGCCGGGTAAATATCGTCTTCGATCAACCCGGAGAAAAACGTCAATTCCTGCAGGTCCAGCTCGTGGAGTTCCTTGTTTTCTCCCAGTGCGTAAGCGACTGCCTTGCCGACGCACCCGTGCGCTTCCCGAAACGGCATCCCCTTTTCAACCAGGTAGTCCGCCATGTCCGTGGCGTTGAGGTAGCCGCGGTCGGCCGCAACTTCGGTAACGCCCCCGTTTACAGTAATCTTCGGCAGCATCCGGACGTATATATCCAGGCAGGCGCGCAGGGTATCGACCGCGTCCATCAACGGTTTTTTATCCTCCTGCATGTCCCTGTTGTATGCCAGAGGGAGCGATTTCATGAGCGTCAGCACGGCGGTCAGACTCCCGAACACGCTGCCCGCTTTTCCCCGCACCAGCTCGGGAATATCCGGATTTTTCTTCTGGGGCATAATGCTGGAGCCCGTGCAGAACGCATCCGGCAGGTCGACAAAGGAAAATTCGGTCGACGCCCACAGGACCAGTTCTTCTGAAATGCGCGACAAATGAACCATGCAGATGGACGCACACGACAAAAATTCCATAATGAAATCCCGGTCGGATACCGCGTCCATGGAATTCTCCGAAACCGATGTAAAACCAAGCAACTCCGCGGTATAGGAACGGTCCAGAGGGTACGTCGTCCCGGCGAGGGCGGCACTCCCCAAGGGCATGACATCGACTCTCTTCAGGCAGTCCTCAAAGCGCGCCTTGTCCCTTGCAAACATTTCAAAATACGCCATCATGTGATGTGCGAACAATACCGGCTGCGCCCGCTGAAGGTGGGTATACCCGGGAAGGACCACGTCGATGTTTTTTTCGGCCAGTTCAATAAACGCTTCGCACAAGTCCAGCAGTTGACCGGCGATTTTTTCTCCCTGATCTTTTACATAAAGCCTTGTGTCCAGAGCAATCTGGTCATTCCGACTCCGTGCGGTGTGAAGTTTCCTGGAGAGATTTCCGACGTGGTAAAAGAGCCGGTCCTCGATATGCATGTGGATATCTTCCAGGCTGTCCTTGTAGACAAAGGTTCCGGATTCGATTTCACCGCGGACGGATTCGAGACCAAAGACCAGTTCATCGGCTTCTTCCTGCGTCAGGACCCCGGCACGCGCAAGGGTCCTGCAGTGGGCGATGCTGCCGTCGATATCATATTTATAAAGGCGCCGGTCGATATCGATCGACGATGTGAAGGCCTCCACCGCCCGGTCCGTCTGCTGGGAAAACCGCCCGTCCCATGGTTTTTGGCTCATTGTATCCATCCGTTGCTTTTGGTTTGCAGATCACCGGGGCGCTGTCCGGCAGCCGGGCAACGCGGGGAAATTCCGGGCTGCGCCCGTGCAGGCGGCCGCCCACCGCATCCGGCCACCGGCTTCCATCCTACCGGCCGGCTTTCTCCATGAGTTTGCGAATCCGCAGCCGCAGCGCATGTAAGCGGATAAACCCCTCGGCATCTTTCTGCTGAAAGACCGTGTCGCCTTCAAAGGTCGCAAACGCCTCGCTGTAGAGGGATTTTTCCGAGCGGCGCCCGATAACGCGGCAGCTTCCCTTATAAAGTTCAAGGCGGACGGTTCCGCTGACATTTTCCTGCGTCTGGTCAATCATGGTCTGCATCAGTTCGCGCTCGGGGGAAAACCAGAACCCGTTGTATATCAGCCCGGCGTAGCGGGGCATGAAGGAATCCCTGAGATGCATGACTTCCCGATCCATGGTGATCGACTCCATGTTCATATGCGCCATCCGCAGGATGGTCCCCCCGGGGGTTTCATACACGCCCCGGGATTTCATTCCGATAAACCGGTTTTCCACGATATCACAGCGTCCGATCCCGTGCTTGCCGCCCAGCTGGTTCAGCTCGGACAGCACCCGGGCCGGGCTGAGCGATGCTCCGTTTACAGCCGTGGCGTCGCCGCCGACAAAGTCGATATCGACGATTTCAGGCTCATCCGGGGCGTTGCGGGGCGACACCGACAGGGTGAACATGTCTTCGGGCGGCGGATTCCACGGGTCTTCGAGAATTCCGCCCTCATAGCTGATGTGGAGAAGATTCCGGTCCGTACTGTAGGGCTTTTCCCTGGTGGAGGTAACGGGGATTCCATGTTTTTCCGCAAAGGCCATGAGCGCCGTCCTGGAATTGAGGTCCCATTCCCGCCACGGAGAAATCACCTTGATATGGGGATCGATGGCATAATACGAAAGCTCGAAACGGACCTGGTCGTTCCCCTTTCCCGTTGCCCCGTGGCTGACGGCATCCGCCCCCTCTTTTCGAGCGATTTCCATCTGCCGCCTTGCGATAAGCGGGCGGGCGAGGGAGGTCCCCAGGAGATACTGCCCCTCGTAAATTACGTTTGCCCGGAACGCCGGGAAGACGAAATTGGAGACGAAATCCTCCGTCAAATCGTCGACATAGACCTTGCTTGCGCCGGTTTTCATGGCCTTTTCCTCGATGCCGGACAATTCTTCCGCCTGGCCGATATCCGCGGAAAAGGCGATCACCTCGCAGTGATACGTCTCCACCAGCCATTTCAGAATAACCGACGTATCCAGCCCCCCTGAATAGGCAAGAACCACCTTTTTAACGTCTGTAAACAAGAGTTGCTCCTTATGATATCGATGTCTGTTTGGAAATAACCGCGTTGGCCGGTCCCTTCGGAACGCTACCCTGCAATCAGGATCTCCAGGATGGCCTTGTGCATGTGCAGCTTGTTTTCCGTCTGGTCCCATACAACGGACTGGCTGCCGTCGAGGACCTCGGCCGAGATCTCTTCCCCCCGGTGCGCCGGAAGGCAGTGCATGACGATGGCGTCTTCGGCCGCGTGCGAAAGCAGTTCCCGGTTCACCTGGAACGGGGCGAATGCCTGGCGGCGTTGTTTGGATTCCGCTTCCTGCCCCATGGACGCCCATACGTCCGTGTTGATCACGTCCGCCCCCGAAACGGCAGCCACCGGATCCTCCGTCACAATGATCCGGTCCCCGGCGGTTTCTTTTGCGGCGGACAGGATTTTCTCATCGGGCATATAGCCCGCCGGACAGGCCAGGGAAATGGAAAATTCCAGCTTTGCCGCGGCGTTTATCCATGAGTGCGCCATGTTGTTGCCGTCGCCGACCCATGCGATGTTGATGCCGGCAAGGGATTGCTTGTACTCCATCACCGTGAAAAGGTCGCTTAAGACCTGGCAGGGGTGATACATGTCCGTCAGGGCGTTGATGATGGGAATCGATGCAATGCTTGCAAATTCTTCCTGCATGGCATGGGAGTATGTCCGCAGCACCAGCGCGTCAAGATAACGTTCCAGCACACGTGCGGTGTCGGCGATGGGCTCGCTTCTTGACAATTGCGTGTCGCCTGCGCTTATGAACAGCGGGGTGCCCCCAAGCTGTGCGGTTGCCGCTTCAAAGGAAATGCGGGTTCGCGTGGAGGGTTTTTCGAAAATCAGCCCCACGGTCTTCCCGGCCAGGGATTTCTCGCATATCCCTTTTTTATGCCTGCTTTTCAGTTCTTTCGCCCTTTCAAAAAACACGCTGAAATCCGATGGATCCAGTGCAGAAAGGGTCAGTATGTCTTTTTTCAAAATAACCTCCAAGGCTATTCCCGCGGGGATACCTTTATCATTTATTGAACCGGCTGAAAACATCGTCAAGGGTTTCGATCAGACCGTCCACCTGGTCCCTGGTAATCACCAGGGGGGGGATGAAACGGAGAATATTTTCCTGGGTGCAGTTGATCAGGTATCCCCTTTCCATGCACAGCTCCACGATGGGGGCGCCGGCTGCTTTCAGGCGCATCCCCAGCAGCAAGCCGATGCCCCGGACCTCTTCGATGATCTCATGGCGGTTCCTGAGCCATTCCAGACGGGATTTGAAATAATTCCCCGTTTCCCGGCAGGAATCAAGGATGTTTTCCCTTTCCATCTGCCGGACCACTTCCAGGGCCGCAGCCGTAATCACCGGCGTCCCCCCGAAGGTGGATGCATGGGAGCCCGGCGTAAACGCCCGGCAAATGTCTTCCGTGGCCAGCATGGCGCCAATGGGCAGCCCGTTGCCCAGGGCCTTTGCCAGGGTCATGATATCCGGGGTCACATTGTAATGCTCATAGCAAAACAGCTTGCCGGTTCTGCCCATGCCGGTCTGAATTTCATCGAAAATCAGGATCGTGCCGGTTTCATCGCACAACCGGCGCACGGCTTCAATGTAGCCTGGAGAAGCGCAGAGCACGCCCCCCTCCCCCTGGACCAGTTCAAGCAGCACGGCGCAGGTCTTTTCAGAGACCTGCCGCTTGAGGGCCTCGATGTCGTTAAACGGCACGAAATCGAACCCTTCTAAAATCGGCTCGAATCCTTCCCGCACCTTCTTCTGCCCGGTCGCCGACAGTGTGGCATAGGTCCGGCCATGAAACGACTGCTCCATGGCCACGATCCGCCAGCGGTCGAAATTGCCCCTGTCAAAAAAGTTTTTCCGGGCCAGTTTAATGGCGGCCTCGTTTGCCTCCGCCCCGCTGTTGCAGAAAAAAACGCGGTCGGCAAAGCTGTGCCCAACAAGCCACGCGGCCAGTTCCACCTGCGGAACGGTATAGAACAGGTTGGACACATGAAAGAGCTTCCTCGCCTGGTCGGCCAGTGCGGCAGCTACCCCCTCGTTGGCGTGCCCTAGGCTGCAGACCGCGATTCCGGCGACGAAATCGATGTACTGTCTTCCGGCCACATCCTTCAGGACCGCCCCCTGCCCGCTTTCAAACACGATCGGGAATCGTTTATACGTATTGGCAATGACCCGCTGCGCGGTTTCGATCAAGGTATTTTCGTCCATTGGTATCATCCTGTAACCTGCGTCCCCACGCCCTTGTCGGTGAACAACTCCAAAAGCAGGGCGTGCCGGCGCGTGCCGTTGATTATCTGAACCTTTTCCACACCGCTGTTCAACGCTTCCAGGGCGTATTCGATCTTGGGAATCATTCCCCCGGAAATGGTGCCGTCGGCGATCATCTTGCGCACCGAGGACGCATTGACCGATGAGACCAGATTCCCCCGCGAATCCATCAGGCCGTCCACGTCCGTAAGATACATCAAACGACTGGCCGACAATGCCCCAGCCACCTTGCCGGCCACCAGGTCGGCATTGATGTTGTATGTCTCCCCTTCACTCCCTGCGCCTACCGGGGCGATGATGGGAATGAATCCCTGGCCGGAAAGGGTCTTGATCAGCTCCGCATTGACCGAGGTAACCGTCCCTACCAGGCCGGGATCCAGTATTTCCGGCGGCTCGTCCTCATCGGGCTGATACGTGATCTGCAGCTTCTTTGCCCCGAGCAGATTGCCGTCCTTTCCCGTAAGCCCCACGGCCTTGCCGCCGTGGCGGTTGACCTGGGCGACAATCGACTTGTTGACCTTCCCTCCCAGCACCATTTCCACCACGTCCATGGTCTGCTCATCGGTAAACCGCATCCCCCGCACAAATCGCTGACTGATGCCCATCCGGTCGAGCACCTGGTTGATCTGCGGCCCGCCGCCATGGACCACCACGGGATTCATGCCGATAAATTTCATCAGGGTAATATCGCGTGCAAAATCCTCTTTCAGCTGTTCATCCACCATGGCGTTCCCGCCGTATTTCACAACGATGGTCGCACCGTAAAAAAAGCGGATGTACGGCAAGGACTCAATGAGTATGTCTGCGACATTGGGGTTCATTGTCATCCCCTTATCTCCTCCCTTGGTCGGGGTCGGTATCGGGGTCGGTATCGGGATCGGCTTTTGAAAATCGACCCCGATACCGACCCCGACCCCGACACCGAAAGAACGGATTGTTCTCTCCCCCTTGGTTCTGAAGCATCGGTTCCGCATTCCTTTATTACAGGATATAGCGGCTCAAATCCTGGTCTTCCATCACATCCCGCAGCTTCTCATCCACAAAAGCCCGGTCGATGATCATTTCCCTGCCGCTCATATCCGGTGCGTCAAAAAGGATGTCCTCCAGCAGATGTTCCATCAGCGTATGAAGGCGCCGGGCGCCGATATTTTCCGTCTGGTTGTTGACCTCTTCGGCCACTCTTGCGATCTCTTCCACCGCTTCCTCATTGAAAGAGACCATGACCTTTTCCGTCCGGAGCAGAGCGATATACTGGAGCAGCAGGGCGTTTTTCGGTTCGGTCAGGATGCGGACGAAGTCATCCTTGCCCAGCGAATGCAGCTCCACACGGATCGGGAAGCGCCCCTGGAGCTCCGGGATGAGATCCGACGGCTTGCTCGTATGAAACGCACCGGAGGCAATAAAAAGAATGTGGTCCGTCTTCACGGGGCCGTGCTTGGTGTTGACCGAGCTCCCTTCGACAATGGGGAGCAGGTCCCGCTGGACCCCTTCCCGTGAAACATCCGGCCCGTGTCCGCCTTCCTTTCCGGTCACCTTGTCGATTTCATCGAGGAAAATAATTCCCGACTGCTCCACTTTTTCTATGGCATCGCGGGTGACCTTTTCCATGTCCACAAGGGACTGGGCTTCTTCCTGCGCAAGGATCTGGAGTGCGTCGGCAACCGTGACGCGGCGCTTCCGGGGGGCCCCGCGGGGCAGCATGCTCCCGAGCATATCCTTGAAGTTGATCCCCATTTCCTCCATACCGGTGTTGGAAAATATTTCAAGCATCGGCATGGACCGGTCATGGGTTTCCAGGTCCACAAAGCGGTTGTCCAGTTTCCCTTCGCGCAGCATTTTCCGGAGCTTTTCCCGGGTGGCCGACGATGAAGCGGCGCTTTGGG
>JAWOAV010000141.1:0-3053 GCA_046498365.1 Desulfosalsimonadaceae bacterium
CCCGCATCCATCGGCAACACCGTTCAGATGATCCGGGCCGGCGAGATGGCGATCTTTGGAATTATTCTGCTTCTTGTATTCATGGTCGGGGTTGTGGCGTTTATCGTTTTTATGGAACAGGCCCAGCGCCGCATTCCGGTGCAGTATGCCAAGCGGGTGGTCGGCCGGCGAATGTACGGCGGGCAGAGCACGCACCTGCCTCTGAAGATCAATACGGCAGGGGTTATTCCAGCGATATTTGCCTCTTCTTTGATCATGTTTCCGGCAACAATTGCCAGTTTCTACGATAATATACCGGTTATGCAATATGTGTCGGCGGCCCTTCAGCCGGGCGCCTTCCTTTACGAAGGCTTGTTTACCGCATTTATCGTCTTTTTCTGCTTTTTTTACACGGCGATCGTTTTCAACCCATCGGATGTCGCCGAGAACATGAAAAAGCATGGCGGTTATATTCCTGGCATTCGTCCGGGGAGACGTACCGCCGACTATATCGACAGGGTGTTGACGCGCATTACACTGGCCGGGGCGGTTTATATGTCTGCCGTGTGTGTGCTCCCTTCCATACTCATGACGCGGTTTAACGTGCCGTTTTATTTCGGTGGCACCGCGCTCCTGATTGTTGTCGGGGTTTCCATCCACACGGTTCAGCAGATTCAATCGCATTTGATTACGCGTAATTACGAAGGCTTTTTGAATCCTGCATCCGGAAAGCGCAAGAAGTAACGATCGTTTTTTTTTAATTCCTATAGGGGGATATGCATGACCAAGGAGGAGCCGATCAAGGTTCAGGGCAAGGTTCTTGAAACCCTGCCGAATGCCATGTTCAAGGTTGAATTGGAAAATAAACATCAGATATTGGCACATCTTTCGGGGAAAATGCGGATGCATTTCATTAAAATTCTGCCCGGCGATTCGGTTACCGTTGAACTATCCCCGTATGATTTGACCCGCGGTCGGATTACGTACCGGTCAAAATAATATTGTATTTGTGCCGCGTGTTTGAGGCTGATGTCCTAAAGATAAAAGGGAGTTGAGATGAAAGTTAGAGCGTCCGTCAAGAAAATTTGCCGCAACTGCAAAATCATCAAGCGAAGGGGTACGGTCAGGGTGATATGCATAAATAAACGCCATAAACAGCGGCAGGGCTAAAAGGAGGCATGACCATTGGCAAGAATTGCAGGAGTTGACTTACCCAGAAATAAGCATATAGTCGTCGGATTGACTTATATTTACGGAATAGGCCCTTCCACTTCCCGGCAGATATTATCCAGGCTGGGCATAGATGCATCGACCCGGACAGACGCGTTGTCTGAAACGGAAATCAACGAAATCCGCAAGGCCATCGACAATGATTGTAAGGTGGAAGGCGAGTTGCGTTCGGAAGTATCTATGAATATTAAGCGTTTAATGGATCTGGGCTGCTATCGCGGGCTGCGTCACCGCAGATCCCTGCCGGTTCATGGACAGCGGACAAGTACCAACGCCCGCACGCGAAAAGGCCCGAGACGTACAGCTGTCAAGAAGAAGGGCGGCGCAAAGAAAAAGTAAGACAACCTAAATAAAGGGTAAACCGATGGCGAAGAGAAAAGCAGTCCGTACCAAAAAAAAGGTTAAAAAGAATATATTAAACGGCGTGGTTCATATCCAGTCGTCGTTTAACAATACGATTGTAACCATTACCGATCCCGTGGGAAACGTTGTGTCCTGGTCCACCGCCGGCATGAACGGCTTCAAGGGGTCGCGCAAAAGTACGCCGTTTGCCGCACAGCTCGCTTCAGAGGACGCTGCTAAAAAGGCCAGGGAACACGGCCTTAAAAATGTCGAAGTCTATGTCAAGGGCCCGGGGCCCGGGCGGGAATCCGCAGTTAAATCCTTGCAGGGCGCCGGACTTACCGTTACAATGATCAGGGATGTAACGCCGGTACCCCATAACGGATGTAAACCGCCCAAGCGACGCAGGGTCTAAGCTGCTCCATGGCTGCTTCTTCAATCGATATATATTTTCGAAATCACAAGAAAAGCCTTTCGGCAAACGAATTTGACATTACGAGGGAGGATACGTGTCACGATATCGTGGTTCTGTATGCCGGCTCTGCCGGCGTGAAAATGTAAAGTTGTATCTCAAAGGGGATCGCTGCTATTCGGACAAATGCGCCATTGACCGGCGCACTTATCCGCCGGGGCAGCATGGCCAGCGCCGAGCCGGTAAGACATCAGACTACGGGCTTCAGCTGCGCGAAAAACAGAAAGTGAAACGACTCTACGGGCTCGGCGAAAAACAGTTCAGGCTGTTTTTTCACAGGGCCGATGCCGGAAAAGGGGTTACCGGTGTAACGCTTCTGGTTATGCTGGAAAGACGTCTTGACAATGTTGTTTACAGGCTTGGATTTGCCAATTCCCGGGTTCAGTCGCGACAAATGGTAAAGCACAGTCATTTTCTCATAAACGGGAAAAAAGTGAACATACCATCATATCAGATGAAAGTCGGCGATGTCATTGAGATCCGTGAAAAGAGCAAAACCGTTCAGGCAATTACAGATGCCGTGGAAGCCGTTGTTCGCCGCGGTATGCCCCAATGGCTGGAACTCGATAAGGACAATCTGAAAGGAACTGTCAAGGCAATGCCCGTTCGTGACGATATTACGATGCCGATACAGGAAAACCAGATTGTTGAGTTTTATTCCAAGTAAACAGGCTGGTTGTCGAAGAAATTGAAAAGGCGATGGTTTTTATGACCATTTTTTGTGAATCAGTTTCTCCTGGATCTCCTGAGGCATCCGGAAAAGTAGTTCATTCGGATCGAGATTAAATATATTAAGGAGATTATAATGTCCTTGAATGAATTGACATATATGAACTGGCGGGAAATTATCGTTCCCGGCAAGGTTCAGATCGACAACCAGACGGAAACCTACGGCAAATTTGTATGGGAACCGCTGGAACGTGGATTTGGCATAACAATCGGCAACTCGTTGCGGCGTATTATTCTATCCTCGCTTTATGGCGTTGCCGTCACCTCCGTGAAAATTAACGATGTGATGCATGAGTATGGC
>JAWOAV010000184.1:0-7082 GCA_046498365.1 Desulfosalsimonadaceae bacterium
CCCACAACGAGACGCGTTATGCCGTCGTTGTGAAGCTTATAGGCAAGGCCGGTCTGGTCGAAAGCCGAATTCTGGTCCATGTCAAAACGGACCCCCTTGGTAACGATGACGCCGTTTTCCGGCACTTTCAAATCCGGATGAAACCGCGCACCGTCCGAATCCTGGAGACAGTGAACCGGCCACTGCCCTCCGGCCTCCCGGAAGCTGACATGTCCGACCGGGTGCCAGTCCCTGGACAGGTAAACGGGCACATGCGTATTTATGGCTTCTTCGATGTACCGGTTCAACACCGGCACGACCGCATCCCCCTCTTCAATGGGGAGCTTCCCGCCCGGGCAGAAGTCGTTTTGCACATCGATGACCAATAGGCAATCGCTGCCCGTGAAGATTGCTTCGGGTTCCGCCATAAGACCCTCCTTGAAATGATGGGTACGATTTGATCCCTGTTTCCGCCTGTAATAATTTATTTTTCATTTTACACAGTTTGTCAATGCGCCAATTGATTATTGCTTGATTGCAGTCCAGGCAGGTGGTAAATGAGGGGCGGTAATAGATCCGGATCTGAAAAGGGTACTCAAAAGGGAACGACATGAAAATATTTGACAGCCACTGCCATCTCAATGACAAGTCATACAACAAGGACATGGAAGCCGTCATTGACAGGGCCGCCCGCGCCGACGTAAAAAAAATCATGGTAGTGGGAATCACGGAGGAAACCTCGCGCCAGGCCGCCGATATTGCAGCAATGTTTGATGGTTGCTATGCCTCGGTCGGGATCCACCCCCACGATGCCACCAGTTGCAGCAAAACGGTTCTGGGCAATCTGTGCCGCATGGCCGACAGGCCGGAAGTGAGGGCATGGGGGGAATGCGGTCTGGACTTCAACCGGATGTTTTCCCCGCGGGAAAACCAGGAAGACTGCTTCGTGCGCCAGATCGAAATCGCAAAAGAGCTTGACCTGCCGCTGATTTTCCACGAACGCGACAGTGGGGGCCGTTTTTACGAGCTGGTTTCCACCCGCATGGAAAAAGGGCAGAAAGGCGTTGTGCACTGCTTTTCCGGGAGCGGGGAGGAAATGGAAAAATACCTGGATTTGGGATTTCACATCGGCGTTACCGGCATTGTCACCATCAAAAAGCGGGCCGCCGAACTCCGCCGGCTGATCAAAGACATCCCCGAGGACCGCATCCTCGTTGAAACCGACGCCCCCTACCTGACCCCGGAGCCGGAAAAACGAACTTTTCGCAGAAACGAACCGGCTTTTGTGCGCTCCGTGCTAATGGAAATCGCCGACATCCGGCAGGCAGACCCGGAAAAACTGGCATCGGCCATATGGAACAACACCTGCCGGCTGTTTGCCATCGACCCGTGCCGTGCCATCGACCTGGATGAATAAAACCCATTACGGATGAGTAACATATAGTATGGCCCGCATTGTTTTTACCACGCAGGAAGCACAGGGATTCACCGCGGTGTAAAATACGAATTTTTGCATTCTTGTATAGACACGATAAATATTCCCACAGAATATGGGGCCGTAGGGGCACCCCTTGCGGGTACCCAAAATCCGGGCACCCGCAAGGGGTGCCCCTACGATATCCCGCAAACACGCGGCAAAAGCAAGGATTACACATACCATGAAACTTGGCATTATCGGGCCGGCAGGCGCCGGAAAAACCACCGTTTTTGAAGCACTCACCCATGATTTTGCCGGAATGGGCGCAAAAAATGAAACCCGGCTCGGCACCATCCACGTGCCCGACCCCCGCATCGACCTGCTGAGCGAGATGTACCGGCCCCAAAAGACCATCTATGCCCAGGTGGAATACCTTTTGCCCGGGAAAAAAGAAGGGAAAAAGGAAGCCGGGGCGGACCTGGGTTGGGTCCGGGTCATACGGGATGTCGACGCGCTGATCGTGGTTATCCGCAACCACGCCCACATGGGTTTCGGGGCGCCCGACCCGCAGGCCGACTTCTTTGCCATTGACCAGGAACTGATCCTTACGGATCTTGGAACTGTGGAAAAACGGCTCGAACGCATCGCGGCGGACGCCAAAAGGGGGAAAGCCGCCGACAAGGAGGAACACGATCTTCTGGTTCAGTGCAAAGCCGTCCTGGAGGAAGAAACCCCGCTTCGGCACTATCCGGAACTCGCCGATGCCAAACCGCTCAAGGGGTATGCGTTCCTGTCAGCCAAGGCCGTGCTGGTCCTGTTCAACAACGCCGACGATGATGAATCCCTGCCCGCGCTGCCCGCCGCCCTTGAAGAAGCGTCCTGCATGGTCATCCGGGGGAAACTCGAGCACGAGCTGGCCCAGATGAGCCCTGAAGACGCCGCCGAACTGCTGGAAGAATTCAACATTCCCACCCCGGCCACCGACCGGGTCATCCGGAAGTCCTATGAAACCCTGGGACTGATCTCTTTTTTCACCGTCGGAGAGGACGAGGTGCGCGCCTGGACCATTGAAAAAGGCACAAGCGCACTGGATGCCGCCGGAAAAATCCATACCGACATCCAGAAAGGCTTTATCCGCGCGGAAGTCATTTCCTACGAAGACCAGGTGGCGGCCGGCTCCGCTGCTGCGGCCAGAAAAGCGGGCACGTTCCGACTGGAAGGGAAAACCTACACGGTCCAGGACGGGGATATCATCAATTTCCGGTTTAATGTGTAGGACATCAGGGCAGCCACTTTTACAATCGATGGCGCCATGGTCTGGATGGATGCTGCAACCTTCGTTTGCGCTTGATAACGCAGACAATGCAGTTACATCCCTGGGTCAATGCATGCGGACCTTTTTCTATCGACTTTTTCATTGCGTCCTCAATCATTTCGATAATCATGGCACGCTCAACGCGGATACGTTTTTCAACGGATTTTGAATCCATACGACTTTCCATACCATTTACAGGCATCAAATATCCTCCAGCAATGGAAGCAGCATCTCCAAGTGATCCAAAACACCAAACCGAGCCGCGAAGATCTTAAGCTGCGCTACATCGATCGGGTTGAAAACCGGATTGATAAAACCGGCTGAAACTGCTTTGAACAATGATTCGAGATCGGCTGCGTCACGATTTTTCCGATCCGGGTTGTTGGCAATGGCCATCAGCTTGAGAACCGCATAATCGGTTGGTTGAACTACGGGCACCTCCCCGAAACTGTCATCATATACAAGGATTGCCCGCTCCAAAACAGCCCGCCCTTCGTCCGTATGAACAAGCATGAAATCAATCTTGCCATACACACCCATTTCGGAATCAAACTGCAAAAAATTATCCGTATCCTGAAAACAATCAAAGCCCAAGGCCCCCATTACATTCAATAGGGTCTTTCGCTGCCGGACATCGGACAGCAGATCGATATCAGCGGTATAACGCGGCATTCCGTATAAAGCCAATGCCATGGCACCGATCAACGCATGGGGCACTCCCTTTTCTGAAAAGCGTTGATGCAGCATGACCAGAATGTTTCGAAGTTTGGGAGAGGTCATTACGGAGACACTTCCTCCTTCAGCAGACAGCAGGCGATCTGGTATTGGGGCGCCCCGTTTTCGCCGTATTCAATGTTGCCGCCCTGGACCAGCTTGTTGATCACGCAGCCTTCGGGTATGGAAAGGGTAAACAGGTCGGCCTCGTTGATTTTACCGGTCGGCACGAGCCTGTCCGAGACGATCGTCATGGCGTGCAGCGGGTAATCTTCGCACAGGGGGCAGCGGTATACCCGGCCGTTTGGAAAAATGAAATAATTGTCCGCCACGTTCCCCGCGCATTCGAACGTTTCTCCGGGAGCAAGAAACACCTTCGGATAAATCGTCGCAATGCCTGCATCCGCCGCCTGCCTGGCCACGGGCGGGACAAGGGCTTCCCACCGGGATTTGGTCAACTGGAGCGGTTTTTCAGCGGACAGACTCTCCACTTCTGCCGAACGCCCCCGTATGCCGATGACCTGTATGAAAAACCGGCGGACGCCAAGCGCTGTCAGAAGCGGGAGCATCATGGGCAGCTCATGGGCATTTTCACTGCTTACCGTATAAATGACGCTGACAGAAAACCCTCCGGCAGCCGCCCTCCGGATGCCTTCCGTGCAGCGCGCAAAACACCCCGCCCCGCGAATCCGGTCGTTTGTTTCCGGTGTTGCCCCGTCCAGGCTGAAACTGAAGTAATCGACTTCCGCGGGGGTGACTTTTTCCAGGATATCGTTGAAGAGGTAACCGTTGGTATCGATGGTGACCGATTCATAGCCGATACGCCGCGCCGCTTTCACGACCTCCGGAAGCCCCGGATGAAGGGTGGGTTCCCCCCCCAGTAAAATGAGGTTCGACTTTTTCGGCGCCTGGTGGAAAAGGGAGAGCCAGTCCACGATGGTGTCGGTATCCAGATCGGCTTTGCCGTGCTGGTCGGGATTGATATAACAGTGCCGGCACCGGAGGTTGCATCGGGTAAGAATATGGAAAAATACGTTGGCGGAATGACGGGTAAAGGAGACGGTTTTTTGCATGGATGCTAGCGGCCGTAGTAGCTTCGCAGCTCTTCGATGTCCTTTTTGGCCCGGATGAGTTCATCGTTGGTCGTGCGCAGGCGGATGGACATGTATTCGGCGAATATCCGGTACAGGAGAAGAAGAAAATCGAGGCGTTCATCCCGGTCGTCCGCATCGGAGAGACGCCCCTTGGCGGACGTGTCCACACACAGGCACACGGTGGGTCCGATGGCGGATACCGTGGCGGACCGGGCCATAGCATCCACGATGCGCATCTCCCCGAAGATCTCGCCGACATCGTTCAACTTGCCGATCTCCACGCCGCGCTTGCTGACCTGCACCATGCCGGAAAGAAGAAAGTAAAGCCAGGGATCGTTGTCTCCCTCCCGGATAATGACTTCCCCGTCATCGTATTCCCGGATTTTGCTCAACCGAAGAAGTTTCGCCAAATTTCGGGTCTCAAAATCCTTCAGCCCGGGAATCGCCATAAGGCGCTGGATATTTTGAACATTATCCTTTAAATATTTTGACTCGATCATGTGCACCCCCGGCGTGTTGATCCACTGTCAGGATTCGTTTTGCCGATTCTCCAGACATGCCTTCGACACATCTTCGTCAAATAATACAGGATAACGTTTGTCAAAGCAAGCTTTACAAAAATAATTTTCAGGCGATTCCACACCGGTGGATTTCAACAGCCCTTCCAGGCTCAGGTAATGAAGGGAATCCAGCCCCAAAAAGGCTTCAAGCTCGGAAATCGACTTGCTTGCAGCCACCAGTTCATTGCTCGTTGAAAAATCGATTCCATAGTGGCAGGGGAATCGGTGCGGGGGGCAGGAGATCCGCATGTGGATCTTTTTCACCCCAAGCTCGCGCAATGCCTTGATGCGCGTCTTTGCGGTCGTCCCCCGAATGATCGAATCCTCGATGATGATGATGTCCTTTCCGGCCAGGAGCTCTTTTACCGGGTTGAGCTTCATGCGGACGCCGAAATCCCGCATGCTCTGGGTCGGCTGGATAAAAGTGCGCCCCACGTAATGGTTTCGGATCATTCCCAGGTCGAATGGAATCCCGGACTGTTCGGCATATCCCAAGGCCGCGTAATTGCCGGAATCGGGAAACGGCATAACCAAATCCGCATCCACGGGGGCCTCCATGGCCAGCTGCCGGCCGTGGGCCTTTCGTGTCAGGTATACATTTTTTCCGTATATGGTGCTGTCGGGACGGGCAAAATAAATGAATTCAAAGATACAGAACGTTCGCTTGGTCTGCTTGTGCGGAAACAGACTGCGGACCCCCTCGTCGCTGATAATCACGATTTCCCCGGGCTCCAGCTCCCGGACGAATTCGGCTTCCAGAAGATCCAGCGCGCACGTTTCCGATGCCAGCACGTAATGGCCGTGCAGTCGACCCAGGCAAAGGGGGCGGAACCCGTTGGGGTCCTTTATCCCCACCACTTCCCCCCGACTGGTGAGCAGCACCATGGACCAGGCCCCTTTAAGCCGGGTGACCGCATTGATCAGGGCGTCTTCGAATCCGTAGTGGAGGTTCTTGACGAAAAGGTGAAGAAAAATTTCGCTGTCCATGGTGGTCTGGAAGATGGACCCTTCCTCTTCCAGTTCGCGTTTAAGGGTGTGGGCGTTGACCAGGTTCCCGTTATGGGCCACGCCGTAGGATTTTCCCCGGTGGTTGACCACGAACGGCTGCGCATTGACCAGAACGGATTCCCCGGTGGTGGAATACCGGACATGGCCGATGGCGCTGTACTCCCCGTCCAGCGTCGCCAGTGTCCGGTCGTCGAACACGTCGCCGACCAGCCCCATACCCTTGTGAAAATCAATGTGTCCGTCGCGCACCACGGCAATGCCCGCGCTTTCCTGCCCCCGGTGCTGCAGCGCGTAAAGGCCGAAATACGTGAGCCGCGCGGCCTCGGGATGCCTGTGAATGCCGAATACACCGCACGCTTCCCGCGGCTTGTCTTCCATATCTGCTCTATGGCTTGCCATTGTTTTTTGTCCCTTACCAGGAATTCATTCGGTTAATTTCCGGGATGGGGATAGTGGGTATTGGCCGTAGCAACTGTGAGTCCTTGGGGCAGCTCTATGGCTCGATACGCCGCACCCTGGAAACTCGCCCCGCCGATGGCGGGACTCAAACAATCCAGGGTGCCTGGCTTATCTTCGCCAAGAGCTGCCGCCAAGCCCTCCCAATGTTGCTCCGGCCAACACCCACCCCCCCATCCAGAGGAAATTATCAATTTAATTAAAACCCCCAATGCGGACATATCCATCCATCCACATTTTCAACCTTGTCGCATCTACGGGTAAGAGCCGGCCCCTGACATTCCTCCCGGGAAAAAACACCAACCGTTGCCGGCATATACGAATTTTTGCATTCTTGCATAAATACAAAAAATATGCCCTCTGAATGCGGGCCCGTAGGGGCACCCCTTGCGGGTGCCCATGACCGGGCGCCCGCAAGGGGCGCCCCTACGAAGTCCTACTGATCCTTATGTCTATTGATCTGTGAAAAAAATCGTACTAATGGTCAATTTCCTTTGCGGGTGGGCGCCGGGTGTTGTCCCCAGGCAACAATTGCAGGG
>JAWOAV010000023.1:0-13523 GCA_046498365.1 Desulfosalsimonadaceae bacterium
TAATGAGACCCTGCGTATCGATTTTCACCAGTCCGGCCCGTTTGATCCTATGACAGGGCGGGGAATATCCGTATGCGGAAAAATCGGTATTGGGGGAAGCCTCTTTTTGCAATTGGCTGCATGGGGGCGCATTCCCGCGCCGGACAACCACGTCGGGAATATGAGAATAGGTCTTTACATGGCCGCGCAGCAGGGGTATGAAAAAAGTTTATCTGTGGTCCGCAATATTTGTGCGGAGCGGATAAAAATAACTTTACATCCTGCGCCGGTAAATGCTAATACGCGCATACGCTCATAACCGGAGAGCGGCAGGCCGGGGCTTGCCTCCCGGCAGTGTTACGGTTCAAATCGATTGGCCAGAAAAGGTATAGGAATCAACCCTTGGGGATGGAAAGCCGATTCCCCACAGGGGTGATCGGTTGCATTCAACCAGGAGGGAAGCGCATGTTTACCATTGTTAAAAAGGAATCCATGGCCGACGATACGGTCATCTTAAATGAAATCGAAGCCCCGCGGATTGCTGCCAAGGCCCGGCCCGGCCAGTTTGTGATACTCAAAGCCAATGAAACCGGTGAACGGATACCCCTGACCATATCGGATCTGGACGCGGCGCGCGGCACCATCACGGTCATCTACATGGTGGTGGGCAAATCCACGGCCCTGTTTAAAACCTTAGAAGAAGGCGATGCCTACCAGGACGTGATCGGCCCCTTGGGCAAACCGACCGACATTGAAAAACTGGGGAAAGTGGTATGTGTGGGCGGCGGTACCGGCGTAGCGGTGCTGTTCCCCATCACCCGGGGGTTCAAGGAGGCCGGAAACGAAGTGGTCAGCATCATCGGCGCCCGGAACAAGGGCTTGCTGATCCTGGAAGATAAAATGCGGGCGGCTTCGGATACGCTTCATGTCTGCACGGATGACGGTTCCTACGGGCACAAGGGGTTTGTTACCGAGGTGCTCAAAGAGGTGCTGGACAGCCAGAAAGTGGACCTGGTGGTGGCCATCGGCCCGGTGCCCATGATGAAATTTGTATCAAAGCTGACGGCAGAATACAATGTCAAAACCCTTGTGAGCCTCAATCCGATCATGATCGACGGTACCGGCATGTGCGGCGGGTGCCGCGTCTCCGTCGGTGGAGAGACCCGGTTTGCGTGCGTGGACGGCCCGGAATTCGACGGTCACAAGGTCGACTACGACGGTCTGATGCAGCGGCTGAGCGCATACGAAAAGGAAGAAAAGGCTGCTTACGACGAATACTGCCGGTTGCAGGGCATCTGATCTATCCGGAGTCTTTGGAAAAAACGGAGGAAAATATGACAGGAAAAGCGGCAAAAAAGGAAAAAATTCCGCGCCAGCCCATGCCGGAGCAGGCCGCGGATGTGCGGCGGAGAAATTTCGAGGAAGTCCCCATAGGGTACTCCCCGGAAACGGCGATGATGGAGGCACAACGCTGCCTGCAGTGCAAAAAGCCGGCCTGTGTGACCGGATGTCCGGTACAGATCGATATTCCGGGATTCATCCAGCAGGTCGCAGCGGGCGATTTTGCCGCCGCCAGCCAGACCATCTGGGGAAAAAACACTTTGCCGGCCATCTGCGGACGGGTCTGCCCTCAGGAAATTCAGTGCGAGGGAGAATGTATTCTGGGGAAAAAAGACGAACCCGTGGCCATCGGGAATCTGGAACGGTTCGTGGCGGATTTTTCCCGCAAGCAGGATACGGGTGAACTCCCGGAAAAAGCCGCCCCCACCGGTAAAAAAGTGGCGGTGGTCGGCTCCGGGCCTTCTGGATTGACGGTGGCCGGGGACCTGCTGCTCAAGGGGCATGACGTCACCATGCTCGAGGCCTTTCATAAACCCGGCGGGGTGCTGGTCTACGGGATTCCCGAGTTTCGCCTTCCCAAGGATATCGTGGCTTCCGAAGTGGCGGCCCTTGAAAAGCTGGGGCTCCGTATTGAATGCAACAGCGTTGTGGGACGGACCGTGAGCGTGGACGAACTGTTTGAAGAAGGCTACGATGCCGTCTACATCGGCGTGGGTGCCGGGCTTCCCAAGTTCCTCAACATTCCCGGGGAAAATCTTATCGGCATCTATTCCGCCAATGAATACCTGACCCGGGCTAACCTGATGAAGGGATATTTGTTCCCCGAATATGACACGCCGCTGGCAAAGGGGAAAAATGTGGCGGTTCTGGGGGCGGGAAACGTGGCCATGGATTCGGCCCGTACGGCCATGCGCCTGGGGGCGGAGCAGGTCCGGATCGTCTACCGCCGGAGCCGTGAGGAAATGCCGGCCCGGGCGGCGGAAATCCACCATGCCGAGGAGGAAGGCATTGAATTTTATCTATTGACCAATCCCATCCGGTTTATCGGGGATGACGATGGGCGCGTCATCCAGATGGAATGCCTCCAAATGGAGCTGGGGGAACCGGATGAATCCGGTCGCCGCCGGCCCATTCCCATAGAGGGCTCCGAGTTTCTGCTCGAATGCGACCTGGCCGTTGTGGCCGTGGGTGCCAGTGCCAACCCGCTGCTGACCCAGTCGGATGCGGAAATTCAGTTGAATCGATGGGGATATATCATCGCAGATCCGAAAACCGGAAAAACCACTAAAAAAGGGGTCTGGGCCGGGGGGGACATCGTCACCGGGCAGGCCACGGTGATTCTGGCCATGGGGGCGGGCAGGATGGCCGCCGATTCGATTCATGATTATCTTACGATCGGCTGGTAGTTTTGCCGTGATGCGCCCCGCTTCGTGAATTGCCGGCACATTCAACCGGCGATTACGATTTTACGGTACAATTCAATGCGGCTGTGCATTTATTGAAGGATCCTCGCAGGCGGCAGACCTGTTGATTTTCCATCCGGATCCGTTGAAAAGCCGGATGAATTATATTACAATTCTTTGCATTTATAGACATAATGATCAGAAGCGCGTAGGGGCATCCCCCTTGCGGGTGCCCGATTCCGGGCACCCGCAAGGGGGATGCCCCTAGGAGCCCATATTCAGTGGGGTTGTTTTTGGCGTCTATACAATAATGCAAAATTTAATAAAAAATTCGGTATGTTGAACAGGGAAGCAGGCGCATCCTGACAGGGGGGGAATGCCCTCTGTTCGGGTGTCGCAGGAGGTTGTGTCGATGTTTTTTTCCGTATCGTTGTACCTGGCCCTGGCGATATTCGCCATCGGAACAATATACAAGGTTTCCACCTGGTTGACCCGAAAAGTCGGTGTTTTCGGGCAGGAATTCACTCCCTCCCAGCGCTTGTATGCGGCAATACGCGGTGTTGCCGGGGTGGTTTTCAGCCGCAAAGTGCTGCTGCTTTTCCGATCGCTTATCCTCGATGTTTTTTTGCAGATGCGGATTGCCAGGGAGGACCGTCTGCGCTGGATCATGCACATTTTGATATTCAGTGGATTCACGTTTCTTCTGCTCATGCATGCCATGGAAAACCTCATTACGGCAAAGCTGTTTTCCAATTATTATTCGACCCTGAATCCGTTTTTGTTTTTACGGGATTTTTTCGGTATGATGGTGGTCGTCGGCGTGGGGATTGCCATTTACCGACGCTTTATCCTTAAGATTCCGCGAATGCTGACCAATGTTATGGACCGTTATACGATCGCCATCGTGGCGATCATCATGCTTTCCGGATTCCTGCTGGAAGGCGCCAAAATGAGTTCCCATACCGAATTCATGGACATGGTGGACGAATACTCCTTTATTTCCGACGACGAGGAGCTCCGCGCCCTTGAAAGCTATTGGGTTGCCGAATACGGGACGGTCTCCCCCAACGTGGAAGCCCCTTTTTCAGATGATATTCTGGAAGAGGGAGCCGAGGTCCACGAGAACTATTGCGCCTATTGTCACGCTCCCAACAAATATGCATTTGCCGGGTATACCACGGCCAAAGCCATGGGGCCATTCGCTTTGGCGCTGGATCGTGTAAACGGAGCGGCCATTTTATGGTATATTCATGTGATCGCCTGTTTTTTCGGGTTGGCCTACCTGCCGTTCAGCAAAATGTTTCACATGTTTTCCAGCTCTTTCTGCCTGCTTGCCAATGCTGTGATGGATCCGAGGACATCCAATCCGGCCAATATTGCGACCCGTCAGGCCCTTGCCCTGGACGCCTGCACGCGCTGCGGTACCTGCAGTCTCCGGTGCTCTGTTGCGGTCGCCTATGAAGCCAACGGCAACCGGATGGTGCTTCCTGCCGAGAAATTGTCCTTTCTCCGGGAGTATACCGCCGGGAAAAAAATCTCCCCCGAGGCGATGGATGCCATCCACGAGGGGTTTTATCTTTGCACCAACTGTAACCGCTGTACAGTGGTATGCCCGGCCGGAATCAACCTGAGGGAACTCTGGCTTTCCGTCCGGGAGCCCATTCTGGCGGAAGACGGACCGACGTTTCTCACGCTTTCTCCGTTTTCCTTCTTTCGCGGCCTGAACCGTCCCCTGCTGCCTGCCCAAGGGTATGAACAGCCGCTCGATGAAGCGATGGAGGCCATGGCCGCTGCATTTCCCATGGCCCGGGACACCGATGCGACGATTCCTGTTGTGCCGACCGACAGGACCGTTGCGGCCCGTGCCCACGAAACCCCATGGGGTGCAACCTTTGTGGGCTGCTTTGCCTGTGAAAATTGTACTACGGTGTGCCCCGTTGTGCAGTCATATGAGGACCCCCAGGCGGCTGTCGGGCTTTTGCCCCATCAGATCATGCGATCCCTGGGGCTTGGACTCAAGGATCTGGCCCTTGGCTCCCCCATGCTCTGGTATTGTCTGACCTGCTATCAATGCCAGGAGCACTGCCCCCAGGAGGTCAAGGTGACAGACATCCTTTATGAACTCAAAAACATGGCGTTTCAGGAAGTGGCCGCCGGTTCTTGAAACCATCAATCGAACGTGGATACCCATGATGAAATATGCGTTTTTTCTCGGATGCAACATTCCGGCACGGGTGCAACAATACGAACGCTCCGCCAGGGCTGTTCTGGCGCGGTTTCAGGTGGAACTGGTCGATATCCGGGCATTCAATTGCTGCGGATATCCGCTGCGGAATTCGGATATGAAAACGTACCTGCTTTTTTCCGCAAAAGCCCTTGCACTGGCGGAAAGAGAAGACCTGGACGTATTGACCCTTTGCCAGTGCTGTTACGGAAGTTTGAAAATGGCCGCCCACATACTGGCAACCAACGCGGAACTCAAAAACGAGGTGAACGCGTTTCTGGGTAAAAAAAATTTGCACTACCAGGGAAAGGCCAAAGTGACGCATCTGCTCACCCTGCTTCACAGGGATATCGGCGAAGCCGCTATCCGGGAAAAATTAAAAACCCCGTTTGCGAATGTGAAGATTGCCCCCCATTACGGATGCCACGTTCTGCGTCCCAGCGATATCATGCAGTTTGACGACCCGGTGTCGCCTGCCATCCTGGATACGCTGGTCTCCCTGACAGGGGCCAAATCCGTTGACTGGTCGCAGAAGCTGGAATGCTGCGGCGCCCCCTTGATGGGCGTCAATGACGACCTGTCCATGCGCCTGACGGCAAAAAAACTGGCAAATGCAAAGGCGTCCGGGGCGGATTATCTCAGTGTGGCTTGTCCGTGGTGCCACATCCAGTTCGATGACGTGCAAAAGGAGATGGAGGAAGAGGGGCGGACGGATGCGGATCTGCCATCTATTCTTTATATCCAGCTTCTGGGGCTGGCCATGGGAATTTCCGGAAGAAGGCTGGGTCTGCCGCAAAACAAAAAAGATATCTGCGATATCAATACGTTTATCGCACAATAGGTGAAAAGATGTCCAATATAACAGGTTCCATTATGGTGGTCGGCGGCGGGATTGCCGGAATGCAGGCCGCGCTCGATGCGGCGGATTCCGGCTACTACGTCTATCTGGTCGAGCGGACCTCCTCCATCGGGGGGATCATGTCCCAGCTCGACAAGACGTTCCCCACCAACGATTGCGCGATGTGAATTATCTCTCCCAAACTGGTCGAGGTCGACCGGCATATAAACATCGAGCTCCTGACCCTGGCGGAAGTCCAGGAAATTTCGGGGGAAGAGGGGGATTTCCATGTCCGGGTGCTTCAGCACCCCCGTTACGTGGACATGGACAAGTGCATCGCATGCGGTGTCTGTGCGGAAAAATGCCCCAAAAAAGTCGTGGACACCTACGATGCGGGGCTGAAAAAGCGGAAGGCGGCCTATGTAAAATATGCCCAGGCGGTCCCCCTGAAATACGCCATCGACAAGGACAATTGTATTTTTTTCCAGAAAGGCACCTGCAAGGCCTGTGAAAAGTTTTGTCCCACGGATGCGATCTGGTTTGACGAACCGGAAAAAACGCTGGATCTGGCGGTGGGGAGCGTGATCATCGCCAGTGGATGCGAGGCGTACGATCCTTCCGCGCATGACGTGTATGGGTATAAACGCTTTTCCAATGTGGTGACCAGCCTGGAATTCGAGCGTATGCTGTCCTCTTCGGGGCCTTTCGGGGGCCACCTCGTGCGGCCGTCGGATCACAGGGAGCCGGGAAAGATCGCCTGGCTGCAGTGCGTCGGGTCACGGGACGTGCATATCGGCGGCCGGGGGTATTGTTCCTCCGTTTGCTGCACGTACGCCATCAAGGAGGCCATGCTGGCCAAGGCGCACAGCAAGGCGCCTTTGGATGCGGCGATTTTTTATATGGATATCCGAACCCATGGCAAGGATTTTGAGCGTTATTTTAACCGGGGCCGTGAGGAATCCGGGATCCGTTTCGTCAAGTCCAGGATTACCAACGTGCTGCCGGAGAATGACGAGGGGAACCTGCGGATTCGCTACGTGGATTCGGCCGGGAAAACGGTGGAGGAAGCGTTTGATATCGTTGTGTTGTCGGTGGGATTGGGCGTAAGCGCCGAAGGGCGTGTCCTGGCCGGACGTCTCGGGATTCAGACCGACCATTACGGATTTGCCCGCACATCGGAGATGGAGCCGGTCCGGACAACGGTACCCGGCATTTACGTCTGCGGCGGGTTCGAAGCCCCCATGGACATTCCTTCCTCGGTAGTGGAATCCTCTGCCGCCGCGGGGATGGCGGCAACCCGCCTGGCCGATGCGCGCTGGACAATGACCCGAACCAGGGAAGTGCCGAAAGAAAAGGACACGAGAGGGGATCCGCCCCGGATTGGCGTGTTTATCTGCCGGTGCGGTAGCAATATTGCGGCGGTGGTGGATGTGCCGGATGTGGTGGCGTATGCCAAGACATTGCCCTATGTGGCCCATGCCGAGGAGAGCATGTTCGCCTGCAGCCAGGACACCCAGGAGATGCTGGCCAAGGTTATCCGGGAAAAACAGCTCAACCGCGTGGTGGTCTCGGCCTGCACCCCCAAGACACACGAACCCCTTTTCCAGGAAACCCTGACCAACGCAGGGATCAACAAGTATCTTTTTGAAATGGCCAACATTCGCAACCATTGTTCCTGGGTCCACGGCCAGGCGCCCGAAGCCGCCACGGAAAAGGCAAAGGACCTCACCCGCAAGGCAGTGGCCAAGGTGGCCCTGCAGCAGCCGCTGAGTGAGCCTGAGTTGGCCATCAACCCGAAGGCCCTGGTCGTTGGGGGCGGGGTTGCCGGAATGACCGCGGCCAAAGCCCTTTCGGCCCAGGGATACGAAAGCTTTCTGGTGGAGCAGACCGACCGCCTCGGCGGCCAGGCCCTTAAGATTCATGAAACCTGGGATGGCGCGGATGTCCAGGCGTACGTGGAAAAGATGGTCCAGGAGATCACTGCT
Source organism: Desulfosalsimonadaceae bacterium (assembly GCA_046498365.1). Lineage (GTDB taxonomy): Bacteria > Desulfobacterota > Desulfobacteria > Desulfobacterales > Desulfosalsimonadaceae > B1SED10-16. The sequence goes on from JAWOAV010000023.1 coordinate 7,771, forward strand.
GATCCGAAGATCGAGGTTCGTTTAAACGCCCGAATCAAGAAATCAGATGGTTTCGTGGGGAACTTCGAGACCACCATCGAGGGGCGGAGCGGGGAAGAGATCCTTTCGCACGGGGTGGCGATCATCGCTTCGGGCGCATCCGAGCTTAAGCCCGATCTTTATCTGTACGGCAAGGACACCCGGGTGATCACCGGTATGGAGCTGGATCAACGGATGATGCGAAAGGATGCCTCCCTGGGTGGCGTTCAAACGGCCCTTTTCATTCAATGCGTGGGGTCCCGCATTCCCGAGCGCCCTTATTGCTCCAAGGTTTGCTGCACCCAATCCATCAAAAATGCCCTTGCCCTCAAAAACCTGCGTCCGGAGATGGACGTGCTTGTGCTCTACCGGGATATGAGAAGCTACGGTCTTCGGGAAGACCTGTATCGCAAGGCCCGGGAAAAGGGGGTCGTGTTTCTCAAATACGATGAGTCGGTAGGGCTGGCGGTCAACCAGGCCGGAGATGATTTGGAGGTTGTATTCAGGGACACGGCGCTGCGCCGCCGGATGGTCGTGAAACCGGATTTGATGGTGCTGGCCGCGGCCATGAAACCGCCCCGGGACAATCCGCTGGCGCAGATGTTCAAGGTGACGCGCAATGATGACGGGTTTTTCATGGAAGCCCACGTCAAGCTGCGGCCAGTGGATTGCGCCACCGACGGGGTTTTTATCTGCGGGCTTGCCCACGCCCCCAAACCATTGGATGAATCCATCACCCAGGCCCGGGCAGCGGCCACCCGGGCCGTGACGCTTCTGGCCAAAAAGACGATCCGAATGGCCGGGACGGTTGCGGAAACCGACCCGGTAAACTGCAGTTCATGCGGCGTGTGCGTGGCCGTTTGTCCATATTCGGCGCCGTCATTTATCGAGCAGGGCCCCCATACCGGCAAGGCCGGTATCAACGCGGTGTTATGCAAAGGCTGCGGGCTGTGCGTCGCTTCCTGCCGCAGCGGTGCCATTCATTTGAAGGGTTTCGACAACGACCAGATATTTGCAGAGATTTTTGCCCTCGATAAAACAGGGTAAAAAGCCCTGCGCTTTTGATCCCCCTTCCACAGTGCCGGTGGGGCGGAAAAGGAGATTGTGCGGCCATGAAAACCTATTTCGACTGCATTCCCTGCTTCATTCGCCAGGCCCTTGACGCGGTCCGGCTTGCTACCCAGGATCCGGATATCCAGGAGGCGGTTCTTCAGAAAGTGTTGGCGGCCACCGGGAGCATGGACCTGAAACAGACCCCTCCGGCCATGGGGCAGGTCATACACCGGCTGGTTCGGGAACTCTCCGGCAATCACGACCCCTATCAATCGCTGAAAACAGAGAGCAACCACTATGCCCTGGAACTGTACCCGATGCTCCGGGAAACGGTCGAAACCTCCGCGCATCCCATGGAAACCGCTGTTCGCCTGGCCATTGCGGGCAATATCATCGACCTTGGCGTCAGCAGCTCCGTAAGCCGAAATGTGATCGATGAAACCATTACGCGCTCCTTATCCGAGCCCCTGTACGGAAACCTGGAATTTCTCTGGCAGGCGGCGGATTCGGCCGAGACGATTTTATATATCGGGGACAATGCCGGGGAGATTGTTTTTGACTGTTTTCTCGTTGAACAGCTTTCGCGCGATAAGATCACATACGCCGTGCGGGGAGGCCCGGTTATCAACGACGCCACCTTGGCGGATGCGGAAGAAAGCGGTATGGCCCGTCTTGTAAAGGTGATTGACAACGGATCGGATGCGCCGGGTGTCATCCTTGAGGACTGTTCGGACCGTTTCCGGCAGGCGTTTGAGAGCGCCGATTTGATTGTTGCCAAGGGGCAGGGCAATTATGAAACGCTATCCCATTTGGAGATGCCGATCGTTTTTTTATTGAAAGCCAAATGCCCGGTTATCGCGGGGCACATCGGCTGCCGGACGGGCACTCCGGTCGCCTCGCGCGCCCGGCAGGAGAATGCCGGATAAAAGGCATGTCCGGCGATGATGGCATATCGGCTGTACACTGCAACCGCCGCAGGGAAAAAACAAGGCCGGGAAGCACGTTTCGCTTCCCGGCCGCAGGAACTACCGCTAACGATTAATTGACGCTGAGGTAAAGCGGCTTTCCTTCCTTGTATTGAACGTTGACGTGCCCTTCCGACACCAGCTCGCCAAGCTGCTCTGCAACGCTTTTCTTTTCTTCCGTGAGATAGGAGGCCAGTTCCCGGATATTGAAGGGGCGCTTTTCTTTCGTCATCACCGTTTCCAGCCGTGATTTGAGGAATTCTTCCTTCAGGGCGGTGATGAAATCCTCCCGCTCGTACTGAAGGGCATAGCGCTGGTCCCCCCGGTAGGTATGCTCCCACGGCCGCCGCAACCCCGCGGAAAGAAGGAGCCGGACGCGGGAATTGGATTTGACCAGCCGGTAGATGCTTTGCAGTTTGCTCAGGTTTTCCGGGGTTTTTTCAATGGGCCCGAGGGTCTTGATTGCCTTGGCAAAGCTTTCCATGGTCTTGATGAGCTCCTCGGGCTTGTTCATATCCGCATGGGCAAGGGTGATGCGCCTTCGGTCAAACCCGCAGAAGACAAACAGTTTTTTCATCAAATTGACCCGGCTCCAGGCGTGGTCAATGCCGAAGGAGTGATGGCAGTCCTCCGGCGAGCATCCCACCAAAAGCAGCCCCGGTGCCCCTTCCAGAAAGGCCCGGGCCATGATGCTCGGATCCAGCTGCCCCAGGCAGGGAACGCCCAGGATATGGATGGCCGGATCGTATTTCAACCCCATATTTCCGGCATTGTCCGCTGCCGGCAGACCGGCCCAGGAGCAGGCATAGGCGACAAATTCATGGTCGGCCATCTGGCCGGCCAGGGCCGCTACCCGAGCTTCCCGCTGGACGTTTGTATTGTTTTGAAGCGTCAGCGCATTGTAGGGGCACGCTGCCGCGCAGGTACCTCCGCCCGTGCAGACCATGGGGTCCACCACCCGGGGAAGCCCGCCGCCGACCAACTCCGCCACACCAATGCCGCCGCAGTCGCACAGCTCCTGGCACTGACCGCAAGCCACGCATTTGTCCGTGTCCACGACGCAGACCACCTGGGGGACGAAAAGCGCCCCGTCCCTTGATTTTTTGATCATTTCAGCGTTCTTTTTGCCGGCCTTCCGCCCCTGGTTCAAGGCGTCAGTCAGGTCGCAGGCGTACCGGGCGGATCCGGCCAGGTAGGATTCTTCCCGGCCGACCATTTCCGGACGGACTTTGGCATGGTGAGTGCTCAAAAATTCTTTTTCTTCGTGGAGGATGCCTAGAATTTTTGCCGCTGTCCTCGATTTTTCCCCCATTTTCCGGATCGGGGAGAGAACGATCTGGTCCCATGGCAGTTCATGTTCCAGGTGGTCGTTGATGGATCCGAAATTCACGAAATCCGCCTGGAGGATGGGGCGAACGGATTTGTCATAGGGAACCCATATGATCCCCATCTTTCTTGCGAACTTGCGCTCGGCCGCGGTGACGGGAAGGGGCATCTGTTCATTGTAAAGAATAACCACACCGGCCTTGGGATTGCCCTGGAGGATAAATTTTCCCATGTTGAAGGCAGCGCGGGCCGAGAGTTGGGCATTTTCCGGCTGGCCGGTTTCATAGTCGCAGACCCAGAAAACAGTCTGGCCGTCGGGGATCTTTTCGTCGTAGAGCATTTCTTCAAATTCGGGCTGGCACAATACGGTTTTTCCGTCATATCCGAACTCCGGTCCGGGAGGGACCAGTTCCCCGTCCAGGCAGGCAATGATGGTACCGGCCGCGTATTGGCGCCGCGTCATGGCGTCCGGTACGGCAAAGGAAAGGGTGTAATCCCCCGTAATGCCGGCCAGACCTGCAAGTTCCCCGTCCTGGAGAAGGGTCGTATGGGGGCTTTCCAGCACTTCGTCGATCATTTTCTTCAGCCGGGAGTAGTGAACCCGCTCGCCGGGGTAGGTCTTGCAGAGGTGATCCAGGACGACCTCGGGGTCGCGCTCCGGAATCGACAGCATGAAGTCAATCCCTTCCTGTGCCAGTTCATGGGCGGCGGCAAAGGATGCGATGCCGCCGCCAAGGACGACGGGCGGCCTTTCGATCGAGACGCTTTTCCGGGTCGACGGCGTAAACGCGTTCATTTCCGCAGCCGAGGCCTTGATCAGCTTGCTCCCCTTTTCCGCCTTCTCCTTTGGGGAGAGGTCGCTGACGCCTGCGACGTGCCCCCGGAGATTGATCACGTCAATCTGCCCCTTTTGCAGACCATTCGCCTCCATTTTCTGCTCGAATTTTTTGAGCATGAGACGGCTTTCGCAGCCGGCAACGATGATCCGGTTGAGGCCAAGCTCTTGTATTTTTAAATTGATTGCATTGAGCCCGGGTTCCAGACACGGGTAGGGGAGGATATCGCAGCAGGCGACCCCGTCGACCCCGGCCACCGATTTCTTGAGGGCGGGCAGGTCTACCAGAGGCTCGATTTTCTGTCCGCATTTGCATAAAAATATACCGATTTTGGCATTGTTGTTCATGGGTCTCTCCTTGTTTTAAACTGCCAGAGGGGTCAGGGTCACTTCGGGCGTTTCACGCACCGATTCGATGAGTCTGCGCATGGCGCCTGTGGGGCAGATGGTAACGCAGCAGCCGCATGCCACACAGACTTCCGTGGGCCTTGAAAACGGCGCCCCGACTTTTTTATGCACCCCCCGGCTCATGAGCGAAATGGCGGACAGGCCGACGATCTCTTCACAGGCCCGGGTGCACAATCCGCATACCATGCAGTCTTCATCCGGATCTTTCACTGAAAACCGCGTGGATTCAACGCCGTATTGCTTTGCCATTTCCCGGATTTCCGGGCTGGCAGGAACTTCGGCCAAAAGCATTTCGAAAATCCACCGCCGGACGTTGTCAATGCGTTCCGTTTCGGTGTAGATGCGGATCCCTTCCGCCACCGGGAAAATGCATGAGGCCACGAGCTTGGACCAGTCTCCGTCCCGCAGCTCCACCATGCAGAGCCGGCAGGCGCCGCTGGGGGATACTGCCTCGTGATAGCAAAGCGTTGGTATTTCAATGCCGTAATGGCGGGCGGTTTCCAGTACGGTCCAGCCCGGTTCCGCTTCGACCGGCGTGTCATTTATTTGGAATGTAATCATGTTGATCGATCTCCTGTTGTGGTCATCCAGATAAGGTTGTCTTATTGAACAAGAACCGCACCGAACTTGCAGGTTTCCATGCAGATGCCGCACCGGATGCAGTTGTCCGCGTCAATGACGTGCGGTTTTTTCTTTTCTCCGGTAATGCATTCCTGGGGGCAGTGTTTGGCACAGCTCCGACACCCGGTGCAGGCTTCCGGGTCAATATAATAGGTGATCAGGTCCTTGCAGACGCCTGCCGGGCATTTCTGGTCTCGTACATGGGCAACGTATTCGTCTTTGAAGAATTTGAGGGTGGTCAGGCATGGGTTGGGGGCGCTGGTGCCCAACGCGCACAGGGCGCCGTCCTGAACGGCCTTTGCAAGGCTCTGGAGGTCCTCGATGTCCTTTTCGCTGCCGATTCCGTGGGAGAAGTTGTCCAGGATTTCCCGCATCCGGGTCAATCCCAGGCGGCAGGGGAGGCATTTTCCGCAGGATTCCTCTTCCAGGAACCGCAGGAAGTAGCGGGCCACATCCACCACGCAGTCGCGCTCATCCATTACGATCATGGCCCCGGAGCCCATCATGGAGCCGGCCTTGGTCAGGGA
>JAWOAV010000056.1:0-3170 GCA_046498365.1 Desulfosalsimonadaceae bacterium
CCCCGGCGCACGAACCACGAGTAGGGCGAGTGGCACGAAAGATGTCCGGGCCACGGCCGCCAGCGCGTCCATGTGAGGATACCACAGCTGAACATTTATGGGCAGGGGTATTGAATTATCTCGGATATGATGCATCATGACGGACGGATCCGGAAAAGCCGTGCAGAACCAGCCGTTTTCCTGCTGTTCGCTCCGGGCGCACCCGTTGCATGCCTCGATGATTTCCGCACAGGAGCCCCCGTTGAAAGAGCAGCCCTGAGCGGTCATGAATGTACATTTTTTCCCTTTGCGCGTGGTTTCACATACCAACATATTACCATACCTCCTTGAATGTATAAAAATACGGCGCCGTTCAGTATGCCATACGGCGCCGTTTTTATCCGTAGTTTGCCTTGCAAGCCTGGCAGAAACGAAAAAAAACCGCTCTTTGAGCGGCTTTTTGCAGCTACAAAAACACCGGCACTTTCGTTGACCTGCTTTTACAGCAAATGATTATCTCTTGTCAAATGTTTTTCGCAGGAAAACAACAAATATTTTGCATTCTCGTACAGACAAAAAAAATATCCACTGAATATGGGCCTGTAGGGGCGCCCCTACGTGGTTCTCCTGATCATTATGTATACAAGCCATCTCAAAAAAAAGAGTAAAGATTTTTTTGAGATAGCTTGTAGTGATGAAAGGGGTATGGGCACCGGACGATGTGGGGTGCCGGACGTAGTTGGCGGCGAGGGTGGTTTTTATGTATAGCGGGCGGGGTAGAAAATGCCGGGAGGATGGTTTTTATCACAAAGGACACAGGGGAGACACAGAGATTCACAGAGAAAAGCAATGCAAAAAATGGTAACTATTTTTTTCCCCGTCAAACGATGACTTGATTTTTTTCCAAAAAATTGCCATTTTTCAGTCCATGCGGAACCAATATTCCTCTCCGGGCAACCGGCAAAAAAAGAGATGGCAAAGACGATGATCAAAGAAACGATTGACCAGGCCGTGGAGGTTCTCAAAACCGAAGCGGAGAGCATTTTACAGCTTACCGGCCGCATTGATGAAAGATTTGCCAGGGCCGTTGACATCATTTTCCAATCCCGGGGACGCCTGATTATTGCCGGCATTGGAAAATCAGGGCTGATCGGCCGTAAAATTGCCGCGACCCTCAATTCAACCGGTACAAGGGCGATTTTTCTGCACCCGGTGGAAGCCATGCACGGCGATCTTGGCATTTTGTCCGACAATGACGTGTTTCTCGCCATCTCAAACAGCGGCGAAACCGACGAACTGAACATTCTGTTGCCGAGCATTCGCGCCACCGGATGCCCGATCATTGCTTTTACGGGCAACCCGCATTCGACGCTTGCGCAGCAAAGCGACATCGTCATCGACGTGGGCGTTGAAAAGGAAGCATGCCCCCTGGGGCTAGCCCCCACGAGCAGCACCACGGCGCAATTGGCCATGGGAGACGCGCTGGCGGTGGTATTGATCAATCGCAGAAAATTCAAAAGCAGCGATTTCCAGAAATTCCATCCCGGCGGACAAATCGGCCGGCGTTTGTCCTTCAACGCTAGAGACATCATGCTCACGGGGGAGGCCGTCCCCTCCGTCCCCATGGGAACGAATATGGAGCAGGCATTGGGGGTGATGGACCGGAAAGGACTTGGTGTCATTTTTATCACCGACAATCGCTGCAGCCTCCAGGGCATTATCACAGACGGGGATATCCGGCGGATGGTCGTCGGGAAAACAGCCATACACAGCCAGCCGGTTGAGGTTCTGATGACGGAGAACCCCAGGACGCTCCCGCCGGAGATGCCGCTGTATGAAGCGCTCAACCTCATGGAAAAACATCAAATTACTGTTTTACCCGTTATCGAGACCGACGGCAGCCTTATCGGCGCCCTTCACCTTCATGATATTCTGGGCAAGGGGGCGGTGAAGTTCAACGGCACATAACAGGCCTTCAAACCGACGAAAATACCATACAGGACAAATACCATGGCAAATGATGATTTCGACGTACTCGACACCACCATAGACACCCTCGGGGAAGCAAGAATCAATTCCCCGATTCTCAAGGAGCTGCTTGGCGCGGATGAAAGCATTTTCAGAAATGAAACTGAAAATGTCCTTGTGCAGGTCCACCCCCAACGGATCATAGATATGATCGAGGCCGGCAAAATCCCCCCGGCGTTTGAGCAGGCCGGCCCGCGGAAAAAAATCTATTTTGACCCCAGTAAGCTGAAATGCGCCGTGACCACCTGCGGCGGCCTATGCCCCGGGCTGAACAACATCATCCGCTCCATCGTGCTGGAGCTTCATTACATTTACGGGGTCAAGCATATTTACGGTTTCCCCTACGGCCTTCAGGGATTTGTCCCCGAATACCGGCACGAAGTGGTGGAACTCACCCCGGCCCGGGTGGTCAACATCCATGAAATGGGGGGGACCATTCTTGGCTCCTCCCGGGGACCCCAGGATATCGACGTCATCGTGGACTGTCTGGAGCGCATGAACATCGGGATCCTGTTCATGATCGGCGGAGACGGCACCCTCATGGCGGCTTCCATAATCAACCGGACCATCAAAAAACGGGGGCTGAAAATCAGCGTCATATGCATCCCCAAAACCATCGACAACGATATTCACATGGTATCCAAGTCGTTCGGGTTCGACTCGGCCGTGGATATCGCAACAGCCGCCGTAAAAGGCGCGCACAAGGAAGCCGAAGGGTATCCCAACGGCATCGGCCTGATCAAGCTTATGGGAAGATATTCGGGATTTATTGCCGCCACGGCCGCCCTGGCCCAGCAGGACGTCAATTTCGTCCTGATCCCGGAAATCGATTTTGACCTGGAAGGGGAAAACGGGCTGCTCAAAAAACTCGAGGAACGCCTTGAAAAAAGAAAGCACGCGGTCATCCTGATTGCGGAAGGCGCCGGCCAGAAGTTTTTCGAAAAACATGAAAAGCAATACGATGCTTCGGGCAACATCAAGCTCCATGATATCGGCCTGTACCTCAAAGACCGCATCAATGAATATTTTAAAAACCGGAAAATGGAAATCTCGCTCAAATACATCGACCCGAGCTACATGGTGAGAAGCCTGCCGGCCAACTCAAACGACCACGTTTACTGCACGTTTCTCGGAAGGGACGCCGTACACGCGGGCATGGCCGG
>JAWOAV010000060.1:0-4739 GCA_046498365.1 Desulfosalsimonadaceae bacterium
CTCCCGGGGGACATCGTCATCGGCCGTTCCAACATGAAGATCTACATCCCCATCACCACGATGATCGTCGTCTCTATCATCCTTTCGGTGATCATGTGGATATTGAGACGATAGGAGAAAAACGACCCCATGCGCGCCTGCATTCTCGTACTCATCCTTTTTACCTTTGCACCGGCCCTTGCCGTTGCTTCGGAAACGACCATCACCCTGCTTCACACCAACGACCTGCACTCCCATCTCATGCCGTTTTCCCCTGAAATCGACTACATCCCCGATCGGACGGGCGCAGACGACACCATCGGCGGGTGGGCCAGGATCGCTACGGTCCTGGCGGATGAACGCGAAAAACGGACCCACCCCACCTTCACGGTGGATGCCGGCGATTTCACCATGGGGACGCTCTTTCACATGCTCGCCCGGGAAAACGCTTTTGAGCTGCGCCTGCTGCATCGGATGGGGTATGACTTTGCCACCCTGGGCAACCATGAATTCGACATGTTCCCTGACGGGCTCGCCCAAATCATCACTACCGCGAACGATAAGAATCAGCTCCCCGAAATCGTGTTCGCCAGTGCCGTGTTTTCCGAAGAAAGCGACAGGGACAATTCGTTGCAGGCCGTATTTGAACGGGGGCTCGTGCGCCCCTATGCCGTGAAAGAGATCGACGGTGTGCGGGTCGGTTTCTACGGCATTATGGGGAAAATCGCGGCAGACCAGGCCCCGTTCGCATCGCCGGTCACGTTCCGCGATCCGGTGGAGATTTCCCGGGAAATGGTCAGCCTCTTGCGCGAGGAGGAAAACGTCGACATCGTGGTCTGCCTCTCCCACTCCGGGCTCGACACGCCGCCCGTTTCCGAAGATGAAAAGCTGGCCGAACAGGTGCCGGGCATCGACGTGATCATTTCCGGGCACAGCCACACCCGCCTTGACAGGCCCCGCGTCGCAGGCAGCACCATCATCGTCCAGACCGGCAAGTACGGCAGCGCTGTGGGGGTGCTGGACCTCTCCTTTGACGGGGAAACCACTACCCTTAAAGACTATCGCCTGATCGACATTAACGACGCGGTCCCAGCGGACCCCCGAATCCAGGCGGAGATCGATGCCTATATCGATGTCATCAACGAAAACCTGCTGCACCGGCGCGGGCTTTCCTACTGGAAGACAATCGGGCGCACGGACTTCGACATGCGCCTTTATGAAGCGGAGTCCACCGTGGGCAATTTCCTGGCGGACGCGCTTCGCTGGTACGTCAATTCGCGCGATTATGACCCCCGGGATCCGGAAAGTCTCGTGCGAATGGCCATCAAGGCAAACGGCGTTATCCGCGCGGATATCCTCAAGGGGGAAACCGGCCGACTGGCCGTGGCGGACCTCTTTCGCACGCTCCCGCTGGGAATCGGCATGGACGAGGAACATTCCCCCGGCTACCCCATCGTCACCTGCTACATCCGCGGCTACGAGATCAAGCGCGCCCTTGAAGTGATCACCACGGTCTATCCCCTCAAGGGGGACGACTATTATATCCAGCTCTCCGGCGTCAAGTTCACCTACAATCCCTACCGCGCCCCATTTGACCGCGTCACCGGCATCTGGATGGAATCCGAAGACGGCGCCGGCTATGAACCCCTGGACTACTCCCGGTCCAACGACGCTCTCTACCGCGTGGCCGCCAACATCTACGAGGGGACATTCCTGCAGGTCATCGGTGATTTTACCTACAACCTTCTCACCATCGTCCCCAAGGACCGCCATGGGAACCCCGTTGACTCCCCGGTCGATTTCCGGGTGGATGCCGACCCCGAAGAACCCGGTGTCCAGGAGTTGAAGGAGTGGATGGCCGTCATGGACTACATCGCCCATTTCGAGGATAAAACCGGCGACGGCCTGCCGGATATCCCCGACGAATACCGAAGCACACAGGGGCGGATCGTCAAAGCGCCGAGCCTCAACCCCGTCAACCTGCTGTACCGGGGGACCCTCGTCACCTGGGGCGCCCTGGGAATCCTGGTGCTGGCGCTCTGCGTTGTCGCCCTGTTTCTCCGCCTTGCCTGGAAAGCAATCGGGGGACGCCCATGAAATTATGCGTTTCTTCTTCTTTTTACCCGCCCGTTGATCTACCGGAAAAGGAGGCCTGATGGTTATTACCCTTTCCAACGGAAGAAAAGTTGACACCGAGTCCGAACTGACGCCGGAAGAACGACACATTGTCCAGAAGCTGTATGCCTGGGCGTCCGTGGTGGACAACGCTGCGCAATTCCGGGAGAAAAAGAAGGAGGCGATCCAGACGGGGTGGAACAATTCCGGGCCGGTGACCCAGCGCGACATCCTGCGCCTGATCATTGCCGATCTTGAAAAATCGGTGGTTAAAAGAACCAAATAATCGCAATTTTCATATTCACGAGGGCGCACATCCACTTTATTGAAAAAAGCATCACAGCCACAGCATTACACTCGAAGCAAGCAGCAGCAGGTCCACCGCAGCGATGTAGATGCGGGCATTTATTCGGTTGAAAAGGAGGGCGCCTGCGGCTGCACCGATCAGCACGGCGGGGCTGTAGACCAATGAGTGCCAAAGCCATTGGCCGGTAAATACGTCGCCGATCAAGAACATGACGGCGGTTATCAGATTGACGGCGGTAAAATAGGCACCCAGGTAGCCCTTGGCTTTTTCCGGGTTTTGTTCAATGGAGCGGACATAGATGACCGCAGGCGGACCCCCGGCGGCATACGCCCCTTGAAACCATCCGCCGATTAAGCCGCACGCAAGACCCAGGATCCGGGACCGGCCCGTTCGTCGGAGCATGGCCGTGGCCGCCGGAAACCGGTTGGCCGCCACAGACAATGTGATAAACACGGCCAGACATCGTTTGAGCCACAATTCCGGGAAAAGGTGAAGCGACCAGAGGCCGGCCGGGATGGCCAGGCAGGCCCCTGCAACCAGGGGCAGCAGGATGTTCCAGTCGAGAAGCTTTCCAAAGCGGCCGGTATGGTAAAGGACCAGAGCCAGGACATAGGGAAAGATAAAGCCCACCGAGATCTTGACGGGAAGCAGCAAAGACAGAAGGGGGAGCGTGACCATGGCGAATCCGAACCCGGCAAAACTGAACGTAAACCCGCCCAGGGCAAGGATAAAGACAATGACATAGTTAAAGGGCATCTTGGATTCCGGGGTGCCGGGCGGGAAATTGTGCAGCAATGCCGATTTTCTCAAGTGCATCGGCAATATGTTTGTAATCGATATTTCTGTCGGAGAGCATGAGCGGCCGCTGTTGTGTCTGCAGGCGGGGAAGCTTGGATTCCCAGAACGGATTATAGGGGAGCAGCTGCATGTCATGAATTCCGATGGAGCGCAGGGTGCGCCCGATCCGGGCGATCTGTTCCGGCGCCGTGTTTACGCCGGGCAGCACCGGCATCCGCACGGTTACAGGAACCGCCCCCTTTTTGAGCGCCGCCAGGTTTTCCAGGATGAGCTCCCGGTCTCCGCCGGCCATCGTCCGGTATTCTTCCGGCCCCGGCAGCTTAAAATCGTAGTAAATGTGGTCGAGCATCGGCAGCAGCGCTTCTATCTTTGAATAGGCGTAGTGTCCGGCAGTCTCCAGGAGCACGTTTACATGTTCTTCCCGCAGCAATGGCAGAAAGCCGCGCAGAAAGTCCGACTGCATCACGGGTTCGCCGCCGGAGAGGGTTACGCCCCCCCCGGATACGTTGTAAAAGGAGCGGTCCGCCAGGCAATCGTCCAGCAGGTCGTCGGCCGTAATGGTTCGCCCGACGAGAACCAGCGCTTCGGCGGGGCATGTTTCCGCGCAGATGCCGCAGGAATCGCATATCCGCCAGTCGATGCGGCCGGGCCTGTCGGCCGGAATCGCTCCTGTCGGGCAGACGTGGCCGCACATGCCGCACCCGATACACCGGTCAACATAGACGGCCATTTCCTTTCCGGGGCGGATCGATTCGGGATTTTGGCACCATCGGCAATTCATGGTGCACCCCTTGAAGAATACCGTGGTTCGGATACCGGGCCCGTCGTGGATGGAGAACCGTTGGATATCGAAAATCGTCGCTGTGTCAACCGATGTCACTGGCTGTTTCCTTTCATGACCGTATCGGGCGCCCCGTGGCTAGCATCCGCAGAGTGACCGGCTGGAATGCAGCGTTCGGTCGATCAGTTCGTCCTTCATGGCGTCGGTGAGATCGTTGAAATATGCCGAATAACCGGAGACCCGGACCACCAGGTCGCGGTATTTCTCCGGATGCTCGCGTGCATCGATCAATATCGCCGGGTCGATAATGTTGAACTGGACCTGGCACCCGCCCATGTCAAAGTATCCCATTATCAGCCAGCGCAGGAGCCGGCTCCCTTCCTCTCCCTGGATCTGCTCCGGGTTGATCTTCATGTTCAGGGCGCACCCGTTTCCGATGAGGCCGGAATCGACCTTTGCAGCCGAGGCCATGGCCGCTGTCGGGCCGAGCCGGTCCCTCCCGTTGACGGAAGAGATGCCGTTTGCCAGGGTTTCGCCGGCTTTTCGACCGCTGGGGAGGGCCGGGGTGCGGGCGCCGAATCCCTGGTGCGTGGTCATGGACCAGAATCCGGCCAGATAGGGCCCGCCCCGGGGGCTTTTGTGCCGGAACACCGCCCGGGTATAGATCCCGGAAACGATGCGGGCCCACCTGTCGGCGTCAACCCTGTTGACCCCGTATTTGGAAGTTTTATTGACGATGCGCTGCCGGATATCCTCCCG
>JAWOAV010000210.1:0-28844 GCA_046498365.1 Desulfosalsimonadaceae bacterium
AGCAGGATAAACAGATCCGTGCTGACAGCGGCATTGAAGAGATAGAGGAGGATTTCAAGTTCTCTGACCTTGTCGCCCTGGTAAAGAACCGTTCTTTTATGTTCATTGCACTGCTCTGTGTCGCTTTCTACGCTGCTGTATTCCCATTCATACAGTATGCCCCGGATCTGCTGGTGCATAAATTCGGCTTTTCCTATGACCTGCCGGAAAATGCCGGTTATTTCAGTCTGTTCGGCAGCCAGTCCATGGGAACCGTGGCCATCTACCTGGGGCTCTTTTTGTTCGGACTTTCATTCTCCATGGTCCCTTCCAGGATCAAAAGCCTCGGTGGCAGGATCGCCTCCATGGTCATTATCGGTGTGCTCTTCGTTCTCTTCCTGAGAGGACTCTGGGGAACGCTTTCCTTATGGCTGCAGAACGGACCCAAAACTGCCAGTCTTATTCCCATGGGGACCATCCTCTTCACCCCCATTTTCGGAAACTACGTGGATAAAAGAGGGAGGGCTGCCTCGCTGATGATCCTGGGATCACTCCTGCTCATCTTCGCTCATATCTCACTGTCACTCTTTAACAATGAAGTCCTTGGCTATTTCGGATTGCTGAGTCTGGGTATAGCATTTTCACTGGTCCCGGCAGCCATGTGGCCCTCGGTGGCAAAGATCGTGGCGGAAAAAAGGCTGGGAACCGCCTATGCCTCCATGTTTACCGTCCAGAACTGGGGACTTCTGCTGTTTTTCTGGGGGATCGGGGCTGTGCTGGACCTGGTCAATCCAAGGGTCGTCAATACGATCGATACCATCAGGACCAAGCTTGAGGCACAGGGCCTTTCCACCGGTGAGATCAGTGAGAGGATCAATGCCATGAGGATCTCCGGAGAGATCCCACCCTATAACTATACCTGGCCCATATTTATGCTGGTAATCCTGGGGATCATCTCCATTTTCCTTGCCTTCCAGCTGAAGAAAGCCGATGTAAAGCAGAAATTCGGACTGGAACTTCCATCCGGAGAATCGCCCGAATAAACAATCAGAACATTTATAAAATATAAAATAGAAAGAATGAGCACAATTAAAGATTTACAGCCGCAGGAGATCTGGAAAAATTTCCATGCACTGACGCAAATTCCCAGACCTTCCAAGAAAGAAGCCAGGATCATTGAATACATGAAAAAGTTCGGGGAAAACCTGGGACTGGAAACCACGGTGGACGAGGTGGGCAACGTGATTATCAAGAAAAAGGCTACCGCGGGAATGGAAAACAGGAAGACGGTTGTTCTGCAGGGACACCTGGACATGGTTCCCCAGAAAAACAGCGACAAGGAGTTCGACTTTGAGAAGGATCCCATTGTGACCATGGTCGACGGAGACTGGGTGAAGGCAGACGGAACCACCCTGGGCAGTGATAACGGGATCGGGGTGGCAGCAGCCATGGCCGTCCTTGAGTCAGACACCCTGAAGCACGGACCCGTGGAAGCACTTTTCACCGTGGACGAGGAGACGGGGATGACCGGTGCTTTCGGAATGAAACCCGGGCTTCTGGAAGGAGAGGTCCTGATCAACATGGATTCAGAGGATGAAGGAGAACTATATGTGGGGTGTGCCGGAGGCATCGACATCACAGCTTCCAAAAGCTATGTGGAGGAGGAAGTGCCTTCCCGGCATACCGCTTATATCGTTCATGCGAAAGGACTGAAAGGCGGACATTCCGGGCTGGATATCGATAAGGGAAGGGCCAATGCCAACAAGTTGCTGTTCCGGTTCCTGATGCAGGCGGAAGCTGACCTGGAGGTGAGGCTCACAGAGGCCATGGGCGGAGACCTGAGAAATGCCATACCCCGTGAATCGAAGTCCACGGTGCTGGTTTCCGATGACAGGAAGGAGGAGTTTGTCTCCCTGGTAAAAAGTTACCAGGAGATTTACAGGAACGAATTTGCGGAGACCGAACCCGACCTGCAGTTTATCTGCAATGAGACTGATCCTCCCCCGGGAGTCATCAGCAAAAAGGAGCAGTACCGGTTCATTCGTGCCATATATGCATGTCCCAACGGCGTTCAACGCATGAGTACTGCCATGGAAGGTCTCATCGAAACTTCAAATAACCTCTCTATTGTAAAGATCACCGGAGGCAGGTTCCAGGCGCAGAAATTCATGATCGCCTTCCTCGGCGATCTGTCCGGCGGCAAGGACCACCAGGCGGTCGGCATCCAGAATGGTCGTCAGCCTGTGGGCAATGACAAATGACGTACGGTCCTGCATGAGATTTAAAAGCGCTTTTTGAACAAGATCCTCCGATTCCGTGTCGAGCGCGGATGTCGCCTCGTCCAGGATGAGTATGGGCGCATCCTTCAGGAGTGCCCGGGCAATGCACATCCGCTGCTTCTGACCTCCGGACAGACGGCTTCCCAACTCACCGATGGTTGTGTGGTACCCCTTCGGCAGATTGCTTATAAAATCGTGGATATATGCGGCTTCGGCCGCACGGAAAATCTCCGCATCCCCCGCATCCGCATTGCCGTATGCAATATTGTTCCGAATGGTATCGTTGAACAATATCGGCTCCTGGGTAACGATGGCGATACGCTTCCGAAGCTCCCTGATGGACACCTCGCGGATATCGATTCCGTCGATAAGAATGGCGCCCCCGGTTACATCATAAAACCTGGGGATGAGGTTCACAAGGGATGTTTTTCCACCGCCGGAGGTGCCGACGATTCCCAACCGCTCCCCGGGGGCAACGTCCAGGTGAATGCCAGCCAGTACCGGCTCGTCTGCATCATAATGAAACGAGACATTTTCAAATTTTATCCGGTGTGGCGGGGGGGAAAGCGCTACGGGGCGCAGGGGCTCCCGGATATCCGTTTCCATTTCAAGGATGTCGAAAACCCGGTCCACCGCGGCAAGCCCCTGTTGTATGGTATTGTTCAGCTTGCTCAATTTTTTGACCGGGCCGTAAAGCAGCATGACCGCCGTCATGAAGGAAAAAAAATTGCCCGGCGTTGCATCTCCACGGATCACAGCCGCCCCCCCGTACCAGATGATTAGCGCGACGCCGATCCCGCCTAACATTTCCATGACCGGGGCGGACAAGGCCTTGGCCTTGAATGTTTTTACCTCGAATTTGAACACCTTGTCATTTTGTTTATAAAACCGCTCCTTTTCCGCGTCTTCCATGCCGAACGCCTTGACGATCTTATTCCCCCAGAACGTTTCATGAAGAAAAGAATTCAAATCGGCCATGCTCTGCTGGCTTTTGGTCGAAAAACGCCTCACCCGGCGGCCGAACGCGTATATAGGGTAAAAAGCGACCGGCAGAACGATCATGGCGATGATGGCGAGCTTCCAGTCCCGGTAAAAAATCACGAAAATAAGACCGAATATGGTAAAAATATCCCCGACGCCGGTGGCGACCGCCTTGGACACCATGTTTTTGATGATGTTCACATCATTGGTGATCCTTGACATCAAAACGCCGGTCTTGTGGCGGTAGAAAAAGGAAAGCGACAGATCCGAGATCTTCGAATACAGCTGGTCGCGAAATTTTTTGATAATCTTCTCGCCCACGAAATGCATGAGATATTGTTCACCGTACATGGCAAAACCGCGGAAAAGATAGATCACCAGTACCAATACCGGCATGATCATCAGCATCCGTTCATTTTTCCCCATGAAAATTTCGTCAAGGACCGGTTTAACGAGAAAAGCGGTGGCGGAAGTGGAGGCGGCAACCACGATCATGCATATGACGGCAACAGCCAGCAGCACCCAGTTTTCCCTGATATAGCCAAGGAGCCGCATGTGCCGCTGTTTGATTTCCGGAATGTGCTTTTTGATGGTCATGATGTCATGTAGGCCCGGTGGGAAATGGCGCTGCCAATCCTATTTTTGTATCATGGAATACGCGATGCCGGCGGTTTTTCCGGATGCGCCCGCCCCGCCGAGCTGATCCCGGACCATCCGGAGTTTCTTTCTCGTTTCTTCACGCAATTCTGGATTTTCCATAAGATGGATGACCGCCTGGGCAATGTTTGCAGGTGTCGCGTCCTTTTGAAGCAATTCCGGGACGATCCGCTCTTTGGCGATAATGTTGGCCAGCCCGATGTGCTCAACCCGAATCAGGGCGCGGCCCAGCATGTAGCTTACCGGAGATACATGGTAGACAATCACCATTGGCACGCCATATATGGCGGTTTCCAGGGTGACCGTACCGGAAGCGGCAATCGCCATGGTGCACTGCTCAAGCACATTTTCAATCTGGCCTTTTGAAATATCGATATCCATCACTTCCCGGTAGGGGCGAATATATTCCAGCACTTTCTCCGTATCTATGCCGGGGGCCACGGAGACGATATACGTAATGCCGCTCAATTTCCGGTTTACATGGGTGGCCGCCGCGAGCATCACGGGAAGATTCCGCGCGATTTCCTGATGCCTGGACCCGGGAAGAAGACCGATCACCCTTTTTTCCCCGTCGCTTACGGACTGAAGATCATGGGGATCACCAAAGCGATGATCCAGAAGGGGATGTCCAACAAAGGTCACCGGTATCCCGTGCTGCTCATAAAAGCTTTTTTCAAATGGCAGAATCACCGCCATGCGGTCCACGTACTTCCGGATCTTCTTGATCCTCCCGGACCGCCATGCCCACACCTGGGGGCTGATATAATAAAGCACCGGGATCGAAAACCGCTTGACATACCTGGCCATGTGAAGATTGAAATCCGGAAAGTCGATAAGGATGACAAGGCCCGGCCTTTTTTTCGCCACCGCCCGCTTGATTGCCGACAGCCCCCCCAGAATGCCCGGCATCCGGGAAAACGCCTCGGTTATCCCGACCACGGACAGGCTGGCTGCGTCCACGACGATCTCAACGCCTTCCTTTTCCATGGAAGGGCCCCCAATGCCGAAAAAAGCGATATTGTCATCGATTTTCCGCATTGCTGCAACCAGCCGTGCACCATGTTGATCCCCGGACGTTTCTCCGGCGATGATCATTACACTGGCTCCGCGTGACGGATTCTGGGGGCTCATGTCAACCACCGGTATTCAGGCATTGAAGATCCAAACTGTTTTTTCACCCTACAACCGATCCTTCATCTGCGCCATGGCGGCATCGATCTGCCGGACGATGTCAACGGCCAGGGCAAGTGCATCCCGGCCCATCTGCCCTGAAACTTCCGGCTCGCTGCGTGCTTCAACGGCACCAACAAAGGAAATGATTTCCTCCTTCAACGCATCGGCCTGTTCAAAACTTCTGTTTTCCATGTGCATGCCGGGGATTGCGCAGTTTTCTTCACCGTCGCGTGCCCGGCGGATATGGGTGATGGTCCGGTTGGCAAAATCGATGGAAAGGTACCCGTCTTTCTGAAAAAGCCGGATTTTACGTTCGGTTTTCCCGGATATCCGGCTGGCCGTAACATTGGCCGTGGCCCCGTTTTCAAACTCGATATGCGCATTTGCGATGTCAACGGATTCCGTAACCAAAGGGGTCCCCAGCGCATGACAGTAGCGAACGGATGATTGAACGAAATGCAGAATCAAATCGATGTCATGGATCATCAGGTCATGCACCACGCTTACATCGGTTCCCCGCGGCTGGTATATGCTCAGTCGGTTGGACTCGATAAACACGGGATCGGAAATCAGGTCCCGGATGGAAACGACTGCCGGGTTGAACCGTTCCAGATGTCCGACCTGGATGATTTTGTTGTTGCGCGCGGCGATTTCGATCAATTCATCGGCCTGTTTCACGGTTGTGGTGATCGGCTTTTCAATCAACACGTCCACCCCGTTTTCCAAAAACGCCTTTGCCACCTCATAATGAAGCGGCGTGGGAACCGCAATGCTTACCGCGTCGACAATGCCATACAGATCCCGGTAATCGGTGTAGGCCCGGGTGCCGAGCTTTTCGGCAACGGCATGCGCCTGGACTTCGTCTGCATCGACAACGCCTATGAGATCCGTATTATCCAAGCCGGCATATTTTTCCGCGTGCCACCTGCCCAGGTAACCGACGCCGATTACGCCCGTCCTGATTTTTTTCCCCATCGATTTCATGCCTCCCCTTCCCCCTCCATTTCCTCGTCCATAAACGCCGCAATGGCGATTTTATGACGATCTGCCAGGGAGATCATCTGTTGTTTGTCGAAAACAACGGATTTCCCGGCTTCAATGGCCAGCGCCCGAACACCGGATTCATGCATTGTCGAGATGGTCTGCGCACCGACGGCCGGAACATCGAACCGGAAATCCTGCACAGGTTTGCACACTTTTACAAGAACGGCATTCCCGGCGGACAAGGCGCCCCCCCGCCGGATGGTGCTGTCTGTTCCGTCTATGGCTTCTACGGCAAGCACCATACCGTTTCCCACGACCACGCACTGCCCGATATCGAGCCTGCCGATCTCCTTTGCCATTTTCCACCCCAATCGAATATCGCTTTTTTCCTGGCGCGAGGGTTTCCTTCGGGTCCAGCACCCCTTGTCGGAAAGGAGCTCCGGGAGAAGAAACGTGGAGGGACAAATCTGTATGCCTTCTTTTTCCAGGACATCCGCAAATGCCCGCAATACGCGGTCATCATGGGTGTTTTTGCGCATCCGGGCATACATGGAAAGGGCTCTGATATCCGGTCGTATCTTCATCACGGACGTTGGCTTTTCAATGGCCCCCACCATTACGGCGGCGGTAATCCCCCGTTTTTTAAAAAAGTCGATCAGGCGCCCGACTTGCCCCATGTACAGGGTTTCCATCGCGGCCACGTGGTCGGAAAGCAACGGATCGGTTTCATTGTGAAAACCGACTGCAGCCACCGTGTATCCCTTTTCCCGGGCCTTTTGTGCAAACAGCAGGGGAAACGGCCCGCTGCCGGCAATCAGTCCAATCTGTTTTTCCGGGTTTCCCATTTTTTTTACCGGGATTGTTTACCGGGTAATGCCCCGCTGGGTGTTTTTGATAAAATTGACAAAATTTTTGACTTCCGGCAGATTTTCCACCTCTGCCAGAACCCGTTCAACGGCCTCGTTGATCGTCAGCCCGATCCGGAAGATAATCCTGTACGTCCTTTTCAACTCGCTGATGGTATGCTCGGAAAACTGATGGCGCCTCAGGCCGACCTTGTTGAGCCCGTGGAGGGTGGCCCGATCTCCTGCGGCAATCACGTAAGGAGGGATATCCTTGGTCAGTGCGGATTTTCCCCCGATATACGCGTGCTCCCCAATCCGGACAAACTGGTGTACGGCCACCAGGCCGCCGATAATCACATGATCGCCGATCGTGATGTGTCCCGCAAGGGTCGCGTTATTGGCCATGACCACCCCTTTTCCGGTCTTGCAGTCATGGGCGATATGGGTATAGGCCATGAGAAAATTGCCTTCGCCGATTTCGGTTACACCGCCGCCGAATTCCGTGCCCCGGTTCAACGTTGCGAACTCCCGGATAATGGTATTGCGGCCGATTTTCAGATGACTCACCTCTCCCTTGAACTTTACCGCCTGCGGCACCGTCCCTACCGAGGCATACTGGAATATCTGGCAGTCCGGGCCGATATCCGTATAGGAATCAATGGTCACATGGGAGCCGATAACGGTTCCGGAAGCAATATACACGTTTTTGTTGACAATGGAATATGGCCCGATGGTAACATTCTCGTCTATTTCGGCTTTTGGATCGATTATTGCTGTTGGATGAATCATCACTCCCCCCCGACGATGGCCATGAGCCTGGCTTCCGCCACGCACTCCCCTTCCACGGTTGTCATGGCTTTCATGATAACCGCACGGGTGCGCTGGCGCACGATTTCGACCTCGTATACAAGCTGGTCGCCCGGGATCACGGTTTTGCGGAACCGCGCCCTGTCAATTCCGGAAAAACAGACATCGCCATGTTTTTCCACGGGCAACGTTTCAGAAAACAGTAAAGCACCCGCCTGTACCATTCCCTCTATGATCAATACACCCGGCATTACCAAGTTTTCAGGAAAATGACCGGGGAAAAAAGGTTCATTGACCGTCACATTTTTCAATGCCCGGATGCGCTTTCCCGGTATCACCTCAAGCACCCTGTCAACAAGCAGAAATGGGTAGCGATGGGGAAGAATACGGCAAATGGTGTCGATGTTATAGTTTTTGTTCATAACCTTCTTCCAGAATGGGCTGCCGCCGTCACACGCGCCGGATTATTCATCTGTTTCAGCATCATTTTGAGCGCCTTCGTCCTTTTGCAGGGCCCGGAGTTTTTTTTCCAGTTCAAACACCCGCTTTTTGAGTTCCGGCAGTTGGGGTATCACCCGTTGTACCCGCAGCCACACGCGGTGATCCATTTCCGGTGTTCCGGAAACCACCCTGCCGGGGGCCACTGTCCGTGCAATGCCCGCCTGGGGACCGATAACGGCGCCGTCGCCGATTTCCAGGTGGCCGGCGATGCCGGCCTGTCCGGCGATGGTTACATGACTGCCGATACTGGCGCTTCCGGCGATACCCACCTGGGCCACGATGATGCTGTGGGCCCCGATGGTCACGTTGTGCGCGATATGCACCATATTATCCGTTTTCACGCCCTCCCGGACCAGGGTACGGCCGAAGGTGGCGCGGTCGATGGTGTTGCCCGCCCCGATTTCGGCGTCATCCTCAATCTCGACGATCCCGGTCTGCGGAATTTTATGGTGCCTTGTCCCGTCCGGCGTAAAACCGAAGCCGTCGCTCCCGATGACCGTGCCCGGATGGATAAGCACCCGCTTTCCAATGATGCATTGATCCATGACGACTGCGTTCGGAAAAATCTCCGTATCATCGCCGATTGTAACGCTGTCGCCGATATACACGCCCGGATGAATGACGACCCGGTCGCCCAGGGTCACATTGTCCCCGATAAACGCATGCGACCCCACAATCACTTCTTCGCCCCCGTCAAAATGCCTGCCGATGGCTGCACGGGGACTGATGCCCGATATGGAACGCGTCCGGGGGTAAAACAGCGCCATGATTTTCGCAAACGCAAGGCGGGGATGTCTGCATCGAATCAAGGTGGCGGCACATGGGGAATCAAAGGTTTCCGGCACCACTACCGCACCGGCATCGCACTCCGGCAATTTTTTAAGGATAGCGGGCGTATCGGCAAACGTGATGATCCCCTTTCCGGCGTGCTCAAAGGCGGCGGCTCCGGATATGGGCATCTCCGGATCACCGGCGATCTCCCCGCCGACATGTTCGGCGATTTGAAAAACCCTTATGGGTTTATGGCGATCATTCATCTGACAAATCCCCGATTTTTCAGGTAATGCCCCAGAGAGGCACCCATGCCTTCCATATATTGCGACCGGCAGCGCTTTATCTACAGCTCCCCGTCGAACTGCTCATTATACATCTGTATCACCTTGTCGGTAATATCAATGGTGTCAGGAAAGTAAATGGCCGCACTTCTTTCGATAATCAGCATGTACCCTTCCTGCTTGCCGATGGCTTCCGCGATCTCAAAGACCTCGTCCCTGATCTTCTCCATCAGGGTGACTTCCAGCTCTCTGAACTCGGATTGATATTTTTTCTGCGTCGTCTGGAAATCATAGCGACGGATCTCCAACTCCCGCTGCTGCTGCTCCCGGCGCTCACTGCTCATCACCATTGAATCCCGCTGCAATTGCTCCATCATGGACTCAATTTCCTCGCCCATTTCCGTCAAATCCGACTCCATGGAGCGCCCTTTCTGCTGAATCCGGGCCTGCACCGCCTTGCCTGCGTCCGATTCAACCAGCACCTTCTGAAAATCGATAATGCCTATCCGGCCCATATCCGCCTCAGAAGCTGACGCGGAAAAGACAAACAAACCGATCATAACGAATGCGAACATCCCTGCTATTTTTTTCATAATTTCCCCCGGAAATAAAATTTGTCTTTGCTGCCCGGGGTTGACGCCTGCCAGCAGTTGAATCCAACCCCGATGTGACCGTTTTTTCACAAACCCTATGAAAAGTAGCGTAAAGGCGTCTTCCCGCCCATCGGATATCAAAATACGCCACCGATGGAGAACTCCCATCTTCCGCTGTCCTCGCCTTCTTTCCGGTCAAGGATGTAGCCCCTTTCCAGGCGGATGGGGCCGAGCGGAGAATACCAGCGGACGCCGAAGCCGGCGCTTCTTCTCAGGTTGTCCAGCTCGATCTGCTCCCCGGAATCATATACATTCCCCGTGTCATAAAACAGAACCCCTGTCAGGCCGGCCTCGGATACGATGGGGAAAATCAATTCGGCATTGAACAGGACCATTTTTTCCCCGCCGAACGCCCTGCCTTCCTCATCGAACACGGCAACGTCCCGCCAGTCAAAGCCACGCATAGTATTAATGCCGCCCATGTAAAATTTTTCGTAATCCGGGAGCTTTTTGCCGACTGCTTCCCTTACATAACCCATTTCCGCATTGAGAAAAAACACTAATTCCCATACCAGGGGAAAATATCGCCCCAGTTCCAATTTTAGCTTGTTGAAACCGACATTCCCCCCCAACCCGGCGAACTGATAGCTGAGGCGGTGCCTGGACCCTTCGGACGGGTTGATCCGTCGATCGCGGGAGTCATACGTGAGTCCCGTTGTGATACTGCTTGTCTTGAAGGTTTCCTCTTCAATGAAGAACTCGTAAAAAGGGCTTACATCGGTTACATCGCTGTAATCATACCCATAGGCAACAGAAGCGCGGGTATAATCGAATACCGGGTAGGAAAGCCGGAGCTGCCCCCCCCTGGAATCCCTGTCGTATTCATCATAATCCCGCTCCCAGCGGTACGCCGAGATGCCGGCGGAAAGAGGGATGTCAAACAACCACGGCTCTGTGAAAGAAAATGAAAACTGCTGGGAGCGGCTGCCCATCTGGCCTCGCAATTCCACGATTTGACCCCTCCCCAGAAAATTTCTTTCCTCAATGGACGTCATGACGTAGAGCTTGTCAATGGCGCTGTAGCCGGCCCCGAAAGAAAAACTTCCCGTCGGCTTTTCCTCCACACCGATCAACAGATCCATTTTGTCATCTGCATCCCCCGGCACCGTCTGAACCTCTATGTCTTCAAAATAGTCAAGCCGGTAAAGATTTCTCACAGAGCGCTTTAATCCGGTGGCACTGTAAAGCCCCTGTTCATGGACATGCAATTCCCTTCGAATCACCTTGTCCCGTGTCTTGGTATTGCCCTGAATACGGATTTCATCAAAATATACGGGCTGATTGCGGCGGATGTTGTAAACGAGGTCGATGGCGTTCCTGTCGGGGTGTTTCCGTGTCTCGGGATATATCTCGGCCCGGGCGTACCCGTGGTCTGCATAGAAATCCGTAAGGAAAAGGATATCGTCTCTGAGCACTTCCTGGTTGAAATAGTCTTCTTCGTCTATGGAAATCATGTCCATCATTTCCTCGGACGGTTTTATCAGGTCCCCCTCGATATCCACGGAGCCCATTTCAAAACGGGGCCCTTCCTCAATTTTAATCGTGATGTAGATCTCATCCCCCTCAAAGCGGACCTCCGGTTCCGCCACCCTGGCCTCTGCGTACCCCTTGCTGTAATAAAAAGATTCCAGACGCATGACGTCCTGCTCCAGAACATCCGGTTTCAGCTCTCCGGACCCTGTGAGCCAGGAAAACCACCCTTTTTCCGAAATCTGCATCTGCTTCTTCAAGACTTTGTCATCAAAACTGCTGTTCCCCTGGATTTCTATCTTCCGGATCCGGACCTTTTTGCCTTCATCGATCGTAAACGCGAGATCCCCCTGGTTGTTTGGGAGTTCCTCGATTCGGTAGGAAACCGATGCATTGTGATAGTTCTTTTCCTTGTACAGGGATTCAATTTTACGGACATTTCTGTTTATCCGGTAAATGTTTAAAATGGAACCGGTTGATATATCGATGGCATCGGTCAAATCCTCGTCTTTATAAACACTGTTTCCCGAAAACGTTACTTTTCTTACCGTGGGTTTCTCCTGGACCCTGAAAATAACTTTTCTGCCGTCCTTTTCACGCTCGGAAAGGACCTCCACATTGTCGAAATACCCCATTTCATAAATCGCCGTGAGGTCTTCCGACAGCGCTTCTTCATCATAGATGTCCCCCGGCTTTGTCTGCAAAACCCGTTCGATGGCGGCATCTTCGATACGCTGGTTCCCCTCTATGACCACGGACGTAACGGTCTCGCTTTCCGATGCGGCCACGCCCGGGTGCATCAATGCCAGGGCGAGCAACAGAAACAATCCAATACGGAAAAACATAAATATTCGCCTGTTTAATTGGTTCATGGAACTTTTAACTTAGCCATCTGTTACTTATCTTTTGACTTTTACGAGTTCATCAATTGTGATGAACTCGCAAAAAGTTCAAGATCAAGGCTTGCGTGATTTCGAAGAATGCAGAGTACTTATCCGTACGTGTATGTTTACAAGGCGTAAGCCGCAAATTCTGAGAAATCACGCGTAACGCAGATATTGGACTTTTTACGACGCCATCAATTGTTGTGTTTATAAAAAAGCCATGGTGCTTCACCGATTGCACATCGCGCGACGCTCATCCTACGGTTCCATATTCACGAGCTTTCCGTCCTGTATGGTCATACATCGCTGCATGCATTTTGCCAGCTTCATGTTATGGGTGACCACGACCATAGTCATCTGCATTTCCCTGTTGAGCTGCATTAAAAAATCATGCACCTGGATGGAATTTCGGATGTCCAGGTTTCCGGTGGGCTCATCCGCCAGAAGAAGCGGCGGTTTCATGACAAGGGCACGGGCCAGTGCGACCCGCTGCTGCTCTCCGCCGGAAAGGTCGTTCACCCGGTGGGAAAGACGATCCTTCAGTCCGACACGAACCAGGATCGCTTCGGCTTCCGGCTTGATCCTGTTCCTGCCCATTCCGGCGATCAATCCCGGCATCATGACATTTTCCAGGGCGGTAAACTCGGTAAGCAGGTAATGGAACTGAAACACGAAACCGATGGTGGTGTTCCGGAAGCTTGCCAGCTGCGATTTTTCCATATCAAAGACATTTTGTCCCCGGAAAAAAAATTGTCCGCTGTCCGGTTTGTCCAGGGTCCCCAGTATATGAAGCAGCGTGGATTTGCCGATGCCTGATTCGCCGACGACCGCGATGCTTTCCCCCTGATGCATGGAAAGCGCCGCGTCGCGCAGGATGTGAATGGGGCTGCTGTTGTACTCAAACCCCTTGGAGATGCCCGCCAGACGAATCAGCGGCTCCCGGCTGAACGCAACATTCCCCGCCGCCGTCTCGCCCCTGTCACCCCTGTTGACATCATTGGCATTATCCATAACGGAGCGCCTCCACCGGATTTAACCGGGACGCCTTGTGCGCCGGATAAAGCGTCGCCAGAAAACAAATACTCATCGCAGCTCCGACGATCGTGGCGATATCAAAAATTTCAAGCTGGACCGGAAGGGAGGTAAAGTAGTAGACATCCCCGGGAAGTTCGATGAATTTATAATGCTTCAGCAAAAGACTTCCGCCAATGCCCAGCACGGTTCCAAGGCAGGTGCCGATGACGCCGATGATCATGCCTTTAAATACGAATATTTTCCGGATACTTGCATCGGTCGCGCCCATTGCTTTTAATATGGCGATATCCTTGGTCTTGCTCATCACAAGCATAATGAGGGTGCTGGCAATATTGAATGCGGCCACCAGGATAATAAGCGTCAGAATAATAAACATGACTTCCTTTTCCAGTTTCAGGGCCTGGAAAAAATTCCGGTTCAGTTCCATCCAGTCAAGGGCCCAGTATTGGAACCCGAGCGTTTCCTGTATTTGGCCGGAAAGGGCATCCGCCCGGTAAATATCGTCTATCTTGATTCCCAGGCCGGAAACGCTGTCTCCCGCTTTCAGTAAATTCTGGGCGGCTTCCAGATGAATATATGCGAGGGATGCATCGTATTCGTGAAAACCGGACGCAAATATACCCGTTACCGCAAACCGGCTCATGGCGGGCATATGCCCTGCCGGGGAAAGGATTCCGCGCTGTGAAATAACAAATATTTTATCGCCTTCCCTGACGCCCAGCCGGTCGGCCAGGTTTTTCCCGATAACAATCCCCGGCACGCGATATCCGTCTTCCCCTTCCTTCCCTGCAACGAGTTTTTCTTCCAGTTTTTCGCCAGGAAGCCCCATGATTTCCGTACCGTCATAATCCGGATCCAGCCCGCGCAGCATCGCCCCGGACATCCCTCTGGCCGAACGCAGCATTACCTGGGCCTCCATGAAAGGGGCTACTGACCGGACGTCGATTTCCGACGCAATGGTATTGATTACCTCGCGGTAATTTTCAAACCGTTCCCCCTGCTGCCGGACAACGATATGCGGCTCGACCCCGAGAATTTTGGATTTGAAAAAGGATTCGGCGCCGGACATCACGGCGATAACGATAATCAGGGCCATTACCCCCACCGTGACGCCGGCCATGGAAAGCGCGCTGATAAAGGAGATGAAGCCTTGCTTCTGCCGGGACTTCAAATAGCGGCCGCCGATAAAATATTCAAAAGGCATTTTCACCCTTTTTTACTCTTCGCATACCGGTATGTTGCGATTACGATACAATCCCTCGGTAAAAACCGGTTCTCCGCAGGCAAAAACCGTTTTCCCGTACGGGCTCTATTTTCGTTCCGCGGGCTTCAGGTGCGGGAACAGAATCACGTCGCGTATGGAGGGAGAATCGGTCAACAACATGACCAGCCTGTCAATGCCGATGCCCTCGCCGGCGGCCGGGGGCATACCGTATTCCAGGGCTTCTATATAGTCCTCGTCCACCGTGTAAACGGCCCCCTCTTCCATGTCCTTGTTTTGCATCTGCTGCAAAAAACGCTGTTTCTGATCAATCGGATCATTGAGTTCGGAGAACCCATTTGCGATTTCCCGACCGGCGATAAAAAGTTCGAACCGGTCGGCGATATCCGGATTTTCACGGCTTCTCCGCGACAGGGGCGACACTTCCACGGGGTATTGCGTGATAAAGGTCGGCTGTACCAAATGCGGCTCCACCAGGTGGTCAAAAATTTTCGTGATCAGCTTCCCCCGGCTCACCGGAGCCCCGTCCGGTGATGTCGTCCGGATGCCATTTTCCACGGCAAAGGCCGTAAGCTTCTGCATGTCGGCAGTGACATCCGGGGCGACACCGCCAATGGAGTCAAGGGCTTCCATCAATGGGAGCCGGCGCCATTCGCCGCCCAGCTCAATATCCATGCCCTGGTACTGTATCCGCGTTGTGCCGCAGACATCCATTGCAAGCCTGGCAAACATCTCTTCCGTGAGGGTCATCAAGTCCTCGTAGGTGGCATAGGCCTGGTAAAATTCGAGCATCGTGAACTCCGGGTTGTGCTGGGTGGATATGCCCTCATTGCGGAAGTTGCGGTTGATTTCGAAAACGCGTTCAAATCCGCCCACGACCAGGCGCTTCAAATACAGCTCCGGTGCGATGCGCAGATACAGGTCAATCCCCAGAGCATTGTGGTGGGTTTTGAACGGCCGGGCGTCCGCACCCCCGGGTATGGGCTGCATCATGGGAGTTTCCACTTCCATGAAATCCTTTTCCGCAAGAAACCGGCGGATGGATGCCATCAGCCGGGTCCTCTTGATAAAAATCTCCCGGGTTTCCGCATTCATGGCAAGATCCAGGTATCTTTGACGATACCGTTTTTCCGGATCCTTCAGCCCGTGGAATTTTTCCGGCAGGGGGCGGTACGATTTTGCGAGGAGCTGAAAATATTCCGCAAGGACGGTCTTCTCACCGGTTTTCGTGGCAAACAGAGAACCCCTGACACCCATGAAATCACCGATATCGAGTTTTTTGAAAAACGCATACGCTTCTTCGCCGACCTTGTCCTGCCGGATATATGCCTGCATCTGCCCGGTACGGTCCCTGAGCCTTATAAAGGCCGACTTTCCGAAGCGATTGATCGCCATGATCCGTCCTGCCATGGCAATCGTGCCCAATTTTTCGAAACGCGCCTCTGCAGCGGCGGTATTTTCCGGATCATCGGGTACAGTCGCCGAAACGGCTTCAAGGATGGCTTCCACCGTGTGGGTTACGGCAAAATCGTTGGGGAAAAGCGCAACACCGGATTCCTGCAGGGCGTCGATCTTTTCCCGCCGTTTTTCGATCACATCTTTTGGCTGATCCATAAATCCCCATGCTCCTGTGTTCCGTTACGGTAAGTCGCTATGGCATTTCCAGCTTCAGCGCCGCGCTACCGGAAAACGGTTCTCATTATATAGCAATCAAAGGCCCTTGCTATCTTATCTGCCGGACAATGTCAAGCTTTCAGGGGGCGCCGTCCTGCCCGGTATCGAAGCGCCAGGATGCCTGACCGATACCGCCGCGGGTTGAAAACGCTACGATGCGATGCGTTACGATTTCCGATGTGATCAGTCGCTGGGGCGGGAGATGCTTTTAAACTTCAGTGTTACCGTCGTACCCTTGCCGGGTTCGGATTGAATATGTACCAGGCCGCCGTACAGCCCTACGATCTGCTGAACGATGGAGAGTCCCAGCCCGGTTCCCCTGACTTTTGTGGAAAAAAACGGATCGAATATGGAACCGATATTTTCCGGAGAAATCCCAATGCCGTTATCTTCCACCGTTATTTTTACATCATCTCTTCCGGCCGGAGAAAGGGAAAGACCGATTTTCCCGCTACCGTCTATGGCCTCGGCGGCATTGTTCAGCAGATTCCATATGACCTGGCGGAAATGCTCGGTGTCGATCCGGATATAGTGCTTTGCGCCCAGCGACGCTTCGATTTCGATCCTGTTTTGAAAAGCCGGGTCTTTCCGGAAGAGGGATACAACATCTTCTATCACGCTGTCTATTCTTATATCCTGCACATTTCCGACCTGGGGGCGTGAAAACATCAAAAATTCGGTGACAAGGGTGCTCAGGCGGTCCGCCTCCCGCAAAACAATCTGCATCAGCTTGTCATGCGCCGGGTCATAGGCGATACTTTCCCGGAGCATCTGGATGGAACCGGTCAGGGATGCCAGGGGATTTTTGATTTCATGGGTCAGCCCGGCGGCCATTTCACCGACTGCGGCCAGGCGTTCCACTCGTTTCATCTGGTCTTCCATGGCCCACAATTCCTGCTTCGCGCTTCTCTCCTGCTCGGAAAGGAAACCGCTTAAAAAAGCGACGAAATAACAGGCGGCAATGGTGATCATCAACCGGAACAATACATGCTGCCAGCTGTAGCCGGATATCATCTCGCCGGCAACCACCCCTACCGGCTGGATGATATTGAAATACTCCAGATCAATCATGATGCCGTATTGGAGGGCGCAAAGGGTGGCGACAATCATACCGCCGCGCCGATACACAACCATGGTGGCATATATGATTACCGCAAGATAAAGGAATGTAAATACGCTGGAAAAGGCGCCGGTCACAAATATGATCAGCGTGACAAGAAACGTATCGACAAAAATCTGAATGTAGGCAAAGGTATTCAGCCTAGCGGTTCGTGGAAGGACGAGTGCATAAACCAGGGAAAACAGCAGCAGGCCCGTAGCAATAGCAAACAAATAAACAAGCGACTCATCCGCCAGGAAAAGACTGGTCTGCGGCCCCGCAATGGCGACAAGCAAAGACCCCAGCAACACAAAGGCGAACAGCGCCCGGAAAAAAATCAACCATTTAATTTTCCGGTAAAGATCATGCTCCTGTCTGCTTCGGCGGGCTGTCATATATGCTTGCTACAGCGCCCCGGCCATCTGGAATATGGGCAGATACATCGAAACAACGAGCCCGCCGATGATGACACCAAGAAACACGATCATGACCGGCTCGATCATGGATGTCAGGTTGTCAACCGCCTGGTCGACTTCCTCTTCATAAAAATCCGCAATTTTTTCCATCATCGCGTCAACCGCACCGGTGGATTCGCCAACGGCGATCATCTGGCATACCATGGGCGGGAAAACGCCCGTCCTGGAAAGCGGGTCGGCAATGGTCTGCCCTTCGGCAATGCTGGTTCGAACCGAGTAGAGGGCGTTTTCAATCGTCTTGTTCCCGGAAGTTTTTGCCACGATATCAAGCGCTTCCAGGATTGCCACCCCGCTTGCCAGCATGGTTCCCATGGTTCGGGTAAACCGGGCCACCGCCACCTTGCGGAGAAGAATCCCGATTATCGGCAATTTCAGCAATTTGTCGTCAAAAAAGGCCCGCCCCCGCTCTGTCTTGAGAAGTCGCCGGAACGCAAAAATAAACAGGACGATCGCAATGATGATGTATAGGATATTCCCGATGACGAAATCGCTCATGTTGATGATCATCTGCGTAGGGGCAGGCAGGGCGGAGCCGAAATCTCTGAACATTTCTTCAAAAACCGGAATGACGAACACCAGGATGACCGCAACGACGCCAAAAGCAATGATCAGCGTGATGATCGGGTAGGTCATGGCGCCCTTCACCTGGGCTTTCAACTTGGCGGCCTTTTCCATGTACGTGGAAAGCCGCCGCAAAATCACGTCGAGGATACCGCCGGCCTCCCCTGCAGCGACCATATTGGTAAACAGGTCATCAAAATGCTCGGGATATTTTTTCAATGATTCCGCTAGTGTCTGGCCGCTTTCAACAGAACTCTTGATTTCCTGGAGCATTTTCTTGAAGGTCTTGTTGTCCTGCTGTGCCTGAAGGATATCGAGGCACTGGATAATCGGCAGCCCGGCATCGATCATCGTGGAAAACTGTCTGCAGAATATGATGATGTCATGATGTTGGATCTTCGGCTGTAAAAAGCTGACATTTTCAAACAGATCTTTGGGTTTTTTCTTAATTTTTCCGGGGGTGATCTGCTGTCGGGCCAGCGTGCTCCGCACGGCCTGTTCACTTGCCGCTTCCATTTCACCTTTCTGCTTCTGGTTTGAGCGATCCTTCCCTTCCCATCGAAAAACCGGCATTTACGCCCCCTTTTTCATTTTTTGCTTGTTGCTGAACAATTTTGCGGCCCGGCCGGGCGACTGGAAAACGTATTAGACATGAATAACTATCCGTTCTTCGGACGTTATCGGTTCACAGCAAGGTGAGTATCAGGTGCTTGCCCATCAGATTCAAACCGGGGGGCCGAAAATACCAAACGAACAGTAACCATCAACAATTATGCAGCAATGAAACGGCACCCTGTAAAAATCAATTTGCAAATAAGTCATTAACATAATAAAAAACAAAAAACAATATGTAACTGTTTCCTCTTTTATCCATACATGAACAACAGGGACCCATTTTGACAACAGACAACCCTGCGGAAGACCAGAAGCTCACCCTTATTACCACCCATATAAACGCGGATTTCGATGCCGTCGGCTCCATGCTGGCGGCGCACAAACTGTATCCCGGGTCCCTCGTGGTGTTTCCCGGATTCTACGAAAAAAGCATGAAAAATTTCATCATCA
The DNA here is from genome assembly GCA_046498365.1 of Desulfosalsimonadaceae bacterium. Classification (GTDB taxonomy): domain Bacteria; phylum Desulfobacterota; class Desulfobacteria; order Desulfobacterales; family Desulfosalsimonadaceae; genus B1SED10-16. The sequence goes on from JAWOAV010000210.1 coordinate 19,401, forward strand.
GTTCCATGGCATACCTGTTTAACATGGTTGAATTTAAAAATATCGATTCCGACCGGGTTGCACGGCTGGTTGTCGTGGACACAAAACAGCCTTCGCGCATCGGCGAACTGGAAGCCTTACTCTCCCGGCCGGATATTGAAATTCACATATACGACCATCACCCCTCCCTATCGAGTGACATCTCCGCAAGCCTTGAAGTCAGCCGCCAGACCGGTGCCAACGTGACCATGCTCGTCGATCTGCTCCGGGAAAAAAAGATCGAGATCACACCGGATGAAGCCACGATCATGTGCCTGGGCATATTTGAAGACACGGGGTCGTTCACCTACCCCTCGACCACGGAACATGACTTCATGGCCGCAGCCTACCTGCGGGGCAAAGGGGCGAACCTCGCCACCATCTCCGACTTGATTTCCAAGGAAATGGACCCGCGGCAGATCGCTCTTTTGAACGATCTTCTCAGAAACGCGGATCACTACAATATCAACGGCTACGATGTGGTATTGAGTGTTGTATCGTGCGACGAATACGTCCCTGACATGGCGTTTCTTGTACAGAAAATGCTTCGTATCGAAAACCTCAACGCGCTGTTCGCCATTGTCCTGATGAAAAACAAGATTTATGTCGCCGCGCGGAGCCGGACGCCGGAAATCAACGTGGGCGCCGCAGTCCGGGAGCTTGGCGGCGGGGGACACAGTTTCGCCGCTGCCGCCACCATCCGGAAAATGACCCTTGCCCAGACGGAAAACCGCCTGCTCGAAATCCTGCAAAAACAGTTGCAATCCGTTTTAACGGCAAAAGACATCATGTCTTCCCCGCCGATCATGGCAGAGCCGGACATTACCTGCAGAAAAGCAAGAAAGCTGCTGTCCAGGTACAATGTCAACGCTCTGCTGGTGGTAAAAACCGACAAAAAAAACCCCGCACATCAGCTCAAGGGGTTCATCTCCAGACAGGTCATTGAAAAAGCGCTTTACCACAAGCTCGACGACATCGCCATATCTGAATACATGACCTCGGAATTCGCGTCTGTCGGGCCCGATGCGGGGATCGAGGAAATTCAGGACAAAATCATCGGCAACAACCAGCGGATTTTACCGGTAACGCAAAGCAATGTGATTGTCGGCGTTATCACCCGCACGGACCTGCTCAATTCGCTTATCCAGGACGCCAGGGGGAAAACGCCGCAGCAGGACCAATCCGTTTTGACCATGGATCATCCCAAGACCAAAAAAGTCCTGGGCTTCATGAAGGAACGGCTTTCTGGCACAATCATGGACATGCTGCGCGATATCGGCGAAGTCGCCGAGGAAATGGGGTTCACCGCATACGTGGTGGGCGGTTTTGTTCGGGATCTTTTTTTATACCGGCACAATGAAGACATCGATATCGTCATCGAGGGAAACGGCATCGCCTTTGCCGAAACTTTTGCCCGTAAAAAAGGGCTGCGGATAAACGCCTATGCAAAATTCGGCACCGCAGTGGTCATTTTTCCGGACGGCTTTAAAATTGACATCGCATCCTCCCGCATGGAATACTACCAGTTCCCCGCCGCCCTCCCCACGGTGGAAATGAGTTCCATAAAGCTGGACCTTTACCGGCGAGATTTTACCATAAACACCCTGGCCATATGCCTAAATGCTGACAAATTCGGACAATTGATCGATTTTTTCGGCGGCCGGCGGGATCTCAAGGAAGGCGTCATCCGTATCCTCCACAATCTTAGTTTTGTAGAGGATCCGACACGGGTTTTCCGCGCCGTGCGTTTTGAGCAGCGCTTCGGCTTCATCATCGGCAAGCTGACGGCAGGGCTAATCGAAAACGCCGTAAAAATGGATTTTTTTAAACGCCTGTCTGGAAGACGCGTTTTTTCGGAAATTTCCCACCTGCTGAAAGAAGAAAATCCGATTTCCGCGCTGCTTCGGCTCAAGGAATTCGACCTCTTGAAAGTGATCGACCCTTCCATCACCCTGGACAGGAAGCTGACGGACTGGCTGATTTCCGCAAAGAAAGTCTTGTCGTGGTATGATCTGCTGTATATTGAAACAGATTACATGAAATGGAGCGTGTATTTTCTGATACTGATCCGGCATGCCGACAGGTCGGCGGCGGAAGATTTGTGCACGCGCTTCGAACTTTCCCCGCGATACCGGAAGCTCTTTATCGAAGACCGGGCCAAAGCGGAGGAATGCCTCGCCCTTCTGGCGCGTCGGCTCCCTATGAAAAACAGCGAACTTTACAACCGCCTGAAAGGGTTTCGCACGGAGATTCTGTTGTTCATGATGGCGGTCGCCGGCCAGGAAAAAATAAAAAAGGCCATTTCTCTTTTTGTTACGGACTTGCAATACGTTCGGGTATCGGTTACAGGAAAGGACATTAAAAAATTGGGCGTGCCCCCGTCCCCCCTGTATGGAAAAATTTTCAGGGAGCTTCTCTCCGAAAAACTGGACGGCCGCATACAAACCATTGATGACGAAATCGAGTTGATAAAACAATATGCCGACACCTGATATCATCCTACGTTTCCTGACCATGATCATCCCCCTGCTGTTTGCCGTGACGCTCCATGAAGTGGCCCACGGGTATGCCGCCTTCCGGTTCGGGGATTATACCGCAAAAAATGCCGGCAGGCTGTCTTTGAACCCTGTCCGGCACCTGGACCCCTTCGGGTCCGTGCTGCTGCCCGCATTGCTGGTCTTTACCGGATCGCCGATCCTGTTCGGCTATGCCAAACCGGTTCCGGTCAATTTCCACAATCTGCGCAATCCACAACTGGGCACCTTTGTCGTCTCCATTGCCGGGGTGACCGTAAACCTTCTGTGCGCAGTGATCAGCGGGATTGCATACCAGGCGGTCATGTTCATATCCAACCCGTCAGGCACGGGGCCGGTCCTGGCGATTATGGCCCAGCTTCTTTTGTATTTCACCTTGATCAACGTGATCCTGGCGGTCTTCAACCTGATACCGATCCCCCCGCTGGACGGGAGCAAAGTGCTTTCCGTTCTTCTTCCGCCGGAAGCCAGAAGGTCGTATGAAAAAATCGGGCCCTACGGCATCATTGTCCTTGTTGTTCTGCTTATGAGCGGCGCCCTGGGCATATTGATCCGGAATATCGTGGGCCCCATAACCTATTTTCTGCTGGGGAGATAAACCCGGATGTCATTGCAAAATCATCCCCCAGAAACGTCAATTTTCGGAGAAGCAAATAATGGTTGAAAAAAAACGGATCGTCAGCGGCATGCGCCCCACCGGCGCCCTTCATCTGGGCAACCTGCACGGCGCGCTGACCAACTGGATCAATATGCAAAACGATTACGACTGTTTCTTTTTTATCGCGGACTGGCACGCCCTGACCTCCGACTACGAGGACCCGGGCAATATCGCCGGATACGCGCAGAACATGATGACCGATTGGCTGGGTGCGGGGTTGGATCCCGAAAAAAGCACCCTTTTCGTCCAATCCGCGGTCAAGGGCCATGCTGAACTGTTTCTGCTTTTGTCCATGATCACCCCGGTTCCCTGGCTGGAGCGCAACCCCACCTACAAGGAGCAGATCGAGGCCCTGAACAACAAGGACCTCTCAACGTTCGGCTTCCTGGGCTATCCCGTTCTCCAGGCGGCGGACATTATCATCTACCGGGCAAACGGGGTGCCCGTAGGGGTGGACCAGGCCCCTCACATCGAGATCACACGCGAAATTGCCCGCCGCTTCAATTACCTGTACGGAAAGGTATTTCCGGAACCGGAAACTCTTCTCACGGAAACCAGCAAAATCCTGGGGCTGGACCGGCGGAAAATGAGCAAAAGCTACAACAATGCCATATACCTGTCCGAATCGCCGGAAGACATCCGGAAAAAAGCCGCGCAGATGATCACCGATCCCCAGCGCATCCGGAAAAACGACCCCGGCGATCCGGAGATCTGCAATGTGTTCACGTTTCACCGGTTTTACTCGCCGGCCGAAACCGTCGCCGAAATCGATTCGGCCTGCCGCAAGGCGGAAATCGGGTGCGTGGCGTGCAAGAAAAAAATGGCCGAATTTTTGATCGCCTACCTGGCGCCGATCCGGGAAAGGATCTCCTATTTCCGCCAAAACAGCGCCATAGTGAAGGACATCATAGAAAACGGGAACCAGAAAGCCGCAGCAGAAGCCGAAAAAACAATGAAACAGGTCAGAAACGCACTAAAAATCTGAAAAAAAAACAGAATCTGCAACTATGCCGGAAGAGCGCTTTTCCGAAGAGGGCTACCAGGTCAAACTGGCGCATGTGTTCGAAGGTCCCATGGACCTTCTGGTCCATTTGATCCGGAAAAACGAACTCGACATCTATGATATCCCCATCGCCTTTATCACGGAACGGTTCCTGGAATATATCGAGTGGATGAAGGCGATGAACATCAATGTGGCCGCGGATTTTCTGGTCATGGCGGCCACGTTGGCGCACATCAAGTCGAGAACCCTTCTGCCTGGCGCAATAACGGACGCTGACGAGGAGGAAGACCCAAGGGACGCCATTGCCGGACCCCTCATAGAATATATCCGGATGAAGGCGGCATCCGAAATCCTTGCCCGGCGGAGCATCCTGGGCGAAGACGTGTTCACCGGCCGCCTTGCGGAAGCGGACCGGACGACGCCTTCGGCTCAAAAGCCCGTTGCGGGCGATCTCTTTGAACTGGCAGGAACCTGGCGCGAATTGATCGAGCGGGCATCACCGGCGATTATGTACGAAATTACGCCGGAAAAGGTGTCGGTCAGGGACAGGATGGCAGAAATCCTTTCCCTGCTGGAAGAAAAAGGGACCATCTCCTTCCGGGAGCTGCTCTCCGTGAAACCGGACCGGGACGAACTGGTGATCTCCTTTCTGGCCATCCTGGAAATCGCGCGCCTTCACCTGATTCAGGTATCCGACATCGCCAAAAACGGAGACTTCACGCTCTATGCATTGTAGACAGCCATGAAGGAAACCAAAAACATCATTGAAGGGCTCCTGTTCGTATCCGAGGGCCCGCTGACCGTTGAACAGGTGAAAACGGTGCTGGAAGATACCCCTTCTTTCGAAATCCGGCGCGCCATAAGCGCGCTTTCCTCCGAGTACGAGGCCCGGAAAGGGCCGATCGTGGTCCATGAAGTTGCCGGCGGATTCCAGCTCCGGACGCGTCCCGAATACAAAGAATACATCCACAGGCTCAAAGCGCCCACCCCGGTTCGGCTCAGCAAGGCCGCAATGGAAACCCTTGCCATCGTCGCCTACCGGCAGCCGGTGCTGAGAACCGAGGTCGAACACATCCGCGGCGTCAACTCCGGCAATACCCTTCGATTTCTTCAGGAAAAAAAACTGGTCCGCGTGCTGGGCCGCCGCGACGTCCCGGGACGCCCCCTGGTCTACGGCACAACGAAAAAATTTCTCGAAACGTTCGACCTCAAGGACCTCAAGGATTTGCCCAAGCCCGATGAGATTGAAGACGCCCCTCCGCCTTCCCCGAAACCGCAACCCGGCTACCGGACCCCTGATCTTCCCATGGGTTCAACGGATCCAACCGACCCGTCAAATTTTAAAAACAACGCTTGACTTCGGGAGGGATAATTTTTATTCATGATGTACATACGGGCGGTTAACTCAGCGGGAGAGTGCTACCTTCACACGGTAGAAGTCACTGGTTCAAACCCAGTACCGCCCACCATCGAATAGCAAGGGTTTGCAGATATGATCATCTCCAAACCCCTTTTTTTTCTAATCTGGCTCAACACGCCTATTCGATGTTCTGATTGCAGGTTCGTTATCCCTGCTTTTATGATCCGGTGGTCTTCGACCCAAATCATACTCGTATATCGACAATCACACATTTCGCTCCAGATAACGGAAGGACAAACCGGTAATTGCTTGTATCAGGGAAAAAGTCGTAGAAACCGGTCGCTGCCAAGTCCAACCATTATCCGCATGACATGCTCGAATAAGGGAATGTTCACCTTTTCATCAATTTCAGGGGTATGAAGAAAATTGGGTATGGCATTGACCTCGATAAACTTCAGGTCCCCGTTATCCAGCAACAGGCCGTCGATCCCCAAAATCAGGTAGCGCAAAGGGCTTGATGCTTGCAAGTTCTCTTCCAGAATCGGCAGCAATTTTCGCATGGATGATGCCGACTTCTCCATAATATTTTTGCTTTGAGGAAGTGTTGACAGCATTTCCATCTCTATGCCGCCCCGACCATTCTGGAACCCCCTGTGATCCACCTGGACCTTGTAGTCTGTGCTGCCCGGACTATACTTTGGCCCATGAACCAGGGCAAAACCGTCATTAAACAGGTAAAGGTTTTTATTCCATAAAAGCACATAGATCCGGAGGGTAAATTTTCTATCGCCAATGAGCGCAATATTCTCAATGCCTTCCTGAATAATATGAAATTGTGGAAGCTCAAATGTTTTCAGCCGGTCATTGGAAATGACCTGGATGCCTCTGCCGCCTGACAGATGAGCGGGCTTGACAAACCATATATTCACATCTTTTCCATGGTTCACTGCATCTGCTACCCGGTTGTATGTTGCCGGAAAAACACCTTGGATATTATGTTTTACCAAAAGTTTATTGAGCATGGACTTGCTTTCCAGATGATTATAAACCGCCGCATCAATCAGGCGTATGTCCTCTTCTCCTTCATGCGGATTTTCCCCGTAAAATTTGCACCAATAGCTGAAAACGGGCAATTCATCAAAGTTGACAAATTCTTTTGACACGTTTTCAGCCGCTTTTTTAAACAACTTTTCTGCGCGGTTTACCGTAATTTTCATCATGGGTAGTCATTCCTTGCCTGAGGCCACTGAGCCATCGGAAAAAAGGGACGAACGTGACAGGTGTCTTTATCGGGAATCCCGACCCGGGCGCCCCACGGGTGCCATGGATGGCGGTAACGGTCTGATAACAGGCCTTATCCGGCTCTATTGCCCGATAGAAACATTAATCACGATAATAAGGCATAATCAGTTAGTTATGTCCATACTTTTTTGCACTGTCATGTAACGGCTTTCGTTTTTCTGAGATGACCTGTTTTGCCTGCTGCGTTCTTGATTTCTCATTTGCAAGCACATTTTCACCCCACTGACGAACCACCGCATGCTCTTTTTTTTCAAAACCTGTACCAAGGTACAATAGGCATCGCAGAAAACGGGTATATATTAATAACAGCCAAAACAAGAACCAACCAACCGGAAACGATATACGCTAAGGAGATACCATCATGGAACCAGGAAGCCAGATTATCGGTAAGGTAATTATACTATATGGAACGGTCAAAGCCATCGCAGCCGACGGGACAGAACGTATACTCGGTCCCAACAGCGATGTGTACGCCAATGAACGAATTGTCACGGACAGCGGCGGCAGCGTATCGATCATGCTCAATGGTCCGCCGCCGACACAGCTCGACCTTGGCCGAATGAGCGATGTGCTGCTGGACGAGGATGTCTATGCCGGCGCCGAGCAGGTGGCCGGCCGGCAGCAGCTCCAGATCGAGCCCGCCCAGGGTGAACCGCCGCAGCGTGGGGCTGAGCAGGGTGCGGCTGTTGGCCAGCGTCGGGCCGGCCAGCCGGGCGCTGGCCGCGGTGGTCAGGATGCGGGCCCGGCCGGGGCGCTTGACCGCGCGGGCGTTGGTTTAGATCCACTTAGATCTATGGTTCGGAAAACAATGCAGTACAAAATCCAAGACGTTTTCCAGCGTTCTAAACTTGCGACTTTTGAGAATGGAAAATGTTTATCTACCCAGTTGCAATTCACATTTAAATTTAACGCCTGTTGACTTCAACCGCCCATCTTGTTAATTATTGCCAATATTTAGCCTTCATATTCATCCACAATGAGAGGGTATCTTTATGGTGTTTTTTGAGTGGAAAGAACAATATGAGTTGGGTATACCGCATATTGACCTGCAACACACGATGATCGTCAACATGATAAACGAACTCTACATGTCTCTCGAAACAAGGGAGGAGGAAGACACAACCTCAAAAATTCTTGAGAAACTGCTCTACTATGTAGAAGACCATTTTGCCTCCGAGGAAGCAGCAATGCGGGAGAATAATTATCCACATCAGGATGCGCACCTCGCAGCACATGACGCCTTCAGGGTAAAAGTTACCCGACTGCACCATACACATCGGACTGGGGAAAAAATTGCAGGTAATGAGTTAAGCGAGTTTTTAAAAGACTGGTTGCTGGAACATATAGCCCAGGTTGATAAAGCCCTTGGAGTCTTCGTATCTCAACTCAGCGAGAAAGCCAAAGAGTCATTTTTCAGGCAAAATCCAGACCATCCTCTATCGAAGAATACTGAATCGCCCCTTGTTTTCTAGACACTTTGGAAGTGTTTCTTAATTCACCACCCATAGAACACGAAACGCCCACGGATACCAAATTGTGGGCGTTTCTTATGATGCAGTTATTTTAGAACATCGCAATCTCGTATGGCGGTTCAACCGGTTTTTTGGGTAATGCTGGTTAGCCGAAATTGCCGTACCAAAATAATCTGATAGAGTTAAGGAGTTAGAAACACCATCGGATAAACGCTTAATTTTATCAAACAACCCAGCTCAAAGGAGTCCGCGATGGCAGTCAAAAAAATCCTAATGCTTGTAGGTGATTTTGTTGAAGACTATGAGGTAATGGTGCCCTTTCAAGCACTTCAAATGGTTGGATATACGGTACATGCTGTCTGCCCTGGCAAGAAATCAGGAGATTCGGTACGTACAGCCATTCATGATTTTGAGGGTGATCAGACTTACAGTGAAAAACCTGGCCATAACTTTGCCCTAAACGCCACATTTGACGACACTCCGGCTGAAGATTATGACGCGCTGGTTATTCCTGGTGGACGTGCGCCGGAATACATTCGCCTCAACGAAGCGGTGCTGAAGATTGTGCAACATTTTGCATCAAGTAACAAACCGATAGCTGCTGTTTGCCATGGCGCTCAGGTTTTAGCGGCGGCGGGAGCTCTTAAGGGGCGGTCCTGCTCCTGTTATCCTGCGGTAGGACCTGACGTCACGATCGCCGGCGGAAAATTTATTGATATTCCCGTTGACCAAGCTCACGTTGATGGGAATCTGGTCACTGCGCCAGCCTGGCCTGCACATCCAGATTGGCTATCCAAGTTCTTAAAGGTTCTGGGTGCGAAGATCGAACTCTGATTTTTACAGTGAAGGGCTGAGGGTCCAACACAGTTGGGTGTGACTGGGAGAATATTTTTTACCACCGTCCAAAAACACGAAACGCTCTTGGTCACTGGATTGGGGGCGATTCTCGTAGGCCATGGTTTATGGGAACGACACAATTGGGGGAAAGTTTCCCCACCTTATAATGCAAGATCACATGTAAGACGCGACCATCATACTACTATCGGGTTATTCCGGAACAATGAAAAATAACGCCCCTTTCACGTAGATCGTCATTG
>JAWOAV010000011.1:0-47074 GCA_046498365.1 Desulfosalsimonadaceae bacterium
GCTCAGCAGATCCGTGTCCGCCGCGAAATACAGTCCGCGTTCGATCTTCCGGGCCATCACAACCGCCTCCTGTCATCTGAATGTTCCCCGGTCGAGCGGCGTGCACCTGTAAAGGCAAAGTAGAAATGTCCGGTTCTGAGCAAGATAGAAATGTCCGGTTGTAGTGGTCGTTGGTGGTATGTCGTTGATAGTCGTTGCTGTTGCCCTGCGCCCCCCGAGGGGGGCGGCGCGCCGGGTCATGGATAGATCGGTCCATCCGGCATCTTCCGGTAGTCCTGCCGCCAGGGGTGATCGGCGGCGGGAATGACCGCCGTCGGCCCCCGGCGCGGCTTCCGTTGTTTCTGCTGGCTGACTTTAGGCTGAGCCGGCGGCAGTTCGGAAACGGTCAGGTAGTCGTCGCGAAAGCGCACGTGGATTGAGCCGTCCAGTCGCTTTTCGACTGTCACCTTACCGCCGCGCAGGCCGGCCACCACACTCTCGCGGGCGATCTGGTAGCGCGTGTTGTAGTAGCTGATGGTATAGTCGTTCATGACCGTACGCATCTCCTGGTGGCTGAAGATGGCGTCCAGGTCGAAGCTCTCCGCTGACCGATGCGCATCGTGCGAACTGGCCGGCTCCACCGCGAAGCGGTCGTTGTAGTCGTCGATGAAGCGCTCTTTGAGAAAGCGGTTGGCCGCATCCATGTCACAGATGTTTTCCAGCCGCATCTCCTTGATCAGCCGGTCCTGATGGGTGCGGAAGCTGCGCTCGACCCGACCTTTGGCCTGCGGAGAGTAGGCCGGGATATACTCGATATCCAACTCCCGCAGCGCCCGGCCCACCTGCGTTTCGGCCTCAATGCCCTCCAGTTGCTCCTCTATGTTATTGAAATGGCGGAGAGAGAGGGATTCGAACCCTCGGTGGAGGTTTCCCCCCACACTCGCTTAGCAGGCGAGCGCCTTCAGCCGACTCGGCCATCTCTCCACGGTGTTGCGCTTTGTTATCTGTGGCGGAGGGAGTAGGATTCGAACCCACGGAGCTTTCGCTCAACGGTTTTCAAGACCGCCGCCTTAAACCACTCGGCCATCCCTCCTGCATTCACGTACTCTTTTACAGAACCTGAAAGGCCGGGTCAACCTCTTTTTATACGTTTTCCGCAGGCCGCCCGGGGAAGAAACGCGGGCGTTGATATACATTCCTCTTTATCGTTTGCTTGTTGACAGGAATAAATAATGATTTATTATACGATTATTGGAAAAAAGAAAGAATAATAACCGGTTCGGACTTCAACAACCACGTTTTTCCCTGGGGGCTTGATAAACAAATGAAACAGAAATACACCCTGTTAAAAGACAAAAAAACCGGCGGCCTGACGATACAGGAGCATGCGGAGTTGAGCAAGGACCTGTTTTCATTGATCTGCGAGGAAACCTACGATGCCGAAACCATCAAAAACGCAATGGGCGAAAGCAAGGCCATCCTGATAGACACGCTTCGCACGCCGAATTTATACCCGATTTCCGAGTATATAGAACAAATCGCCGACAAGGTGATCTCTCTTTATGATGCCTCAACCAAGTCCAAAGAGGCCTCTCCAGTGGAACTGGTGTTCGATGATGTAGCGCTGTTTAAGAAAGACGCCGCTCCCGGGGAAATTGAAAATGAAGAATCCGTTGAAATTGAAGATCTTCTAGAAGATGACACCGTCGAAGTGGAAGAAGCCGATACAGAATCGGAAACCGATGAGGCAACACCGGATTTATCCATCGACACGTCCGATGACGAATCGCATGAATCACCAGACGACACGAACAGCCTGTCTTGAAAAAGACAGCACCCCCGCGCTTCCCCGCCTTTTTGGCGGTTTAATATAAACAGTGTCCGGATGACCGGCCAGGCTTCCCGTGAAGAAAGAGAGATGCGGAAAACACGGCTTTCGTTCAGGCACGCATACAAGGAGAAAAAATCATCATGGCTATGTTTGAAACAAAAGAGCAGGTGCTTGAAAAAATAATGCAGCAGGACAAACCGGTTTGTCCGCATTGCAACCAGCCCATGAGCCTCTGGGAATCGCCGCCTTTTGCGATAGGAGACGGGCTTGGATGGGATTCCCCGTATCTTTACGTCTGCTTTAATGACGAATGCCCGTGCTATGTAGAAGGATGGAAAAACCTCATGGACAATTACGCCCAGCATGCCTCCTACAGGTGCATCCAGAGCCCCAACAGCAAAAATTTTGACCTGATGCCCGTGTTCAGTTCTGTCGGGGGGAGCGGACAAATTATAGACGAACAGGTGGTAGCGGAAGAATACGCCCTGAAAGAATCCATTAAAAAAGGATTTTCACTGCTTGCCCAATGCTATGTATCCAAGGATGCCGTTTCGATTATCCGTATCCTGATGGATGCTACCGAGCCGAACCGGGTCCGGATAAAAGCGGCCGAAATGGCGGGCGATCTGGCCGATATTGAAGCGGTTGAACTCTTGAACGCTCATCGCTTCGGCAACGAAAAACTGCAGAAGACCGTTGATGATGCCGTAAAAAACATCCATGAACGGTTTTTCACGAGGGAATGTCCTTTCTGCGCCGAAATTATCAAAAAACGTGCAAAAATATGCAAACACTGCAAAAAGGAGGTCGCCGGGGTTTAGCGTTGCGAAACGCCGCTTTGCGCCGTTCTCCCAATCGATTCAATATCGGGACCGGTTCAATAACATACCGGTCCCGATATTCCCTGCCGCATCCGTGCCTTCCTCGAAAAGGGAAGGTCCCTCTAGAACCTATCTCAAAATTATCTTTCGGCCCAATATCTTCGTTAGCGGTGAAATGTAAATGGGCGTACCCCCCCTTTTTTCATTGCTTTTCTCTGTGAATCTCTGTGTCTCCCCTGTGCCCTCTGTGGTAAAAACCACCCTCCTCGCATTTCCTACACCACTTGATCTTTTTTTGAGATGGCTTGTATTCTATTCCGCCTTTAAAGAATTGACCAGCGCCTTTTCCAGCGGGGTGTCAAATCTCAGGTGGATGGAAAAATCGTCAAAAACCTGGGCCTGTACTGCGGTAACCTGACCGCTTTTTTCCACGAGACGCGTCTCCCCGTTTTTCAGGTTTGCACTGAAAGAGACCAAAAGCCGGCGGCCAAGCAGCATGCGCACTGTTTCCGCTTTCGTGGTTTTTATAAAAAAAGAAAGACCGCCTTCGGAGATATCCGAGACATCCCCCTTGTAAAACTTTTCAATTTTTTCCCCGGCACCATCGAAAAGCTGGAAAATCATTTTAACGGGCAGCGGAATCCGGCTGTGCTCGCGGCGTTCCATCCCCTTTTCCGCCACGGCGCTTTTTATCTTGTCATTCTTCTGGCAGTAATCAAATAGTTTGGATTCCAGGGCCGGGGCTTCGGTCTTCCACTTTTTAATAACCCCGTTTTCCAGGCAGCTTGCCTTGACACTGCCCTGCGCGATCACGGACACCGTGGAGACGGTGGCGGAGAAAAACTGGTCGTTGCCGAAAAAATCCCCCTCTCCAAGGAGATTCAGCAGCACCTCTTTGTTTTCACTGGAGAACACTGCCTTGACATTCCCCCTGTTAATGAAAAAAAGGCGGTTCGAAATCTGCCCCTGGTCAATAATTATATCCCCCGCCTCAAAGCGGGCATCCTTCATGGCGTAATACAGGGCGTTGCCTTCCTTGACGGAAAGCATTTCATAAAGACTTTTCCAGATTTCCCGGTGCGCCGGATCCACGCTCTGGTTTTTGGCCTCGTCAATGGCCTCCCCGGCACGGACAATTTCCGTAAGCGCCATCGGATCAACCGCATAGAGCTTTTCGTGAAGCGCTTCGGCTTTGGCAAAGTCTCTTTTCTCCGCATATGACAGGATCAATTCGTACAAAATCTGAACCGCCTCGCTTATCCGGTTTTCCTTAACATACTGATCAATGAGAGCTTCCTGGGCGTTGTTGTCGCTCATACTCAAGCCTCCTTTGGATAAAACGCAGCGTTATATCATCGTTTGATTTCAGAAAGCGCCCTTACAGCAGCAGACCGGATGCTTTCGGGCTCTTTTTTGCCGAAAAACTTCTTTTTCCGGATAATGCTGTCCAATACAGAAATGGCCTGCTCGGCTTTCATCCGTCCAAGGGCTTCGCATGCTTTTTCCCGGATTTCATCCCGGTCCGCATTCTTCTGCATCGGCATATCCGATGACAAAAGTTCGATCAGCCACGGAACCGCCGGCTCGTAATGCAGCGCACCGATGACCGATATTACGTATGCCTGCAATTGTGGATCAACATACTCAAAATTATCGCGGAGGATCCGCCCGGCATTCTTGCCCCCCAGCGCCTGAATGCTTTTGATCGCTTCCCTTTGTACCCTGTAATCCTGAAAAACCAGGAACCTTTCAAGTGTCGGCACATGGTTTTCATCTCCCAGGCGGCCCAATAGGAGCAACAGATTCCGGCTATAGTACCATGGCCCGTCGTGCTTCAGTTGCTGCACGATTTCCGGAAGCGCGGGGGTTCCGATCTGCGTTATGGTCTGTATGATACGGTTTCTCTCCGTCATGTCACTGCTGTCCCTCAAGCGCTCAAAAAGCCGCTCCAGGTTCTTGGAGCCAAGATTGACAAGTGTTTCAATATCTTCTTTTTGCGAGGAAAGATCCTCTTCACCGGTCTTTTTAAACGTCTTCGCCATCAGATCATCAAGCAGCTCTTCTTCCGCAAGCTGCTCGATCATGTTTTGGGCAACGGTATGTATCGCCTCTTTTCTTTTCAGTTCCCCCCTTGCTATCCGGTCATAGGATTCGATAATCCGGCCGACGTTTTCCGCCTTGCCCGACGCAACCAGCCTGCGCACGAGATTTCCCATTCTGTTGGCGACAAGCTCGAACTCATTGACCGCCTCTGTTTCCGCCTGCGCCCAACCGGACAGGATTTTTGAAACTTCCAGGCGCAGTCCGGTGTGACCGGTTTCTTCCAGTTTTTCATCCACCTTTACCATTGTGGCGGCAACAGACTTCCGGATTTCCGGATCGTCGTGGGCAAGGCCGCTTTCCATGCGTTTTAACAGCATGGCAATGATTTTCTTCTTCCCCGCGCCCACGAGCTGCGCAAAAGCATCCGGCAGCGCTTCACTTGTGCCGCCGTCTTTAAACACCGCGAGATCCGAAGCGGCAATACGCTTCAACGCATTGACAAGCAGGCCCTCTTTCAGCTCCGACACAGCGGGATCTTCCCCCTGTGCGCCGGGCGGCGGGTGCTTGTCCCTACCGTCGGTTCTCGTATAGATCTTTTCGTCTACCTTCACATGGAGGATATTCTGATGCTCAATGAGTGCCGGCAATCCGCCGTCCGCATGTATTTCCTCGGAAGATCTTGCCAGAATTTGCAGAAAATCCGCAAGCTCTGTTTCATCAATCCCTCTTTGAAACGTTATGCAGTTGATGCCCAAATCGACCATCATGGACGTGAAACCATGGACACGATCGGATTTCTGAAGTTTTTCCCGCAGGGCATCCCCCTGGATCAGCAGCTTTGCTTCGGCTTCCGCAAACTCCAAGGATTCTTCCGTTTCAAGAATTTCCGTCAACAGCTGATAGACCCGCATTTTTCCGCTTTTGACCATGGCGCTTTCCGACGGATAAAGGCGAATGTTCGTTGTTGCCCCGTTTAGGGTAAACAACAGGTTAACGGCTTTTTGTATGGAAGTAGAATGCACCATGGCTCATCTTCCGCAAAACACATAGCGTCAATCGCTTGAGCAGCTGTTTTCGGCTGTATTGACGTTCATTATATCATAGGATCGAAAAATAATTTTTTCTTTTTCCTGTCGGTCGGCAGGCAAAGGAACCGCGCTTGTTTTGGCAAGGATCTGTCTTGCCGTTTCGGGGGAGGGGATCGCATCAAGCCCGCTGCCGATCTGTTTGCGCCGTATCGCGTCAAAAACCAAGGCGCTATGGCCGTCGGATGCAATGGCTATGGGCATGGGGCGCTCCCCTGCGATCCTTGCGGCATAAACGGCCTCCCTTTCCCTGGAACCCAATGAACCCGCAGCGCACTTGACCACCATAAACATGGTATGATCAACAAAAACGACCAGGTCAAGCTTTGTGTGGTAGGGTTTGCCGGAAACATCCAGGATCAGATCCATATCGACGACAATCTCCTCGCGCGCGTACCCCTTTTCATTGACCAGGTACTTTTCCACGGCCTGGCGATTGGCTTCGGGCCCGACATCGAGCACGGGTTTGCCTGTTACGAAATCGGTTATCACCCGATGATTTGAAAAATTGGCGGTCATATCCTTTTCCAGGTCTTTTCCTTCGCTGAAAAAAAAATAAGCAGTCGTGGCATGTGAAGCAACAGACGGCTGCCAGGCGTCAGGCCTTTTGAATCAGCGAGTTTCCAGTCATGTCTGCCGGTTGTTCAATCTCCATGACCTCGAGAATCGTCGGTGCAATGTCTCCAAGCACCCCGTTGCGCAATTCGCACCCGTTCCTCTGGGCAGTGACCAGGACAAAGGGGACGTCGTTTACGGTGTGGGCGGTATGCGGTTTTCCCGCTTCCTTGAGTTTTTCCGCGTTTCCATGGTCGGCCGTCACCATGACCGTGTAGCCGTTTTCAAGCGCTGCGCCTACCACTTTTTCCGCGCATTTGTCCACTGCCTCGCATGCCTTGATGACTGCTTCCATGATGCCGGTATGCCCCACCATGTCGAGATTGGCAAAATTCATCACAATAAGGTCATATCTCCCGGAACCGATCCGCCCAACCGCTTCCTCGGCCAGTTCAAAGGCGCTCATTTCCGGCTTTTCATCATAGGTGCGAATTTCCCGGGGGGATGGGATCAAGGCCCTTTCCTCGTTTTCAAAGGGTTCCTCCTCGCCGCCATTAAAAAAATAGGTGACGTGCGCGTATTTTTCCGTTTCCGCCATTCTGAGCTGCCTGAGACCTTGATTGCTGATGACCTCCCCCAGGATGTTTTTGAGATGGACCGGCCCGAAAGCCACGGGCAGGTCAAACGTTTCATCATACTGGGTCATGCACACGTATGCCGAAAGGGCCGGTTTTTTCTCCCGCACAAAAAAATCAAAGGAATTCTCCGTAAAAGCGCGCGTAATCTGCCGGGCCCGGTCGGGCCGGAAATTGAAGAAAATGACGCCGTCCCCGTCTTCAATGCCGCCAAACGGGTTTCCGCCCTGTCCGGTCATTGCCACAGGCCTGACGAACTCGTCGGTTTCGCCTTTTTCGTAGGCATGCTTGACGGCTTCCACGGGATCCGTTTCCACCGTCCCTTCTCCCTGGGTATAGAGGCGGTACGCCTTTTCGGTCCGCTCCCAGCGGGTATCCCGGTCCATGGCGTAAAACCTCCCGCACAGGGTTGCAATGCGCCCCAGACCTTTTTCCCGGCAGGCCCGTTCAACGCGCTCGACATACCCGGCCCCGCTGTCCGGGGGAGAGTCCCTTCCGTCCAGGATCGCGTGGATACATACGTTTTCGACGTTCTTTTCTTTTGCCATATCGATCAGGGCAAGCAAATGATGCAGCTGGCTGTGAACCCCCGCCTCCGAAACCAGCCCCATCAGGTGAAGGGAAGCGCCGTTTTCCCGGACCTTTTCCATGCAGTCCGAGAGCGCCGGGTTCTCGAAAAGAGAGCCGTCTTCAATGGCCAGATCAATCCGCAGAAGCACTTGGTAAACGATCCTGCCGGCCCCGAGGTTGAGGTGCCCCACCTCGGAGTTGCCCATAACTCCTTCCGGAAGACCCACCGCTTTTCCGGAACAGGCAACGCGGGTATGGGGATACTGGCTGCAAAGCCGATCAAAACAGGGGGTGTCGGCAAGCCATATGGCATTGTTTTCATCGTGCGCGCCGATCCCCCATCCATCCAGGATCAGCAGCAGGCATTTTTTCCCGGCCCGGTTTTCGGATTTCATTTTCTGTTTTTCCGCCTTTTTTATAAATTGTGCGGCGTTTTCTTTAACGGCATCGGTCCACAGGCTTTCGATGTCATAGAACCGCCGCACGGGTTCATAGAAAACATGAATGACCACGTGCCCGTAATCCAAAAGTACCCAGTGTCCTTCCTTAACCCCCTCGACATTCAAGGTCCTGATGCCCGATTTCCGGAGATCTCTTTCGATGAAATCCGCAATGGCGGTGACCTGCCTGTGGGAACGGCCGGATGCAATCAGAAAGTAATCGGTCACATCCGATATCTTTCGGACGTCAAGAATGACCACGTCCTCGGCCTTCCGGGCCAAGGACGCCTGCACGCACAGGTAAAGCGTATGATCGATACCAACATTTGTCATGCATACAACCTTTTGTCAAAAATATATGCGGCCACCGGTTCAGGGACCAGATATCGGATCGAGCGCCCCTGCTTCACCATCCGCCGGATCGCGGTGGCGGAAATCCCAAGGGGGGTTACAGGAAAAAGGGATACGGGCTGCAAGGTTTCATGAAAAAAACCGTTTTCCTCCCTGTTAAACGCGTAACCGGAAGAAACGGTCCGTTTTATGTAGTCGCCGATGCCTGTAAAAGCCGCCTCGCCAAACGGCTCTCCGCCGTCCGGGCGGGACATGACGATAAAGGAAATGGCTTCAAAAAGTGCGGTGTAGTCCTTCCAGGTATCGATTTCCAGAAAGGCGTCCAGGCCTACGATGAGAAAGCATTGCGTGGAAGCGGAAACTTTTTGGGTCAGATCTCTGACCGTGTCTATGGTGTAGGATCTGCCCGAACGTTTCATCTCTGCGTCAGAAACGGAAAACCCCGCTGCACCCTCAATTGCCAGGGTCAGCATGGCAAACCGGTCCGTATCGCTGGCAAGCTCCTCTTTGCCTTTGTGCGGCGGCGTGGCGGCAGGAATGAAATGGATGTGATCCAGACCGAAGCCTTCCTTCACCTCGAGAGCAGTCCGGAGATGCCCCAAATGCACCGGGTTGAACGTTCCGCCGAAGAGTCCTTCGCGTTTCAAAAGAATCCTTTTCCCTTCCGTCCGGGTATGTTTTCGGGTGTAGGGTCGCCCCGCAGATCAGGTACGAACCTGACCGGATCCCCGAACCACGAATTTTGTCGTGGTCAACTCCTTCAGGCCCATGGGGCCGAAAGCGTGCAGTTTTGAGGTGCTGATACCCATTTCCGCACCCAGGCCGAGTTGACCGCCGTCATTGAAACGGGTGGAGGCATTGACCAGCACCACGGAAGAATCGACTTCCTTGAGAAACCGTTCGGCATTCCTGTAGTCGGCGGTAACGATGGCCTCGGTGTGCTGGGAACCGTAGCGGGAAATATGGGCCATTGCCGCGTCGACATCTTCAACCACCTTGACGGAAAGGATCAGATCCAGGTACTCCTCGTACCAATCCGCCTCCCCGGCTTTGCCCGCCGTCGGCAGGATGCGGCAGGTTTCCTCGCAGCCCCGGATTTCAACCCCCGCTTCTTTGAAGCGCGCGGCGATTTCCGGCAGAAACTCCGACGCCGCACCCCTGTGCACAAGCAGCGTCTCCATTGCATTGCAGACCCCGGGACGCTGCACCTTGGCATTGAGACAGATCTCTCCGGCCATTTTCATATCGGCCGTACGGTCTACATACACGTGGCAGACCCCCTTGTAATGCTTCAGAACCGGGATTTTGGAGTTTTCAACAACGAAGCGGATCAGCCCCTCGCCCCCCCGGGGAATGATCAGGTCGATTTCCTCCTCCCGCGCCAAAAGCAAATGGATAGCGCTGCGTTCGATTACCGGTACAACCTGGACGGCTCTTTCCGGCAGGGGGGTTTGGGATAGTGCGTCGGAAATGCTTTTTGCAAGGGCGCGGTTGGAATGGATGGCTTCGGATCCGCCGCGCAGGATAACGGCGTTGCCCGATTTCAAACATAAACCGGCCGCATCGATCGTTACGTTGGGGCGCGATTCGTATACGATCCCGATAACCCCCAGCGGTATGCGAACCCGGCTGACTTCCAGCCCGTTTGGCCGTATCCATGTGCCGTCCGAAGACCCGACAGGGTCCTGGAGGCCGGCGACTTCCATGAGTCCGGCCGCCATGGCGGCTATGGTATCATCGCCAACTGTCAAGCGGTCGATCATGGCATCAGACAGACCGTTTTTCCGGGCCGCCTCCAGGTCCAGGGCGTTCTGCGATTGGATATAGGGGGCCTGGTCGGTGATCTTGTCGGCGATCGCCTTCAGGGCGTCATTTTTTGCGGCCGTTGATGCGCAGGCCACCGCCGCAGCCGCCGTTTTCGCCGATTTCGCCATTTGCAGGACGATGTCTTCAACCGTCATAGACTGCCTTCCCCTCCGTGAATTTTTTCTTCTGATCCCCAACCCAAAGCCGCTGTCGATCGTCGCCTGCGGGTTGCTCTGCTACCAACATTTCCCGGGCCTTTCGACCGCTTCGGTTTTCTTATCGGCTCCTTTTAAAGCCCGTTGCCGATTACGGTCATGTTGTTCCGGTGAACGACCTCGTCATACGGCTTTTGCCCAAGCTCTTCCTTTATCCGGTCGCTCCGGAACCCCTTTATTTTGCGGATGTCGGCAGCGGTGTAATTGACAAGCCCGGTGGCCAGCCAGTTTTCCCGACTGTCGTGGAGCGCAACAGGGGCACCGATGCCGAAATCCCCGGCAACATGGACAATACCGCTGGGAAGGAGGCTTTTCCCCTTTTTAAGGATGGCTTCCACCGCCCCGTCGTCGATCGTCAACACCCCTTTGGGCTTTCGGTGAAACGCAATCCAACACTTCCGGTTGGACAGCCTCTCCCGGCACGGCGCAAAAAAAGTCCCCGCAGGATTGCCGGAAAACAAGGATTCCATGATATCATCGTCCGTACCGTTGGCGATAACCATGGGAATTCCTGCCGAGGTGACTTTCCGCGCGGCCCTTATCTTTGAAAGCATTCCCCCCGTGCCCAGCACACCCGGCATTCCGCTTGCCACCTTTTCGATTTCCCGGTTGATCTGGGCCACCAGCGGGATTTTTACCGCGTCCGGGTCGTTGCGCGGATCGCTTGAATACAGGGCGTCAATATCGGTCAGGTTGATCAGCATGTCCGCATTCATCATCAGGGTGATGAGGGCGGAAAGGTTGTCGTTGTCGCCGAATTTGATTTCCTCGGTAGCAACCGTGTCATTCTCATTGATAATGGGCAGAACCTTCCATTCCATGAGGGTATTCAAGGTGTTCCGGGCGTTCAGATACCGGCGCCGGCTGCTGCTCAAATCATCCCCGGTCAGAAGAATCTGGGCAACCTTGTGATGGTATCGGGAAAAAGCGGCTTCATAGGTCCAGATCAAATCCGCCTGTCCGACGGCCGCCACGGCCTGTCGCTTGGGAATCTCCTCGGGACGCTTATGCAGATTCAGCTTCTTCTGGCCGCATGCCATGGCGCCGGATGAAACCAGGAGCACTTCCCGCCCCGAATCGATCAGCGAGGCGATCTGGCGGCTCAGGCTGTCGATGCGGTCGGTATTAAGTCCGCTTTTCCCGGTGAGAACGCCGCTGCCGATTTTAACGACAATCCGCCTGGCCTGGTCAAAAACTGTTGTCCGGTCATTGCTCATGATCTTTTTCTTTATTGATCCTGTTCTCCAGTGCATCCAGGAGCCCGCTGATGCCTGTTCCGGTGGCCGCGGAAATTCTGTGTATTTCGATGTTTCCGGCCGCTTTTTCAAAGCGCGTTGCAAGGCGGACGGCCTCCGGCAGGTCCATCTTGTTTATGGCGATGATCTGCGGCTTCTGGGCCAACTGCGGGGAAAACCCTGCAAGTTCCCGGTTGATGGTGTGATACAGTTCAAGAGGGGCTTCGGGATCGATGGATGACCCGTCGATCACATGAAGAAGGACGCCGGTTCGCTCCACATGCCGCAGAAACCGGACCCCCAGGCCTGCACCCGTGTGGGCGCCTTCGATCAGTCCGGGAATATCCGCTGCAACAAACGGTTCGCCCCGTCCCCTTTGAATTACGCCAAGCACGGGGCTCAGCGTGGTGAAGGGATAGTCGGCAATTTTGGGCCGGGCACTGGAGATATGAGTAAGAAGGGTTGACTTGCCGGCGTTTGGAAACCCGATAATGCCGACATCGGCAAGCAGCTTGAGTTCGAGCTTGAGGGTAAAAATTTCTCCGGGGGTACCCGGCTGGGCATACCGGGGCGCACGATTGGTCGATGTGGCGAATCGCTTGTTTCCGCGTCCGCCCATCCCGCCTTTTGCGATAACATGCGTCTGAGAGTCATTTACACAGTCGCATACAAGTTCCCCGGTTTCGGCATTCGTTATCACTGTCCCGGGAGGAACGTCAATCACGAGGTCTTCGCCTTTTCTGCCGGTTTTCTGCCTGCCCTGACCGTGGCCGCCGTCCGGAGCCTTGAAAATCCGCTTAAAACGAAAGCTATAAAGGGTTCTTCGGCGCATTGTGGTGCGAACGATAACGTCCCCGCCGTCCCCGCCGTCCCCGCCGTCCGGACCGCCGCGGGGAATATATTTTTCCCGCCGGAAACTGACGCATCCCCGTCCACCGCTGCCGGCGGTAACGGTGATCAGTGCCTCGTCAATGAATTTCACGCGGCGGCATATACGCTGACTTTTTTCCGGGAACGTCCTTTGCGTTCATAGGTCACAACACCATCGATGGTCGCGAAAAGGGTGTAGTCCTTTCCCATGCCGACGTTTTCACCCGGATGAATTTTCGTACCAAGCTGTCTTACCAGCACGTTGCCAGCCCGGACGGTCTGTCCGCCAAAGCGTTTGACGCCGCGCCGTTGCCCGTTGCTGTCCCGGCCGTTTTTCGAGCTGCCGCCTGCCTTTTTGTGTGCCATTTTTCAATACTCCAAAAGTAAAATGATCTCGCAAAACCCATGAAATCGATAAATGGTGCTTCATCGGTCGAAATCAGTTGTTGACGATATTTTCGATCCTGATCGCCGTAAACGGCTGCCTGTGCCCCTGTTTCCTTCTGAAGCGCTTGCGGCGCTTATACTTGAAAACAAGCACTTTTTTGGCTTTTGCCTGCTCGACAATGCTGGCATTGACCACGGCATTATCGACAACGGGCGTGCCGATGGTAACATTGTCACCTTCGGCAACCATCAGGACCCTGTCCATGGAAACCGCGTCGCCGATATCCCCGGCGATCTTCTCAATTCGAAGAATGTCGCCCTCATTCACTTTATATTGCTTGCCGCCAGTGGCAATCACTGCATACATGATGATCCCCCCATATTTCTCGTTAAATTATAAAACAAGAAATTATAGATTTATAACAGAATTTGTCAACAAAAAAAACACCCTTTGTCAAAACACGGAAAAGGGGCTCCCCCGAAATGCGGGAGAGCCCCTCTTTACAAATGATCCCGGACGAGGCTTATCCCCGAACCTCCTCCTTAACCCCCACAACCGTTTTAAAAAGAATCGTCAACACCAGAAAACCGAGCGCATACACGCCGATGGAGATGAGCACCTCCGGAACAGTCGGAATATATTCATTTACTTCATGGAGCGGATTGGGAATAAAGCCGCCCGAGATCAGGCCGAGCCCCTTGTCGATCCAGGAACCAAAGAAAATGAAGATACATGCCAGGCCAAGAACGTACTCGTTTTTGCGGGCCGGCGGAATGAGCAGCAAAATAGCCGCGGTGATGAGCATCAACAGAGACGACCACATCCATGGAATCAGTGCGCCTTTGCCGTCAAGCCCCAGAAACAGGTAAATCTTGTGATCCATATGCCCCGGCAGCTGGCTGTAGAAAGTGACGAACACCTCGCAGAAAAACAGAAACAGGCTGGCGAGGGTCGCATAGCAGACAATCTTTGCAAGGGTCTGGATCGGTTTTGTGCCGACGTCAAAACTCGTAAATTTGCGCAAAATAAAACTGAGGAGGATCAAAAACGCCGGCCCGGCGGCAAAGGCGGAGGCAAGAAACTTCGGTGCCAGAACTGCGGTGAGCCAGTACCCCCTGCCGGGAAGACCGGAATAAAGAAACGCGGTAACGGTATGAATGCTGATGGCAAAGGGGATTGACAGGTAAATTAAGGGCTTCAGCCATTTTTCCGGCGGCACGCCTTCCTTTTCAGCCGACAGCACGTTCCAGCCGATAATAATATTCAAAAACAGGTAGCCGTTGAGTACGATCATGTCCCAGAACAGCATGGAGTGCGGGGTGGGATACAGGATCACGTTCAACAGGCGGGCCGGCTGGCCAAGGTCGATAATGATGAACAGCAGGCACATGAGCACGGCGGATACCGCGAGAAATTCGCCCAGCACGGTCATCTTGCCGAACGCTTTGTAGTCGTGAAGATAATAGGGAAGCACAAGCATTACCGCGGAGGCGGCAACACCTACCAGGAAGGTGAACTGTGCAATGTAAAACCCCCACGTGACATCGCGGTTCATGCCGGTGATGCCCAGGCCGAATTCAAGCTGCCGCAGGTAGAACAGAAAACCGATGCCGATCAAAACCAGCAGTGCCAAAATCAGGGTCCAGTATAATTTGCTTCCACTTAGCGCTTTTTCTAGCATAGCTCCCTCATACGATGGTCATATGATGTAAAATACGGAAGGATAAGTACCCAGTTCCGCCTTCCGGGTAATGGCATTGTGCTCCGCCAGTACTTTCCGGATGTCCGATGACGGGTCTTCCAGGTCTCCGAAAATCAATGCGCCCTCCGACGCCTCCACACATGCCGGCGCCTCGCCCCTGGCCAGTCGTTCCGCGCAGAAATTGCATTTTTCCACCACGCCCTTCATCCGGGGCGTAAAGTTGGGCTCGAGCTCTTCGATGGCTTCCCGTGGATCCCGGTAATTGAAGCTCCTCGACCCATACGGGCAGGCCGCTATGCAAAAACGGCAGCCGATGCACCGGTGAAAGTCCATCAATACCAGGCCGTCTTTTTCCCGCTTGAAGGTCGCCTGGGTTGGACAGGCGCGGACGCAGGGCGGGTTGTTGCAGTGGTTGCACAACACCGGGATTTTCGTTTCTTTCAGGCGGTCCGAAACAAACTGATGGTCCTGCTCAATAAACGCATGGGAAAACGTGGTCGGCCATATCCACTTGATTTCGTGATTTTCGGCCCCCAATTGGCCCACGAAATCGGGTACGTTGTGAATCTTGTGGCAGACCTGCTGCATCTTTTTGTTTATCCGGCTGTTGATCTTTCGCGTATCGATCACCATCCCCCAGCGGTTGGCTTTCAAGGCCCCGGGCCGATCCTTGTATTTCGGCGGGGCGGACTCTTCCGAAGCCGCCGTGGTAAATTTCGGGGTGATTCCGACCAGCATGGAGCCAGCGCCCACACCGAGAATCGAATATCCGGCGATTTTCAGGAAGTTTCGTCTGCTGTTTTCCATCAGTTATTCTCCTCCGGAAATGTATGACAGTCCCAGCAGTAAGGATCCACCGAGACGTAATTGTGGCACCTGTCGCAGAAGTCCGCCTTGTTGGAATGGCAGTCCATGCATGTGTCCGAAAGACTTATCACATGCTCGTCCCCGTTTTCGGAGACATAGATCCGGTTGCCGTCGCGGGCGACCGAATCCCGCCATTCATGGAGCAACTGCATGTGCTCCCTTGTCATGAACGCGGTGTCTTCGACACATTTCTCCGCCTGCTTCGCCTTGTCCGTCAGCTCCAGCTCCGGCGCCGGGCTTGACTGGCCCATATTGTACCAGAACGGGAATGCAAGGATTATGAAAAAGATGATCAGGCCAGCAACTATCTTTCCCTTATCATACATCGGCTTCCACCTCCGCTTCTTCGTTCAGGGGTTCGAAACGCAGGTTGGTGGTGCGTTCAATTTCACCGTCCATTACCAGCGCATTTCCCACAAGCTCATGGACTCCGCAAACGCCGACTTCAGGAACCCAATACTCCATCAGGGGCGGCAGGGCCGCGCGGTCGATCGCGCATACGCAGGAAAGCATATTCACGCCGAATTTTTCATGGACGTACCGGACGGCATTGGCCCTCGGCAGGCCGCCTTTCAGACGAAGGTCCATAATTTCTTCCGTATTGAGTCCGGATCCGGACCCGCAGCAGAACGTCTGCTCCCGGATCGTGCTTTCCGGCATTTCGTAAAAGTTGTTGCAGACCGCGTTCAGAACCACTCGCGGTTCATCAAACAGCCCCATTGCCCGCGCCGGGTTGCACGAATCATGATAGGTAACCGTATACATGTCGTTTCTGCTCGGATCGAGCTTGAGCTTGTTGTGCCGCAAAAGGTCCGCCGTGAACTCGGTGATGTGGACCATCCGGGTGGAGGCGGCATTGTCAAACCGTGTTCCGGTGATGGGGTTGACCGGCACCTCTCCAAAATCCGCGGGGCCGTTCATCGTGTCCATGTACTGATTGATGACCCGCCACATATGGCCGCATTCCCCGCCAAGGATCCACTTGACCCCGAGGCGGCGGGCTTCGGCATACATCTTGGCATTGAGCCGCTTCATCATCTCCGAGGAGGTGAACAGCCCGAAGTTGCCCCCTTCCGAGGCATAGGTGCTGAGCGTATAATCCAGCCCGATATGCTCGAAGAGCATGATGTAGCCCATCATCGAATATGTTCCCGGGTCCGCGAAGACATCGCCGGAAGGCGTGATAAACAGGATTTCAGCCCCTTTCCGGTTAAATGTGGGCTCGATCTTCCTGCCGGTGATTTCCTCTATGTCATCGCAGAAAAATTCGATCATCTCCTTGAACGCATGCGGCTGTATGCCCAGATGATTACCGGTCCTGAAACAATTGGCCGCCGGCTCGAGGATCCAGTTGATGTTGAGCCCCAGAAGGGTCAACAGTTCGCGGGCCATCATGGTCACTTCCGCGGTGTCGATCCCGTACGGGCAGAAAACCGAGCAGCGCCGGCACTCGGTGCACTGGTAAAAATAGGAGAACCACTCTTTTAGGACCTGTTTGGTCAGGGGGCGTGCGCCGCCGATTTTCTTCAGGATTTTCCCGACCCGGGTAAAATCGTTCCGGTAAACGGAGCGCAGCAGTTCCGCCCGGAGCACCGGCATGTTCTTGGGATCGCCGGTGCCGATGAAGAAATGGCATTTGTCTGCACAGGCGCCGCAGCGGACGCAGGTGTCCATGAAAATTCGCAGAGAACGGTATTTGCCCAGAAGGTCCTTGAACCCTTCATGGATGATCTGCTGCCAGTTTTCCGGAATCGGCCACTCCTCGTCAGCCGGGGACCATTCGTCGGTGGTCGGGGTTGGGAGTCCCAGGTATTCGAGGTTTTTCTTTTTGGTTGGATAACAGAAATTACCGGGCGAAAGATCGGGGGGCGAATCCTCCCACGGCTCCTCCGGCGGCGTATGATCGATATTTTCTATCATTTCTTCCGGTTTCGGTGTGTCGACCATTTCTACTCCTTTTCAACTGGAAGGCCAGCCTCTTTCATTTTTTCTCTGAAATCGTCCTCATACTCTTCGTATGTATGCGTTTTGACGGGATAATTCCATGGATTGACATGCCGTACCACGCGGCTGTTGTTGGCCAGATTCCGCGTCGGACTCATAAAAACGCCCCCCATATGCATAAGCTTGCTGAAGGGGATATAGGCCAAAAGAAGCGATACGAAAAACAGGTGCACATAAAACAGCGCGCTGATGCCGCCTTCGGGAATGGACGGTTGCAACGTTGCCAACCCCATGGTCAGTTCCTTGACGGCTCCTACGTCCACTTTTACGAAATAGCGCATCAGGATACCGGTTACGGCGATACCGATGATCAGCAGCAGGGGAAAATAATCCGCGGCCATGGAAATGTATTTTATCTTGGGCAGAACGATGCGGCGCAAGAGGAGAAGCATGGCCATCCCGAAAAGGACGACGCCGGACAGGTAAACGCCGGGCGCGCCCACCTGCATCATGCCGTCCACCGTCTCAAGCATTCCGACGAAAAACGGCACCGGTTCGGTAAAAAAGCGCAAATGGCGAACAACGGTTACCAGGAATGCATAATGAAAAAGAAGAGCGAACAACCAGAGCCACACCACCCACTTGTAATAGATTTTCCTGTATCCGCCCACGTCGCTGAATTCGACGCGGCTGTTTTTGAACAGGGAACGGAACAACAGGATTTCAAGCGCCATTCGGCCGATCACGCCGACCGTGTTGCTCGGGTTGTCCAGGCGGTCATGCTTGATCCAGGGCATAGACTTCTGTTGCCCGGAAGTTGTGGGAATCCTGAAAGGGACCGGCGTTTTCCCCCACGTAACAATCCGGTTGGCAAATCCCGCCACGAAGACAACCAGCGCTACGTAAGGAATGAAAATGCCGAAAAAGCCCTCGAGGCCTGCAACTGCAACGCCCGCATAAGAAATCAGGCCGAGCAAAACGACTGCAATGAGGGAATACAAGTATGCTGCATTCATTGATCACCACCTCACTTTGCCGGACTCGGGCGTCCCGCTTGTCTTCGATCCGCCCTTTACCGGTCTGCGGTTAATACAATAACGTTATTTTGCAAGCTCCGGATCGATTTCCGGGAGCTCGCATATCAAATTTTTCTTGATCAGCAACTGCCTGACATTGTCCCGCGCCTGGCTTGCCCGCAACGAATAGATGGTCCGCTTGTTTTCCATGTATAGATCAAAGGCCATGAGCATGGCCGCATCGATCCTGGAAAAAACTTCGTCTTTTTCCTCGCGGGGAGATTCTGCGCCGGCGCCCATTATGGTTTTCAGCTCGTAGAGGAAGCCGAGCGCCTGGGTAGGGGTAAACTCCTGGACGGCACGAAGTTTTACAACGGGTTCCAGGGCCTTTTTTGCTGTATCAGGGTCGAACTGCGGTTCGGCCAGTGCGTCGTAAAGTGACGTCAATCCGGTTTTTATCGTTGCGCCGACCGGGTTTGCAAATGCATCTGCCGTATTTTTGAAAAATGGGACGGATTCGGCAGGATACGTTGCAAAAACCGTATCCAACCACTTTTTCAACCATTTTTCCCTGTTCTGCTGTAATATACCCACGGTGTTTTTGCTTTTATTGATATTGTTTTTTCTTTTTTATACGCTATATTTTACGAAAACGGGTCGCGGATCATTGCCCCGTCCCCCATGAAAACCGTTGGGGAAAAAGGCTTCCGGATTCGTAACGTCTCGTATAAACCCAAAATAACTGCAAATTCAAAGGGAACGACTATATTCAAAAACAATACGGTTGTCAAGCAAATTTACATTTTTCCTTTGACGGGGTATTTCCCCTTCAGCGCCGATGATCCAACCCAATTTCAGGTATGATGATGATGAATAAAACAAAGATTAAACACCTGCTTTTATCCGATACGCCCATCGACCGCCTGCAGATCCGGGGATGGGTCCGGACCCGGCGGGATGCGAAGACATTTTCGTTCATCGAGCTTAATGACGGCTCCTGCCTTTCCGGCATACAGGTCATCGCCGAAGACAGCCTTGCCAATTACGAAGACGTCCGACGGCTGAGCACCGGTTCGGCCGTTGCCGTCTCCGGCAAGTTGCGGGAATCCCCCGGCAAGGGCCAGAAATGGGAAATTCTTGCAAACCGTATCCATATCTACCAGTTTGCCCCGGAAGACTACCCGCTCCAGAAAAAGCGGCATACCGACGAATTTTTACGGAGCATCGGGCACCTTCGCCCCCGCACCAACAAATACGGCGCCGTATTCCGCATACGATCCGAAGCCGCCCATGAAATTCACCGGTTTTTTCACGAAAGGGATTTCATATACGTACACACGCCCATCCTTACAGGATCCGACTGCGAAGGGGCCGGCGAACTTTTCCGGGCGACCACCCTGGAGCCCGGGGATTATAAAGACACGGACGGCAAGGATCCGTATGCCAGCGATTTTTTCGGCCAGAAAACCCATCTTACCGTGTCCGGTCAGCTCGAAGCGGAAATGTTTACCCTGGCCTTAGGCGACGTTTACACCTTCGGCCCGACCTTTCGGGCGGAGAATTCCAATACCCGCCGGCACGCCTCCGAATTCTGGATGGTGGAACCGGAAATGGCCTTCTGCGATCTGGCGGAGAACATGGCTTTTGCAGAGGTATTTGTGCGTCACATGGTGACGCACGTCCTTACCCGCTGCGGGGAAGATGTCGATCTTTTTGCCCGGTTCGTCGACAAATCGCTTTTAGACACCCTGAGCAACATCGTCGAAAAACCCTTTGTCCGGATTTCGTATAAAGAAGCCGTGGAAATATTGGAAAAAAGCCCCGCAGTTTTCAATTACGAGGTTTCTTACGGAAAGGACCTGCAGACCGAGCATGAACGATACCTGGCGGAGACATGTTTCCGGCAGCCGGTGATTGTTCATGATTATCCGCGGCAAATAAAACCGTTTTACATGCGGGTAAACGACGATGGAAAAACCGTTGCCGCCATGGATGTCATCGTCCCCGGCATCGGTGAAATAATCGGCGGCAGCCAGCGGGAGGAGCGTACAGATGTGCTTGAAACACGCATGGCGGAAACCGGGATGGACCCCTCCTCCTACTGGTGGTACATGGATTCCCGCCGATACGGCAGCGTCCCCCACAGCGGTTTCGGCCTGGGGTTTGAGCGGTTCCTCATGCTGGTCACCGGGGTCACGAATATCCGGGATGTGATTCCTTTTCCGCGAACGCCGGGGAGTATTGAGTTTTAATAGATGGCGCTGCGCTTCTTCCGGGAGGGGGTTTTTACCACAGAGGGCTCAGAGGCGACACAGAAATTCACAGAAAAAAGCAATGAAAAAAAGGGGGACGTCCAAAAAAAGGGGGACGCCCATGAAATTATGCGTTTCTATAAGCCATCTCAAAAAAAAGATTTTGGTTCAAGATCAAGGCGGCGGTGAAATTTAAACCGGCGGCATAGTGCAGTATTCCGAGGAGTTAAATTTCACCGCCAACGAAGATATTGGGCCAAAAGATTTTTTTGGGAGGGCTTGTAATCAGATGTCCAGTACACTGACTTCCAGCGCATTGCTTTGGATGAAGTTGCGCCTCGGTTCCACTTCATCCCCCATCAGGATGGTGAAAATGTCATCGGTGTCATCAATGTTGACGACTTTCACCTGGAGAAGATGGCGGGTCTCCGGATTCATGGTGGTTTCCCAGAGTTGCCCCGGGTTCATTTCCCCCAAGCCCTTGTACCGCTGTATGGAAATCCCCTTTTTCCCTTCCTCCAGAAGGTGGTGAACCAGGGCCTTCTTGCTTTCCACGACCACCGGATCGGCCGTTTCCGCTTTTCCTTCTTTGGGCACCGGGTATACATTGAACCGGTCCGCGTCATGCCGGGAAATGGATTGAAAAAGGAGCAGGGCTCTCTGATAATCCCTGGAATGAATCAACCCCCGGCCGATCTTAACCGTGATCTGACTTTTATCGGAAATTTCCTTGAACATTTCTTCCACTTCATCCGACAATGCCGGATACACCATCAACTCGTACACGTTTCGCTCTTCGTTGAGTTGGGGATCATTGGCGACGAATCCTTTTTGTTTCAGGGTTTCTTTGAGCGCCGTCATTTTTTCAAGATCCTGCAGGAACAACTTGTCATTGACTTCGTTTTTGATCAACAATTCGACGAGATCGCCATATACCCCGTTTTTTTCCAGCCGGTAAAGAACGTCGAGATATTCCGCCAGGTCCGTTACGAAAACATAAAAATCATTTCCCGTTAAAACGGCGTCTTCCGCATCATCATGCTCGGCTTTGATATATTTCTCGTTGCAGGCGCGTTTTAATATATATTGTGTGTACTCCTGTTCGTCCTTCAAATAGGTTTCCGATTTTCCACGGGCGATTTTGAACAAAGGCGGCTGGGCGATGTAAAGATACCCTTTTTCTATGATTTCGGGCATCTGTCGGTAAAAAAAAGTCAACAGCAGCGTCCGTATATGGGAACCATCCACATCCGCGTCCGTCATGATGATAATTTTATGATACTTTATCTTGTCTATGTCGTATTCTTCGCTGCCGATGCCGGTTCCCATCGCGGTAATCAGGTTCTTGATCTCCTCGCTCCGCAGCAGTTTGTCAAAGCGCGCTTTTTCCACGTTGAGTATTTTTCCCTTAAGCGGCAATATCGCCTGGGTTCTTCTGTCTCTTCCCTGTTTTGCCGAACCGCCCGCCGAATCCCCCTCCACGATGAATATTTCCCGCTGGGCCGGATCTGACACCTGGCAATCGGCAAGCTTGCCGGGAAGCGTCGAATCCATCATGGATCCCTTGCTTCTGGCAATATCCCTTGCTCTTTTTGCCGCATCCCGAACGCGCGCCGCCTCCACGGCCTTTGCAATAATCTTTTTGGCGGTCTGGGGGTTTTCTTCAAGAAAAGTGCCCAGTTTTTCATTGACCATGGATTCCACGATGCCCCGGACCTCGGAGTTGCCGAGTTTCGTCTTGGTCTGCCCCTCGAACTGCGGGTTCATGATTCTTATGCTGACGATAGCGGTAAGCCCCTCACGGACATCTTCGCCGGAAATTTTCGTTTTGAGCTTTTTGAGTACATCGGAATTTGCCGTGTAATAATTCAGGGTGCGGGTAAGCCCGGTTTTAAATCCCACCAGGTGAAACCCACCCTCGGCGGTATTGATGTTGTTGGCAAAAGTAAAAATTTTTTCGTTGAATGTATCATTGTACTGTATGGCCACTTCGACCTGCACGTCATTTTTCCCCCCCTCTATGATCACGGGCTCATGCAGGCTGCTGTGACGCCGGTTGAGGTACTGGACAAATTCCCTCAGGCCGCCTTCATAGCAGAAGTCATCCTTTTCATCGATTCTTTCATCCTCGATTGTAATCCGGATTCCCTTGTTTAAAAATGCCAGTTCGCGAAGCCGCTTCTTCAGCGTTTCATAATCGAATTCATCGGTGGTCATAATCTGCGTATCGGGTTTAAAACGGATCTTCGTTCCCTGTTTTTCCGTATCGCCGATTATTTCGAGTTCGCTGGCCTTGTTCCCCCTGGAATACCGTTGATAATAGATTTTCCCATCCTTGTACACCTCCACTTCCAGTTCCTCGGAGAGGGCATTTACCACCGACACGCCGACGCCGTGGAGCCCGCCGGATACCTTGTAGGAATCATGGTCGAATTTTCCGCCGGCATGAAGTTTCGTTAACACCACCTCAACCGCCGGAATGTTTTCCGTTTTATGAATACCCACCGGTATGCCCCGGCCGTTGTCGATAACGCTGACGCTTTTGTCCGTATGAATCGTTACATGGATGGTATCGCAATGGCCGGCCATGGCTTCATCGATGCTGTTGTCCACGATTTCATAAACCAGGTGATGAAGCCCCTCAAAATCCACGTTTCCGATATACATTGACGGACGGAGGCGAACCGCCTCAAGCCCTTTCAGAACATTGATGCTGCTCTGATCATATACATACTCACTGTTTTCCGGTTTTATCATTTTTTTTATGCTCTCTCATTACTGAATAGGGGTCTTTGGGGCACCCGCAAGGGGTTCCCTCTGCGAGGTTCCTCCGGATCCATTGTTTTCTACAAGCTATATCAAAAAATCTTTTTCCCAAATATCTTCGTTAGCGGTGAAATGTAAATGGGCCTACCCCCTTTTTTTTTATTGCTTTTCTCTGTGAATCTCTGTGTCTCCTCTGTGCCCTCTGTGGTAAAACCACCCTCCCCGCATAAAAAATTGTGCCTTCTCCTTCATATTTTCATCGGCATTATGATATTGAGGTAATCCATGTCCTTCTCCCCCCTTACTATGCAGGGATTCTCGTCATTCTTGACATTTAGGACAACCTTTTCCTGGGTTATAAAACTGATCGCCTCCAAGAAATACTTCGGGTTGAAGGCAATTTCTTTGGGCTCCCCGTCATACGGTATATCCATGGTCTCTTTTGATTCGCCAAGGACCGCATTGACCGTTCGTATGGTAAATTCATCATTGTTGAAATGGAAGATCACCCCCCGGTAGTCCTCGGACGTCAGAATTGTCATTCTCCTCAGCATCATCATCAACCGGGAACGGTCAAACAGGATATCATATTCCGGATCAGTCTGCAGTAATTCATCATAAGGGGGAAATTTTCCCTCCATGAGATTGACAATGGCATACTCATTTTCTTTTTTTACAATAAAATGATTCTCTTGGATGCCAATTTCCACCTTTCCTTCGTTTTCAAGGAACTTGTATATTTCACCAAGCCCTTTTTTCGGAATGATAACGCTCTTTTCTTCCGGAAAAGGCGCTCCTTTTCCGCAATGATAATCCACTTTTGACAGGCGCTTGAAATCGGTGGACACCATTCGAATGATGTTATCCGCTTTGTTATCCATAAACGATAGAAGAACGCCGATCAGATGAGCCCTTTTTTCATTGCCGGCCACGGACACGACCACGCTCCTGTCGATCATTTTTTTCAATTCAACGGAATCGACAGGAATCAAATCCGTGTGGTCTATTTTGGGCACATTTGGAAATTCCTCCGGATCCATACCCACGATATGATATTCAACTGTCTGGGAGGAAATTTCGATCCACTTGTTTTCCAGTTCCTGGATTTCAATTTCCTCCGTTGGAAAATTTTTGACGATTTCATTGAATTTTCTTGCATTTATGGCAATTTCACCCGGATCTTTCACTTCCGCCGGATAAACGCCTTCAAAGCCTGTTTCAAGGTCTGTTGCCGTAAGGGTGATTCCGTTTTCAACGGTTTTCAGAAGCACGTTTTCTGTAATCGCAAGGCTGGTTTTTTTACCGGTCAACCCCTGTATTCTGGACAATACTTCTGATACGGCTTCTTTTTTTATTGTTATCCGCATGGTCTATTCCTTATTATTATTCATTAAGGATTCAATTATTACAATAAGGGGTGTCAATAAGTGGAATAACTTTTTAACATATTTATTTTAAAAGGTAAAAAGTTTAATTGGCATATTAAATACGCGCATCAAAAAAAGACCCGTAAGTCGACGGTTATGAAGATGTTTCTTAAACCGGTTTACAACCCGGCCGGTTATTGACATCTTTTTTTCATAAAAATGACGAAAAAAGAGATATAATGTGAAAAATCGAAAGAACGGTAAATTTAAAATTATTTATTATAGATATTTATGGTGGCCATGGCAATTGTTTCTTGTGGCGGCGGCCATCTTTTTTACGGTATTCGGTTTTCTCCTCCTTTTCTATGCATATGAATATAACGATCCATTTTTATTCATTATGATCTTTTTTTCATCCAACCTCATTATCCTTATCAGCCTGGTTATGGTCATTGCTTTTGTATTGCGCATGATAAAGGTATGGAGGGTAAATAAAGAGAATGAAGAAGAAGGGAAAGGGTGAAAAAAATTCCTCCCTGCCAGCCATCAGTCGTGCTGGTGAGGAACATTCCCCATCATATGGGCATGATCGTGGCTGTGAACGTAAACGGTCGTGTCTTTTTCGATTCGGCCGTTATTGAGGGTGTATATGGCATCGGTACAGTCAAGGAGAAAATCAATGTCGTGGGATATAATAATATATGAAACATCAATGACTTTCAGTACATCGATCAATTTAAGCCGGGTGTTGTTGTCAAGACCATTGAGCGGTTCATCCAGGAGAAGCACTTCGGGATCCATTGATAACACCGTAGCAAGGGAAACCAGTTTTTTCTCCCCGCCGGATAATTTAAAGGTGATGCGGTCTTCAAAGGAGGAAAGGCCAAGAAACGAAAGAACCCGCCTGGAAATGGATAACGCCTCCTTTTTTGTTTTTCCCATGTTCAAGGGGCCGAACGCCACATCATCCAGCACCGTGGGGGAAAAAAGCTGGTCATCCGCATCCTGAAAAAGCAGCCCTATTTTTCTTCGAACCCATATAAAATCCTTTTCCGTTTCAATTTTCCGGCCGAAGATCCGGATGGAGCCTTCTGAAATCGGTAAAAGCCCCATAATGACGTGAAAAAGCGTTGTCTTTCCGCTTCCGTTGGGCGCAAGCAATCCGATGCGCTCCCCTTTGTGCAGTTTAAAATCAAGATTTTTCAGAACCGGCTGTTCTCCGGGATAGGAATAATGGATACGGTTTAAATGAACAATCGGATCGGGTGTAAGAAAATCATTCATACAAATACAACTCCATGGCTATGATAAAAGCGGTGCAGCAAAACATGAAAAAGAGGAAAAGCCAGTTTTTCCGGGATGACGGAAACTCGGAAAGAGTGTAAAAACAGCCGTTAAAACCCCTGCACAGCATTGCCCGGTAAACCCGGTCCGCCCTTGCCGAGGCTTTTACGAAGATCATGCCGATCATGTACGCATAGGTTTTATAACAGTGAAGGCTTGTTTTCGGGGAGAAACCCCGGATTTTTATAGAGCGCCATATTTTTTTGTATTCCTGCTCAATGACGAAGATGTACCGGTATGTCAGGATAAACAAAAAAACAAATTTCCGGGGAAGTCCGAGGCTGTTCAAGGCGTGCCCCAATGTGGAAAAATTCATTGTCGACACCAGGGCGATAAACGCCATGATAATGGCGTTTGATTTTAGCGCAATCTGCAGCGCCAGAACAACACCCGGTTGATAGATATGTAAAAAACCGATTGAGTAAAGGATATCCCCTTCGGCCGTGAAGGGAAGAATAATAAGAAAAGCAAAAACAAAACCGTTCACCAGGGCAAGCCTTTTTAAAACGGTTTTACCGTCCAGTCCGGCAGCCCGGACAAGTGCAAGGGAAAAGGCGGCCGAAGCGATCAGGGAGAAAAATCCGTATAAAACGGCAACCACGATGGAATATACAAGCGCCGAAACCAGGCGGAAGCGCGGATCCGTCCGATGGATAAAGGACTTTCCAACAGAAAAGGGTTCTTGCAGCATTTTTTTTATGCGCCCATCAGGGATGGTTGAACTTTTTTCAAAAAACCGATGCAGAACATCGTGATAATACCTTCTATGATCATCACGGGAATGTGCACGCCAATAATCAGCAGGGAAACTTCAAAAAATTCCCGCTGTGCAAAAACGAGAAATGCCGCCATGAATATTCCGCTTAGAAAGACGGAAAAAGCGCCCCCGGAAAAACCGGCCGCAAGCGAGAGAAACGCGTTTTTCCGTAGTATCAGGGGGTGGAAAAGAAGGTGGCATAAAACAGCCGGAAGGGCCATGAGCAGTGTATTGACGCCCAAAGTGGTAATACCGCCGTATTGAAAAAACAAGGCCTGAAGGGAAAGGGCCACCATTATGGCCGGGAAGGCCGCCCATCCAAGCAGAATGCCGATGATCCCGTTTAATATGAGATGAGCGCTGGACGGTCCGATCGGTACATGAATGAGCGATGCAACGAAAAAGGCCGCGGACAGAATCGCGGTTTTTGGGATGTCTTCGGTTTTCAGTTTTTTCAAACCGATTCCGGTTCCGGCAACCGCAAATGCTGCACCGGAAGCAAGCACCGGCCATGTCAGAATACCTTCGCTGAGGTGCATGGAATATATACCTGGGAAAAACGTTTTTTTTGATTTCTTGACAGCGTATTTTTAAACTGATTGATTCACTTTGATTTTTGTTTTATTATTGGTTTTCGTGGTCTGCCGGCAAAAAAAAACCACAAGTCCATCGTATCCCGATCCTGCCCGTTACCGCATGGGGAGTACGCTGCCTTCGTGGTTTGTTTATCCGGAAAAAGAATATATGGTATATATAAATAGACTTGTGAAATTATGCAGCGGGCTTCTTGCCCGCGATTTTGTTTTTGAGTAAAATGTTTTTGAGATAAAATCAAGAAATAAATGTAAAAAGAGGAAGGAATGCAAAAACGGACCTGTTTTTTATATGGCCGGTTTGCAGGGGAAAAAGAATCATGGGGCAGGTTTTTAAATTTTTTGTAAAAGCGGTTTTTCATCTACTATGGATTGGCGCGGTGGCAGGCATTGCCGCTGCCGCAGGCGCGTATTACTATTTCAGCAAGGACCTTCCTGTCATCACCACCCTTGAGGAATACAACCCGCCGGTGGTAACGACGTTTTATTCGGATGACGGCCGTAAAATCGCAGAATTTTTTGATGAAAGACGCTTTGTCATTGAGATGTCCGAAATGCCCGCCCACCTTGTTCATGCGTTTATCGCGGCAGAGGATTCCCGTTTTTACGAGCACGAGGGTGTGGACATATACAGCATTGCCAGGGCATTTATAAAGAACATAGAAGCCGGGACCGTGGTGCAGGGCGGCAGCACCATTACACAGCAGGTGGCAAAATCCTTTTTCCTGACTCCCGAACGCAGTTACGCCCGCAAAATAAAAGAAGCGATCCTGGCATACCGGATCGACCGGTATTTTACAAAGGATGAAATTCTTTTTCTGTATCTGAACCAGATATACCTGGGAAACGGGGCATACGGCGTCGAAGCCGCCGCAAGGCGCTATTTTGGAAAAACCGCAGGGGAACTTACCCTTGCCGAAAGCGCAATGCTTGCCGGGTTGACCAGTGCACCGAGCCGCTATTCCCCGAACAATCACCCGGACCGGGCCAAGAGCCGCCAGATCTACGTGTTAAACAGAATGGCGGAGCACGATTTTATAAACGCCAGGGAAAGCGAAGAAGCCATTACCGAAGCAATCGAGATACTCCCCCGGAGAAGCCTTTTCACGGAAAGGGTGCCGTATTATTCTGAGCACGTCAGGCGGATTGTGGAAAACCTTTACGGCAGGGAGATGCTTTACAGGGGCGGGCTCCACGTGTATACGAACGTCAATATAGAAATGCAGGAGGCGGCGCGAAACGCCGTGGAAAAAGGATTGCGGGATCTTGACAAGCGGCGGGGATACCGCGGGCCCATAAAAAATCTGGAAAACCGCGAAATAGAGGACTTCAGCCGCAGTCTTCAGCAGACTATCGAGAGCGAGCCCCTTGAACCGGGAAGGATAACCCAGGGAGTAGTGATCGAGGTAGATGATTCAAAAAATATCGTCACGGTTCGAATCGGCAACGAAAGAGGGACGATCCCCCTGGAAGACATGCGCTGGGCGCGCCGTCCCGATCCTGAAGTTCCGTACGGAAATGTTTCTGTGCAGCACCCAGGGGATGTTTTGCAGAAAGGCGACGTAATCGAAGTAAGAATCAAGGAGCAGGAAGCCTCCCGGAGCGGCGAATGGAAACTGGCCCTGGAGCAGACCCCCGATGTCCAATCCGCCCTTTTGTCCATGGCGCCGGAAAGCGGCAGCGTGAAGAGCATGATCGGCGGATGGGATTTTTTAAACAGCCAGTTCAACCGGGCGGTGCAATCGCTCAGGCAGCCCGGATCCGCCTTCAAGCCGATTATTTATGCGGCCGCCATCGACCGCGGGTATACGCCGGCAACGACCATAGCGGATACGCCCGTAGTTTATGAGGATACCGAACAGGATTTCACCTGGAAACCCAGAAATTACGACAACACCTTTCATGGCTTCACCCTTTTGCGGGACGGACTCATCCATTCCAGAAATGTGATTACCGTAAAGATCGTTCAGGATATCGGCATTTCGTATCTGGTGGAATATGCGCAAAAACTGGGTATCGAAAGCCATTTGGAAAGAGATCTTTCCCTGGCGCTGGGTTCATCGGGAATGTCCCTGCTCGAACTTGTGGGCGCATACGCCGTTTTTGCCAACCAGGGGGAAAAAGTTGAACCACAATTCATAAACCGGATCGAGGACAGAAGGGGCAACGTCCTTTACCTGGCAGATCCCCAGCCGGAAAGGGTGATTGAAAAAAGCACCGCCTACATCCTCACCCACATGATGGAACAGGTTGTCCAGGAAGGGACAGGCTGGCGGTTGAAAGCCCTGAACCGGCCGGCCGCCGGCAAGACAGGAACGACAAACAATCTCCAGGATGCGTGGTTTGTCGGTTATACGCCGGAGTATGTAACCGGCGTGTGGGTCGGTATGGACAACAATGAACCCCTGGGCGCAAGGGAAACCGGCTCCCGCGCGGCAGCCCCCATATGGCTTGACTACATGCAGACGGTTTTGAAAGATACGCCCCGACGGTTTTTTTCGGTACCCGACAGCGTGGTTTTTGCCAAAATCGATGCGGATACCGGGTTGCTGCCCATCGATCAATCCAGAAAAGTCATCTACGAATGCTTTAAGGAAGGCACTGTTCCGCGGCAGCAAACCCCGATGTCCGACGCCGTCACGGAATCAGAGGATTTTTTCCGAAAAGGAATTCAGTAGCACCCGTCTTGAAATCCAAATTTCCAGACGGGTGCTATCCGGTCGGATTATCCTTGATGAGCTCGTAAAAAATCGCGATCGGAGGGCCTTGTAAAAAGTTCAAGATCAAGGCTTGCGCAATCTCGAAGAATGCAGCGTACTTAGCGTACGTGAAATTCTGAGAGATTGTGCGTAACGCAGATATTGGACTTTTTACATGGCCGTCATCCTTGGGAAGCCCCGTTTTCGGTCGCCGCTGCATACAGGGCAAGCACATCTTTTACAAACCGTTCCGGGTAATCGAGGTAGGCCGGGTGAGAAGCGTTTTTGTAGATGTTTAGCGCTGTATTGAATCGCCGGGAGAGTTTTTTCATTTCATTGGCCGAAACGATATTGTCGCCGTCCCCGTAAACGATGGAAACCTTGGCACGTAAATCCGGATAATGCTTTACCAGGTCTTCCTGCATGCTCATAACGGGGGCCGCCAGAAGCAGGCCGCGCACCGGATAGGTCACGCTGTATTTCAACGCGATATACCCGCCGAGGCTTGCTCCTACAAGAACAGGCTCCTTCCCTGCGATGGAGGAAATAATCGAGATGTTTTTCTCCGCGGAAGTTGTCCGTGGAGAGCATTCGCTGATTTTGCCGTAGGGCATATCAACGGCTTTGAAAGGAATATTGCGCTGCTCCAGCACCCGGAGCAGTCCGATTTCATTCCACACGTCGCTTGTAAACATGTACCCGTGAAGAAAAATGATGGGTGAACCCTTCCCCTTGTTGGATATCATGCGGCATTGATAGTTCCGGATATCGACCGTCTCGTCTTTCATGTTCCCTGATTCTGTTGTCCTTGATTTGATAGAGAGGCAATGGTGAAATTCAAGTTACTTTTTATATACCCGTTTTAAAAAAATCAATGTTTAATATCGTGATTGTACGGCCAGACAAATAAGATGAACTCCAAGCTATCTCAAAATTCGGATTTCGTTTTATCCGCTTGTTTGAATTTGGTTTTTTCGGGATCGAAATCAAAATCGGTTTCTATAAGTCCTTTGCATTTATCGACACATAATGATCAGGAGAACCTCGTAGGGGCACCCCTTGCGGGTGCCCGGATTCCGGGCACCCGCAAGGGGTGCCCCTACGGGTCCACATTCTGTGGCAATATTTATCGTGTCTATACAAGAATGCAAAAATTAAAATCCACAGGACACGACATCTTTTTTTAAAATATTCTTTTCTTCGATTGCGATTTCGATCCAACAAATTGCGCCAAAAAACAATTTTGACATACGTTTTCGTAAAAGTCGCGATCGGACGGCCTTGTAAAAAAGTTCAAGATCAAGGTTGGTCCATGTTCCCCGTTTTTTCGGATACGGGGAACATGGATTGGGCGGTGTGATGAAGGGGAAAGGGGATAAACAGATGGGATGGCGTTTTTTTGGCGTTGCGGGCACGGGTTCGCGCCCTTCTGGACAATCGAAAAAAAAGTTTTTTGGCCTCCTTTTTGATTTTTGGTTGTCCGTAATAAAGATAGGAACAAAAAAGCAAAAAAAATGCCATGTACGGGACTCCAGCCTTTTTTTTCTTATAAACAATTGTTTTATTGGTTTTTTTTAATTTACCATACAGACGGAAACAGTCCCCGGAAGGAAGCCGAAGCGCCGGGGAAGGTATGTTTTACTATACAGGGGTGTTCGATAGGTGACAGGTCGGCGCGCCGTGCCATGGCCTTTACCGGCGCAAAGAGACGTGGCCGTCTCTTGAAATAAGGTTTTTCGCGGGAAAACCGCTTTCCGTCAGACAATTTGTACGGCAAGGCCGGACAA
Source organism: Desulfosalsimonadaceae bacterium (assembly GCA_046498365.1). Classification (GTDB taxonomy): domain Bacteria; phylum Desulfobacterota; class Desulfobacteria; order Desulfobacterales; family Desulfosalsimonadaceae; genus B1SED10-16. The sequence goes on from JAWOAV010000011.1 coordinate 31,919, forward strand.
AAAGCAACAAAATTGCCCCGTGCATCTATGGGCGCTTTACACCGGGTTTATGAATCAATCGCCTGTTATTTCGACAACCTCTTTGACAAACGCCGGCCGGTAATATAATTTCAATACGATGAATTTTCCGGGAGCCTGGATCGCCCGGCACCCTGTGGCGAAACAGCGTATCCCCGGAGTTGCGGCAACAGGTTCGCGCACCCATATACGCAGAAATAAGACAGAATCCTTCAGGAAAGGCATTATGGACGAGAACAGGGATACACAAAAGAACCAGGCGGATGAAACCGTATTCACCGAATGGGAAGCCAAACAGTTTTTGCGCCGCTGGCATGTTCCGGTGGTGGCGGAAAGCATTGCCGAAGATATTTCTGCAGCGGTCGCGGCGGCGGAAAAAATCGGTTTTCCCGTGGTGCTCAAGGGGCTTGGAAAAACCCTGCTGCACAAGACCGAAAAAGGCCTTGTTTGTACGAATCTAACCGGCAGAACCGCTGTTGAGCAGGCGGCGGCGGGAATTGCCGAAAGAGCGGGGAGCGGTCTTGAGGGATTTCTCGTAGCGCCGCAGGTTGCCGGAAAAAGAGAGCTGGTGACGGGCGTTTTCACGGACAAACAGTACGGCCCCGTGATCATGTTCGGCCTGGGCGGCGTGTTCACCGAGGTCTTGTCCGATGTCAGCTTCCGCCTGCTCCCTCTTTCCAGGTCCGATGCATTGCACATGATCGAGGATATCCGATACGTAAAAATTCTGGAGGCGTTTCGGGGAGAGCAAGCGGCAGACAAGGAGGCACTGGTTGACATCCTGGTGAACCTTTCGGCAATGGTCATGGAAAACCCGGATATACGGGAAGTCGATATCAATCCGCTTATTATAACCCCACGGGGAGAGCCGGTCGCGGTTGATGCGTTGATCATCAAGGGGGCCCGGAAAAAGGAAGAATCCTATCTCCCCCCGGTGGAGCCCGGCATTGTTGGATCGTTTTTTTACCCCAAATCCGTTGCTTTCGTGGGCGCCTCCGCCCGGCTGGGGAAATGGGGATACACGCTTCTGACCAACACCTTCGGGGGCGGTTTTGCGGGGGATGTTTATCTCGTAAACCCCAGGGGGGGTGAAATTGCCGGTCGACCCGTATATCCTTCCCTCACCGATATCCCGGGGCGGGTGGACATGGCCGTGGTTACCATTCCCGCCCGGAAAGTATTCGACCTGATACCGGAGATGGCGGCCAAAAATATTTCCAGTATGCTTTTGATTGCGTCGGGTTTTGGGGAAACCGGGGAAGAAGGGCTCCGCCTGGAGCAGGCGCTTGTGGAAAAAGCCCGCGAGGCCGGTATTTTCATCATCGGTCCGAACACCATGGGGATCTGCAATCCCCATGTCGATTTCTACTGTACCGGCATGCATGTCCGCCCGGCGGCCGGCAGCGTGGGCGCCGTGGCCCAGTCGGGAAACATCGGCGTCCAGCTGCTCGGGTTTGCGGAACTCCAGGGAATCGGCATCCGCGGTTTTTGCGGCTCGGGAAACGAAGCCATGATCACCATGGAGGATTACCTTGAGGCGTTCGAGGTTGATCCGCTGACCGAAACGGTGATGCTTTATGTGGAAAGCGTAAAAAACGGCCGGCGGTTTTACGAAAGCGCCCGGCGGGTCGGACGGAAAAAACCTGTTGTGCTCCTCAAGGGGGGGCAGACCGAAGCAGGCTCCAGGGCCGCATCGAGCCACACCGGCGCCATGGCCTCCGATACCAGGGTGTTCAATGCCGTATGCCGCCAGGCCGGCATCGTTAAAGTGGAAAAGCCCATGGACCTGCTGGACCTGTCCGCCGCGTTTTCCGCACTGCCACTGCCCGAGGGCAACCGCGTGGGGATAATGACCCTGGGCGGGGGATGGGGGGTGGTTACCTCAGATCTCTGCGAGCATTACCACCTTGCCGTGCCCGAGCTTTCCGCGGAATTGATCGGCGCCATAGATCAAATCCTGCCGCCGTTCTGGAGCCGTGCGAACCCCGTGGACCTTGTGGGGGAAAACGATCCGGATATTCCCCTGTTCGTCATGGAGGAGCTGATGAAATGGGACGGATGCGACGCGGTGATCAATCTGGGCATTGTGGGGCGCCGGCACATGCTTTCCCGGATGGCGGATTCTATCCGGAAAGCAGACCCGGAAACCCCCGCCTCCTTCATGGAAATGGTGCTGGAAAAGCTCGATGACTTCGAGGAAAAATACATGAAGCATCTGGTGTCGCTGATGGAAAAATATAAAAAACCGGTGCTGGGCGTGAACATCCTCCGCGGTGAAAAAGACAGAACGGTCTATTCCTTCGAAGGTGCGCGCCACAAGGCGGTTTTTTTCCCCACCCCGGAACAGGCGGTCCGCTCCCTGGCCCGGATGTATGAATACCGGCGGTTTCTACAAAGAGAAGAGGCGGAGGCCATGTAACTTTTTTTGGAAAGCAAAAAGCAATAATGATAAACTCGTAAAGTCTTGATCAGACGGCTTTGAAAAAAGTTCAAGATCAAGGCGCGTACAATTTTTGAAGAATTTCACGTACGGCTGAGTACTATAAGTGCCTATGGCTGCGGTTGGGGACAAGACGCAGCAGCCATCTTGAGCTGACAAGGCCTGAAAAGGATTTTACTATAATGGTCAATTTCATTTGGGGGGGTTGGTGATGCCCGCAGCAACAATTGCAGGGGGTTGCGGATAGCTCTTGGCGAAGCGCAGACAAGCGACCTGTGGCCTGGCCGTTCATCACAGGGCGCGTCGGAGCGAGCCATAGAGATATCCGCGTTCTCCTGCAGTTGCCAGGGCATCACCAACCCCCCCAAATGAAATTGAACCGCATTCTTTATTCTTTACTGAGGCGTTTTTTCATTTTGCCCGCCGTCGTAAGCCTTTCAACCCGCCTTTCAGCATCACCGCATCACCGCATCACCGCATTAATTCCTCAAAACATCAAAGCCGGCTCTGCTGCCCCACGCGTAACTGTTTTACAGCGTCACCGATTCTCCGCCTTTACAACCGCCACCGACGCCTCGCTCATACCGGGATCGCCGATCACGTTCACAGGCCCAAGGTGCGGAAAATGCCGCTTGAGGCGCAGAATATTGCTGTTTTTCTGCCCCCGCATGGTCGAAATCATCCGGGGATGCACCACCAGATCGATACCTTCCCCAAAATCGTCGCCAGATGCCTCGATACATGCCGCCGCCTTGTCAAAAAAGACACCGGATGCCACCATCTGCCCCATGGCCGGGTGATACGGGCCCGCCACAAGGTCCCTGCCCGTATCGAGCCCCTCGTTCGCCTGGAGCCCGATGCGGGCAACCGGGATGTTTTTTTCGGAAAACAAGCGGAAAAGCGATTGTACCTGTTCCATGCACCGGTCAAGGGAAAGCGGTGTGTAACGGCCCGAGGCGTACCATTTTTCAAGGAGGCTTCCCTTGATGACAAGGGTCGGATAAATTCGCACGAAATCCGGGGAAAGGGCTGCAATCCGTCGGCCCGACGCCATTGCCGAGTGATCGTTTTCGCCGGGGAGGCCCACCATCATCTGCAGCCCTGTGTCATAGCCGCGCTTTTGTAAAAGGGCGACTGCACGGACCGTGTCTTCGGAGGAATGCCCCCGCTTGGCAAGGGCGAGCACGCGCTCGTCCATGGACTGGGCGCCGATTTCAACGGTGGAGACCGGGTAACCGGAAAGGAGATCGAGCCCTTTTTCGTCTACCGTGTCCGGCCGGGTGGAAAAGCGTATTCCGTCTACTTCTCCCGCCCGGACAAAGCCGGATGCCGCGTCCAGGAGTTTTTTTATGACACCGGGATCCTGCCCCAAAAAGTTGCCACCGAAAAAGGAGATCTCGGTTCTGGCGCGTCCTTCCCGCCTGTACCCCAAAAACCGGCGGATCTCTTGTTCCAGCGTGCCAAAATCCGGCAATGCGGCAGCCGTGCCGGTAATGGCCCGCTGGTTGCAGAAAACGCACCTGTGGGCACATCCGGACTGGGGAATGAAAACCGGCACGATAAACGGCCGGCCCCGGCGCGCGGGGTTATGTTGTGAGCTGCGGGTGTTCATTTTTTTTCACGGCTGTTTGCAATACCCGTTGGCCGATCATTGCCATATCCGCCAGGGGAAACGGAGGTCTCACTTCTCGGTGAAGCGCTGCGGCTCCTCTTCATCCCCCGCTTCCGACAGGGTTTCAAACGCTTTTTTGGCGGCATCCTGTTCGGCAGCCTTTTTGCTCTTCCCGAAGCCTTCGGTTTCGATGCCGCAAACCATGAGCACTATATGAAAGGTTTTGTCATGGTCGGGCCCTTCGGCGCCGGCGATGTTGTATTCGGGAACCGGGAGATGCCGGTTCTGGACCATCTCCTGGAGCAGGCTTTTATAGTCGTAGCGGGGGGGTGTTTTTTCAATGGCGCTGAAATGGGGGGAAAAGAGGCGTTCGATGACATCAAAGGCCTGCCCGAAGCCGCCGTCAAGATACACTGCGGCCATGAGGGCCTCAAACGTATCCGCCAGGATGGATTTTTTTTTGCTCCCCTTTGACTTGCTCTCCCCTTTTCCCAGTTGAACGAACGCTCCAAGGTCAATGCTTCTGGCCACTGCGGCCAGGCGGTTTTCATTGACCAGGCTTGCCCGTATACGGGAGAGCTCCCCCTCGTTCAAGGCCGGAAAGCGGGTCATGAGAATGTGGCTGACGACCAGGTTCAACACCGCATCCCCCAGAAATTCCAGCTTTTCGTTGTCATCCGTTTTTGTGGCTTGTTCATAGGCATAGGAGCGGTGGCAGAGGGCGGTTTTCAATAAATCCGGGCGTGAAAACCGGTAGAGAAGGGAATCTTCCAGTTTTGATGCTGCGTTATCCATGGGCGAGGGCGTTTTTGAGGGTTTGAAAGATGTCGTACGGCACGGAAAAGTCGCCGCGGCCGGACCCCATTTCGATGTCCGGGTTGATGTCACCGTGAAAATCCGTCCCGCCCGTGACAAGCAGCCCCCTTTTTCCGGCGGTTTCTATGAGAAACGACGTCTGTGCAGGCGTATGGCCGGGATAATAGGCTTCGATGCCTTCCAGTCCGTAAGAGAGCAGCGTGTCAAGCAGGCTTTCAAATCGTTTCCCCGGAAAGTCTTCCGGGCGCTCTTCAAAGAGGACCTCGGAAAGCAGCATCGGGTGGGCGAGAACGGCGATGCCCCCGGCCTCCCGAATCAACCGGATGGCATCTTCGGCGGGAATTCGGTACTTGTCGACATACGCCGGTTTTCCCCTCCCCAGAAAGCGGTCGAACGCGTCGTCGATGTCGGTTGCATAACCGGTTTTTACCAGAAAATCGGCGATATGGGGCCTGGCAATGTCTTTTTTTCCGGTGGCCGCGACAACAGCGTCAATGTCTGCGGGTATCCCCATGGCATTGAGTTTTTCAATAACAAGCGGGTTGCGACCGGACCGGGCGGAGCGCTGCTTTTCCAGCATTTGGTTCAGCTTCGGATGCTCGGGGTCCATACCGTATCCCAGGAGATGGAGGCTCCCGGAATTTTCGAAAGACGGGGGGTAGGCAGCGCTTATCTCAATGCCGGCAATGAATTCAAGCGTTTCGGGAATACCGTGGCAAAGGGCTTGCAACGCCCCCGCAGTATTATCGTGGTCCGTAATCGAGATGGCCGAAAGCCCTTTTTTTACGGCATGTTCAAGAATCTGTGCCGGGTCGAGGCTCCCGTCGGAGAAAGTGGAATGAATGTGGAGATCGATGTTGCCGAAACTACAGTCCAAGGGCCTTCTCTTGGGCTTCCTCGCTGGTTTTGCAGTCGATGCACAAAGTGGTTACAGGCCTTGCCTTGAGGCGGGCCACCGATATATCATCGCCGCATTTTTCGCAGATGCCGAAAGAGCCGTCTTCAATCCGATCCAGAGCCTTTTTCACTTTTTTAATGAGCTTGTGCTCCCTGTCCCGTATTCTGAGTTCGAAATTTCGATCCGCTTCATATGCGGCCCGATCGGTCGGATCCGGAAAATTCCCCTTTGAGTTGTTCATTTCCGAAACGGTATCGCCTGCTTGATTGAGAAGTTCTTCAAGCCTTTTTGTAAGGAGATCCTTGAAATATTCAAGATCTTTTTTCTTCATGGGAGAATTCCTTTTAACAGTTTTCTTTGCCGCAAGCGCTGTACAATCGGCTGAAACAGCCCAACACCGCGTTTCTGCCACGGCGGGCAAATTATGAGCATACTATTGAAATAGAAGTCATTACCACAATCGAAATTCACTTGTAAAGGGAAATTCTTGCTGCGGAATCAATCGTCTTCGAGGTTGAAAATTTTTCGAAAAACATCGATGTATAATGACTTGTCGCGATGAGACCCCGGGTTTTTAAGAAAAAGAATCGGGTCGTGCAGCGATTTGTTGACGATGGATTCGACCATTTTATTGAGCGCTTCCACGTCTTCGGCGGAAAGGTGCCCCATGGACGGAAGGGTTTTTGCAAGCTCCGCTTCAGCGATGGTCGTGAGTTTGCTGCGTATCTGCTTTATGGTCGGCACCACGTCCAGGGAGTCATGCCAATTCCTGAAGCGGATGACACCCTCGTCGATGATGCGTTCCGCCTTGACGGATTCATTCTGCCGGGAGTGGATATTCTCCTCAATAACCCCCTGGAGGTCGTCAATATCATATACGTATGCGTTTTCAAGGCGATTGATTTCCGGGTCGATATCCCTGGGCACGGCGATATCGATGAAAAACAGGGGGCGGTTTCTTCTTTTGCGCATAATGGGCCGGACAAGGCCGTGGCTGATTACATACCCCGGAGAGCCGGTCGAACTGATGATAATATCGGACCGGGTCAGCGTGGCGCCGATTTCTTCGAAGCGGACAGCCTCTCCGGAAAACCGGTGCGCCAGATCGACGCCCACGTCAAAGGTCCGGTTGGCCACATACAGGTTTCCGGAAGCCCGGTTCCTGTGCAGGTGCTCCACGGCGAGCTCCGCCATTTCCCCCGCGCCTACCAGGAGGACCGTTTTCCCCTCCAGGGAGCCGAAAATCTTTTTGGCAAGCTCCACCGCCGCGTAGCTGATCGATATGGCCCGGTCGCCGATGCCGGTTTCGCTTCTCACACGCTTGGCGGTGGAAAACGCCTTGTGAAGCAGCCGGTTGAGCACCACGCCGGTCGCCTTGTTGTTTACTGCCAGCCGGTACGCCTCTTTTATTTGTCCCAGAATCTGGGGTTCGCCCACAATCATTGAATCCAGGCTTGCGGCCACACGGAAAACATGGCGAACGGCCGCATTGCCGGAATGAATATACATTGCCGGTTCAAAACGGTGGGATGGTAGGGCTTTCGTCTCTGAAAGGCGGCTTATTACGGTTTGGACGGCCTCTTCCGGACAGTGGCTGGTAAAAAGGAATTCAACCCGGTTGCAGGTGGAAATGATCAGTATTTCCTTTAATGCCGTTGATTTTTTCAGCTCCTCCAGGGCGGCCGCGCTCTGCTCCGTGGAAAATGCCAGGCATTCGCGGATCTCCACCGGCGCGGACACGTGGTTTATGCCGATTAAGAATATTTCGGGAAGGGCTTCTGCTTTTTGGGCCATGGGCATGTTGTTTCCGGTTGCCGCTTTACCATCTCGTAAATTCATTGTGATGGCCCTCCAGAAGGAAATTGACTCCCAGAAACGTGAAAAGCATGGCTGCAAAACCAATAATCGCCAGGATGGCCGCGCGGCTGCCGCGCCACCTGGACATGAGCCTTTCATGAAGCAGGGCGGCATAGATCAGCCATGTGATCGCCGACCAGACTTCCTTGGGATCCCAGCTCCAGAAGCGCCCCCACACGGTATGGGCGTATACAAAGCCCGTGATCAATCCTGCCGTGAGCGCTGAAAAACCAATGACAACAAACGTGTACCCCGTGCTGTCCAGCATTTCCAGCGAGGGGAGCCGTTTGAAAAAAAACCGGTGCTTTTTGCTCTTGATGTTGCGCTTCTGAATCAGGTACAGAATGCCCGTCCCGGCTGCAAGCGACAGGGCCGCCATGCCGATGAAGATCAGCACGACATGGACGATCAGCCACAGGCTGGCAAGAGAGGTTTCGATTTCAACCGCCCGGTCCGGCACCATGAATGCCGCCGCGGAAAGGAGGGTGACCAGGGGGGCGGCAAAGACGCCCAGAACTTTCAGGCGGGAGAGCATTTTGAATGCCAGAAAAACCGCTGCAAAAATCCAGGCGGAAAACAAAAGGGTTTCATGAAGGTTTTGTACGGGAATAATGCCGAAATAGAGCGCTTTTGCGCCGACGAGCACCGTATGGATGGCAAACCCGGCAATCATAAGGGCAAAGCCCACCTGCTCGCAACGTTCTTTCTGAATGAAAAGAAAGGCCCCGTAGCACGCGGAACTGGTCAGGTAAAACCCGATTATCAGGATCAGCAGGTATATCATTCGCACTCCATCAACTTCTCGTAATCGCAGCTGTCGCCAAGGATGTCCCCCACGGTGTCATAAAGCAGTTGGTTGATTTCCTTTGTTTTCTTTTCTTTTACCATCTCCAGCAGGCCCTGGTTGATCAATGCCTCAAAAAGCGGTTTGTGCTCTTCCGGGGCGTGGCGCGTTTCAAGGAGTTTTTTTCGCACGGCCCCCATGAGCTGGAGAAATTCGGTATATTCCTCTCCAAACGCTTTTTCAAGGTTTTTTCTCAGGTGCTTGGCAAAAGCGGGGCTGTTGCCGCAGGTCGATATTGCCAGGAGCAGATCCCCCCTTTTGACAATGGAAGGAAGGATGAAATTGCATGCATCGGGAAGATCGGCGATATTGCATAAAACGTTGTTGTCTTCCGCATCGCGGCTGATTTTTCGGTTTTCCGCCTCGTCATCGGTCGCCCCGATAACCAGAAAGCGGCCCTTCACGTCGGAAGGGGCATAGGGGCGCCGTATCATCCGGAGGTTTTCCGTATCCATACCTTCCATTTCAGAGGCAAAAGCCGGGCTTACGACGGTTACGTTCGCGCCGCATTCGAGAAGGGTCTTCACCTTGCGGTGCGCTACGGCGCCGCCGCCGACCACAAGGCAGTCCCGGTTTCTAATGTCCAGGCATACGGGATAGTATTTCATGAGGATTCTGGTTGCCCTTTGTTTGTTATACTGTTTGTTCGTTTATTTGGCCAGTATACCGTTGATCTTGTCGTAAATCCATGTTCGGAGCGTAACGTTTTCCAGGTTTTCCATGTCGTTTCGGATGTTTTCCAGGGGGATCTCCGCCCTGGCCATGCCCTTGTGCCCGCCGGCCGACCCCGCTGTTCCGAACAGCTTGCTCGCCAGTTTTCCGGCATCTTTCTGCAGGCCGTCGTTTCTCAGGATGATGATGAGCTTGTCTTCATACACACCGGAAACGATGCTCCACGTAACCGTGTTGACCCGCATGAAAAAATCGCCGATGAGCACGCATATATCCGGGTTTTCCACATTTCCCAGGTGAATGAAGATCCGGGTGTCGTCGACCACCTTTTCTTCTATGGCTTTCTTGAAGTAATCCAGAAAACCCATGCGCAGATCCACCTGCTCGATGCGGCGGGCCAGGTGGATGTTCACGTGCCGGAACAAAAACTGGAAAGCGCGGATATCCGCATTCGTGGCCATTCGCTCAAAATTGCGGGTATCGCTTTTTATCCCGTGAAACAGGGCGGTGGCGATTCTTTCGGAAGGTTTGATTTTGGCCCGCTTGAGGTATTCGGTCATGATGGACGACGTGGCGCCGTAATCGGGGCGGATGTCCGAAAAGGCCGCAGTGTTCTCTCCCGGTTCGTGATGGTCGATAATGACCGTGTAGTCCCGTCCCTTGAAACTGTCGTTGTGGTGGGGCTGGGAATCGACAATGGCGATCTTGTTATAGAGGTGCGGATCGATTTTGCTGATATGGATCAGGGTCACGTCGAAGAGCTGGATCATGGCCATGTTGTCCGGCCGCGTAATGGTGTTGATGTTGGAGATGTTGATCCGGGTGACCCTGCGCCACAAAAGCCGCTCCAGCGCCATGGCGCTCGCGATTGAATCCGGGTCCGCATTGATCAGGATCAGGACGTGGTCGGCGCCTGAAAACTGATCGAGCAGATCCTGCAGCTTGTCCGCTGAAGTCGTTGTCAAACCGGTATTTCCTCGCTTTTTATGTAAAAAAGATGTTTCACCGTCAATGGGTTATACCATTGCAAACGGTTGGATATCAAACGGAAATACAATAGGCATTCTTTTGCGGTTTGTAAAATAGCTACAAGCCATTTCAAAAAACGATCAAGAGGGGTAGAAAATGTGGGGAGGGTGGTTTTTTACCACAGAGAACACAGGGGAGACACAGAGATTCATAGAGAAAAGCAACGAAAAAAAAGGGGGACGGCGCCCATGAAATGAAAAATTCTTGCAATACAGGTTTTTTGTTTGTTATGGTACCGCTTACGACAATATATGACCATAAATATAGAGTTATGTAATAGGCAAAGCGCCACCCAGACTCTTGGGGCGGCGTTTTTTTTGTGCCGCAGTTTGTCCATTGCCCGTAAAAAATTGATGCTCCTGTAAAAAGTCGTGATCAGACGGCTTTGAAAAAAGTTCAAGATCAAGGCGCGTGCAATTTTTGAAGAATTGAGCGTACTTAGCCGTACGTGAGATTCTTCAAAAATTGCGCGCAACGCAGATATTGGACTTTTTGCGAAGTCGTCAAAATTGGCGGAGGAAAAAGGGGTTATGCCTTGCAGGCTGATCGTCATTGACAATTACGATTCCTTTACCCACAACCTGGTGCAGATGTTCATGCTGTATGATCTGGATATCCGCGTATACCGCGCGGACCGGATTCCCGTTGACGGCGTGTTTGGTGCAAAACCCGATTATATTCTGGTGAGCCCCGGCCCCAGGGACCCGGCAAACGCGGGCATATCCGTGGATCTGGTCAAGCGGGCGGCCGGTAAAATTCCGGTTTTCGGCGTCTGCCTGGGCATGCAGAGCATAAACGAGGCCTTCGGCGGCAAAACGGTAAACGCCCCCGTACCGGTTCACGGAAAGACCAGCCGTATTTTTCATGACCGTACAGGGCTTTTTTCCGGCCTGCCCGAGCCGTTTACCGCGGCAAGGTATCACTCCCTCGCGGTGGACGCAAAGGGAGAGGGCCTATTGGTCAACGCGCACGCGGAAGACGGCGTGGTCATGGGCCTGTGGCATCCGGGGCTGAAACTCTACGGCGTGCAGTTTCACCCGGAAAGCTTCATGACCGAATACGGCTTCACCCTGGTGGAAAATTTTCTGAAAACCGGGCCTCTGGCCGGCGTCCTTGACAACCCGTCGGCTTTCTGCCCCCGCTACAGTGGACAGGATGGCTGCTTTCTTGCGAAACATTGAGTTCGCTCGTATGCTTTTCTCTGTGAATCTCTGTGTATCCCCTGTGTCCTCTGTGGTAAAAACGCTGTCGGCAATATGATAAGGATACCTGTAAGCAAAGGTGTCTTTAAGGAACAACCATGAACCGCATACCCGATTTTTTCCCCCATACCGGCACAATCCAGCGGATCCACACGGAGCGTTTTTCCCTGGAGGCGCCTTTCATCGACATTGCGGAAAAATTTGCGGACCTTGAAGGGACTGTGGTCCTGATGAGCGGCGGCGGCATGGATTGCGCCCGGTATCACATTCTTGCCGTACACCCCTGGCTGACGATCCAAAGCCATGGTGCAACAAACCGAGTGATATTGCCGGGAAAAGAGATGGCCGTTGCCGCCGGTCCCCTTGATCTTTTAAAAGCCATTGTAGCGCAATACGGGCTTTTCAATGGAAACCGGCCGTTGGACGCTCCCGAAGCAGAAATTCCCGGTCCCGTTGCCGCCGGCCTTTTTGGATACCTCTCCTACGACCTCAAGGATTTTATCGAAACCCTTCCCCGAACCACCATAGACGATCTCGGGATGCCGCTGCTCTGCATGTACGCGCCTTCCGCCATACTTGTCGAAGACAAAACCACCGGGAAACGGCACCTTCATATACCGGTACGGAAAAAGGGAAAAGGCGACACCTTGGATGCCGACCGGGGGGCCTTTTTTCAGGGGCTCGAAACCTCGCTGCCCGCGTATCCCCCGGATTCCCCCGTATTTCCGGCGATGGGGGGCGCCGGTTTTTCAACGGACAGCAAAGGGTTTGCCTCGGCGTTTTCCCGCGGCACCTACATGACGGCAGTGGATAAAATCAAAGACTATATCTTTTCCGGGCACATCTACCAGGTGAACCTGTCCCAGCGGTTTGAAGGAGCCTTTTACGGGTCTTCCTTTTGCATGTTCAGGACGCTTTTTGAAAAGGCACCGGCGCCCTTTTACGCCTACGTGAACGCGGGGGGGCACCGGATCGTGTCCACATCCCCGGAGCGGTTTGTGCAGCGCCGGGGGAATCGGGTGGAAACCCGCCCGATCAAGGGGACCCGGCCGCGGGGAAAAAGTCCGGCGCAGGACCGCAACAACGCGGAAGCGCTTTTGAAAAGCGCCAAAGACGACGCGGAATTGTCCATGATCGTCGATTTGCTGAGAAACGACCTTGGCCGGGTGTGCGCCGGGGGGAGCGTCCGGGTGGTCGATCACCGGCGCCTGGAGGCCTACAAAAACGTGTTTCACCTGGTTTCGGTCATCGAGGGAACGCTCATGGAGGCAAAGGACAGTGTGGACATCATCCGGGCGGCGTTTCCGGGCGGTTCCATAACCGGCTGCCCCCGGATACGGGCCATGGAAATCATCGATGAGATGGAACCTTGCCGGCGGCATATTTATACCGGCTCCATCGGCTACATCGGTTTTCACGACACCATGGATCTTTCCATCGCCATCCGGACGGCAACGGTGGTAGGCGGGCGGATTTATTTTTCTGTGGGCGGGGGGGTGGTCTTCGACTCCGACCCGGCCGACGAGTACGAGGAAACCCTTCACAAGGGGAGCAGCATCATGGGGCTTTTTGAAAAAGCCGGCCGCGACGGCGGCGGGCCTGAAACCGAATCGACCAAGGCCTGGTACAACGGCGCCATTGTGCCGGAATCGGATGTCCGGCTAGCAGCAACCGACAAAGGCGTACAGTACGGGTATGGATTTTTCGAAACCATCCGGGTAAACCGGGGGGTGCCGAACAATCTGGATGCGCATGCTGCGCGGTTGAACAACACCTGGCGCGCCCTGTTTGACGCCCCTGTTCCGGATTTGACATGGCCGGCCGTCATTGACAGCGTAGTAGCGGCAAACCAGCTGGAAAATACGCTGGCGCGGGTAAAAATAATGGCTTCTTGCCGGGATGACGGTGAAAATGCGCCCTTTTCCGCAAATATCGTCGTAACGGCCGGCTGCGCCCGTCACCGGCTCGACGTGCTGCAGAAAATAGGGCTCGACATCGCCGTCTACCCCCATCCCCGGCAAACCCCCCTGGCGGACCACAAAACCCTGAACTACCTCTATTATTACCTGGCCGGCAAATGGGCGCGGCAAAACGGGGCGGACGAAGCGGTCGTTTTGAACCCGGACGGATCCGTTTCCGAAACCAATACCGCCAATATCCTCTGTATACAGGGGGAAAAAGCGGTCCTGCCGGCATCGGACCACGTGCTGCCCGGGATCATGCAGCAGCAGGTGGCGGCATACCTTTCCGGTAAAGGGTTTCTCCTTGAAAAAAGAAAGCTGATGCCGGCGGATCTCTCCGGGTTCGATGCCATCCTGCTGACCAACGCCCTTATGGGCGCCGTGCCGGTGATCGGTGTTGATGGACATCCGGTCCGCTCCGACCCCGGCCTTTGCTCCCGCATCAACGCCGCGGTGCTATAAGTGGAATCACGATGCCTTCAGCGCTTCGCGGATGCGGTTCATGGCCGTTTCCACGTTTTGATGGGTGTTGAAGGCGCTGAGCCGGATATGACGGCTCCCGCACGTGCCGAAACCCGCCCCTGGCGTGCATACCACGCCGGCCTCGTTGAGGAGCCGGTCGAACAGGTCCCAGGAGTCGGTTTTGGCATCGATCCAGACATACGGCGAATGCTGTCCGCCTGCGTACGCATACCCGAGATCGTCCATTTCCCGGCGGATCCGGTCAGCATTGGTCATGTAGCCGGCGATAATCTCCGCGGCTTCCTGCTTTCCCTGGGGAGTGTAAACCGCTTCTGCGGCCCGCTGTACCGGATAGGACACGCCGTTGAACTTGGTGCTGTGGCGGCGGTTCCAGAGGCTGTGCAGGGAGTGTGCGGTGCCGGCCGCGTCATATGCCATGCATTCTTTCGGGACGACCGTGAACGCGCAGCGCGTACCCGTAAAACCGGCGGTTTTGGAAAAACTGCGAAATTCGACCGCCACCTTGCGGGCACCGGGAATTTCGTAAATGGACTTCACCATGGTATCGTCCCGGATAAAGGCCTCGTAGGCGGCATCGTATAAAATCAGGGCCTTGTTTTCCGTAGCCCAGTCCACCCATTGCCCCAGGGCCTCTTTTGTAATGGTCGCCCCGGTCGGATTGTTGGGAAAGCAGAGGTAGGCCAGGTCCACCGGTTCTTCCGGAATTTTCGGGATATAGTCGTTTTGATCGGTGCATTCCATGTAGACGAGGTTTTCAAACCGGCCGTTTCTGGCAGCCCCGGTTCGTCCCGCCATGACGTTGGTGTCCACGTACACCGGGTAGACCGGATCCGGAATGGCGATCGTGATATCGGTGGAAAGGATTTCCTGGAAATTTCCGGTATCGCACTTGGCCCCGTCGCTGATAAAGATTTCGTCGGACGCCACCTCAGCCCCCCGCGCCGCAAAGTCGTTTTCGGCGATTTTTTCGCGGAGGAAAAGGTAGCCCTGCTCGGGCCCGTATCCCCGGAACGTGGCGTCATCCGCCATCTCATCCACCGCCCGGTGAAACGCGGCGATGCAGGCCGGCGGAAGCGCCCGGGTGGCATCGCCGATGCCCAGGCGGATGATTTCCCGGCCCGGATTTTTTTCAGAAAACGCACTGATCTTTTTTGCAACCGTGGAAAAAAGATACGACGCCTGGAGCTTCAAATAGTTCTCATTGATCTTTATCATGGAATATCCTTGTATTATTGTTTGCAACCGATAACCTGCAACGTACAACCTACAACCTGCTTCTATAATCGAATGAAAAGCCCGTGTCAATCCGCCACTGCAAGCCCTT
>JAWOAV010000045.1:0-32710 GCA_046498365.1 Desulfosalsimonadaceae bacterium
AGGTTAAAGACCAGGGAAGACCCCCCGAAGCTGAGAAAGGGAAGCGTCAGCCCCTTGGTCGGCAGAAGGCTGAGATTCACCCCCATGTTGATCATTGCCTGAAGCGTAATGGATATCGTAATGCCGAAAGCCAGAAACGAGCCGAAACAGTCATTCGCCGCAGCGGCAATCTGCAGTCCCCGCCACAGAATCACCAGGAACAGGGCGATTACGGCGAGGACCAGGAGCAGCCCCCCTTCCTCCCCCATTACCGAAAAAATAAAATCCGTATGGGGGGCCGGCAGATAAAACAGCTTCTGGTAGCCTTCTCCGAGGCCCTTTCCAAAAATTCCGCCGGAATTAAAGGCCATCATGGCATGAATGATCTGGTATCCATCGTCAAGCGGGTATTTCCATGGATCGAGAAAGGTGATATACCGCTTTATCCGGTATTCCGCCGAAAACAACAGCCACAGGGCAAACGGCAGCATCAGAAAAAGCGCCGAAATCAGGTGCAGAACCGGCACCCGCCCGACAAACATGATGATCCAGGCCATCATCCAGAAAATGACAATAGTGCCGAAATCCGGCTGCATCATGATCATCCCCGTAAACAAAAACAGCACGATAACGTGGGGGAAAAATCCGATTGCGGCATGCTCCACCTGAAGCTGCTTTTTGGTCAACGAGTACGCCAGAAAGATAATCAGGGCCAGCCGGGCGAACTCCGCCGGCTGAAACGATATCCACGATACGCGCAGCCACCGGGTCGCGCCGCCGGCCGTTTGCCCCACACCGTCTATCATCAGCGCGCCCAGGAGGACCAGCGCAAGAAGCAGAAATCCGTACGTCAAGGGCCGATAGATGCCGTAGGGGACCAGACAGGCAACGGTCATGCCGGCCATCCCGATCCCCAGGTACGCAAGCTGCCGGGAAAAAAAATAATACTCGCTGCCGAACTGCCGGAGCGCAAGTTCGCTGCTTCCGCTGTATACCATGATGGCGCCGATGCCGCTCAACAGCGTCACGGAAAACAGCAGCACAGGATCAAAACAGGCCGCCGGGTTATATGTTCGGGCTTCCCTCATATGGCTTCTTTCTCCAAAACCGCGACGGCGCGGTTAAAATCCTCTCCGCGGGCCGCATAATTTTCATACATGTCGAAACTGGAACAGGCCGGTGAAAGAAGTACCCTGTCCCCGGGCCGGGCGAGGCGGGATGCAATTGTTACTGCCTCCGACATGGATGCGGCATGCCGGGTGTCAACTATGTCGCCGAGGCTCCGTGAAATCGACGGCGCCGCCTCCCCCATGACAATCAGGGCCTTGACATGCTTTCTGACCGGCTCCCGCAGCGCCTCGTACCCCCCGAACTTATCCCTGCCGCCGGCGATCAGAATCACCGGCCCATCCATTGCCTCCACCGCCCTGGCTGCGGCTTCCACGTTGGTCCCCTTTGAGTCGTCGTAATAGGATACCCCGTCAACAGCCGCCACAAATTCCAGGCGATGGGGATCGGGCGCAAATCCGGCAAGCCCGGAAAGGACCCCTTCTTTGGTACCCCCCGCTGCCAGGGCCGCCAAAGCCGCGGCTGCGGTGTTTTCCAGATTGTGACGCCCCCTCATCGGGACCATGGTTTTATCAATGGCTATTTGGACACCATCGGCTGTATGGATGAAAATACCTGCGTCCGAAACCGACGCACTGCAAGGTTTTGACGTATTTCCATTGAAGGTGCAGCAACGGCTCTGGATTCCCCGGGTCACCCGCATGACCTCCGGGTCGGAGGCGTTCAGAACGGCCGTATCCCCGGCAAGCTGGTTTTCAAAAAGCCTGGCCTTGGACATGGCGTACGCGGTAAAATCCGCATACCGGTCCAGGTGATCCGGCGTGATGTTCAGCAGCACGCCGACCTCCGGCCGGAAATGGACAATGGTGTCAAGCTGAAAGGAGCTCACCTCGATGACAACGACATCCGACCGTTTGTTTTCATTGAGGTATTCCGCCAGCGGTTTACCGATATTGCCGCCAAGGAAAACACTTCTGCCCGAGTGCTCCAGCATTCGCGCCGCAAGCCGGGTTGTAGTCGATTTCCCGTTTGTCCCGGTAACCGCGACCACCGGATCGTCTATAAATCGCCAGGCCAGCTCGATTTCCCCGATGACGGGTATATTGGATTGTTCCGCCCGCTCAATGCAGGCCAGGGTATGCGGTACGCCCGGGCTTAAAACGACCAGGTCCGCATTTTCGACAACCCGGTCGTCATGTCCGTCGAGCTTCATTTCTAGCGGCAGGCCGCGGGTTCTTTCCAGGGCTTCTTTCAAAAGCTCGGCAGGCCGGCTGTCCGTAACGGTGACGCGGGCGCCCCTGTCAAGGAGAAAACGCACCAGGGCCTCCCCTGTTTTGCCCAGCCCGAAAACAACCGTATGCATGCCTTTCAGTTCCATAAACCTGTAATACCTGCGCTCTGTTATCTGAGTTTCAAGGTTGAAAACGAAATCAACGCAAAAAGAATGGCAATAATCCAAAAGCGTATGATCACTTTTGATTCCGCCCATCCCTTCAATTCAAAATGGTGGTGTAGCGGGGCCATTTTGAAAATCCGCCTGCCGCCGGTGAGCTTGAAATAACTCACCTGGAGAATCACCGAAATCGCCTCAATGACAAAAACGCCGCCGACAATGACCAGCAGGATTTCCTGCTTGGTGATAACGGCGATGACGCCCAGCGCCGCCCCCAGCGGCAGCGACCCCACATCCCCCATGAATATCTGCGCCGGGTAGGCGTTGAACCAGAGAAATCCCAGCCCGGCCCCCGCCAATGAACCGCACAGGATTGTCAACTCGCCTGCGCCGGCCACGTAGTTGATCTGCAGGTACTGCGCGATCTGGGAATGCCCCGCCACGTATGCAAAAAGCATGTACGTGGCCGCCGCGATAATTACCGGGCCGATGGCCAGACCGTCCAATCCGTCCGTGAGGTTGACCGCGTTGGAGGCCCCAACGATGACGAGCACGGCAAACAGCACATAAAACGGTCCGAGATCCGGTGAAAACCCCTTAACAAACGGAATCGTAATCCGGCTTGAAAATTCCGGATAGCAGTAGAGCAAAAGCCCTGCTACCGCCGCGATGACAACCTGCATGGAAAACTTCGTCCAACCGCGCAGCCCCCTGTTTCGTTTCAGTATCTGCTTCAAAAAGTCGTCCGCAAATCCGATCAGGCAGTACCCGGTCACCACAAACATCACGATCCACATGTAATAGCTTTTCAAATCGATCCACAAAAGGGTCGCGGCAATGACGGACACGATGATCAAAACACCCCCCATGGTCGGTGTGCCGGCCTTGCCCTGGTGCGACTCGGGGCCCAGGCGGCGGATATACTGCCCGATCTGCTTCTCGCGCATATAGCCGATGACCAGGGGGCCTGCCAGGAAGCACAGCAGAAACGCCGTCAATCCTCCGAGTATCGTCCGGAAGGTGATATACCGGAAGACATTGAAGGCCGATATTTCTGCATGCAATCCGTATAGTAATTGATAAAGCATCCGCTTATTCTTCTTGGGCTTCAGGTTGAAAAACGGGCCTTCGTACCCGCGCATCCCCGGCCATGCGATCTACGATTTCCTCCATACCGGTGGACCGCGAACCCTTTACCAGGACCCAGTCGCCTGGTTCGAGGACGCTGGCAAGATCCTTGACGATGTCCGCTTTGCTCCCGATCAGTATGCCCTTACCCGACATTCCGGCCGCTTTTGCCCCATGGGCCATCTGCCCGGCGTGTGCGCCCGTAAGGTACATGCGGGAAAGCCCGGCGCCGGCGGCGATCTTCCCGATTTGCTCATGGTAGTACGCCGCCTGTTCCCCCAGCTCCAGCATGTCCCCCGCTACCAGGACACCTTTTCCCTTTCCGGAAAAGTCCGCCAGCGCGTTGATCGCGGCCGCCATGGACATGGGGTTGGCATTATAGGTGTCATCAATTATATAGGCCCCGTTGTCGGTTCTGTAGATCATCATCCGCCCTTCCACGGGGCGGAAGCTTTCCAGGCCCGCCTTGATTGTTTCAGGGTGGATTTGCAGCAGATGCGCGGCTGCGGCCGCGGCCAGGGCATTTTGCACCATGAATGAACCGGATACGGTAAGCGTGACATCAACCCTTTTACCCGGCATGACCAGCACGAAGGAAACCGCCTCTTCCTGTCTCTCGATATTCTCGGAACGGATCGATGCATCCGCCCCGCTACCGAAAAGGACGACATCGGTTTTTGCCATCGCCGTCAATTTCCGGGCGTATGCATCATCCGCGTTGATAACCGCCGTACCGCCTGGACGGATATTTTCCAGTAACTCCCCCTTTGCCTTGGCAACGGACGCCACGTCCCTGAGCCCTTCGAGATGCGCCGGTCCAATATTGGTGATAACGCCGATATCGGGGCTGCAGATGGCGGACAGGCGATGGATTTCACCCGGATGGTTCATGCCGAGTTCCACGACGGCCAGGCGATGATCGGTTGCCAGGTTGAACAATGTCAGGGGAAGCCCGATTTCATTGTTAAAGTTGCCGCTCGTTGAAAGCGTTTCAAACTGGCGGCGGCAGATGGACACCGTCATTTCCCGCGTGGTGGTCTTGCCGGTCGATCCGGTGATGGCGACCACCGGGATGTCCGCCTGCCTTCGCCGGTAGGACGCCAGGTCGCCCAGCGCATTTACGGTGTCATCTACCGCAATGCAGCAAATCCCCATGGCTTTCAAGTCCAGATGGCTGAAACGGGTCGCCTTGTCGCGGCGGAGGACCAGGCAGCCGGCCCTGCTTTCGACCACCGCATCGATAAAATCATGGCCGTCAAACCGTGGACCTTCTATGGCGACAAAAACCTCCCTGGGCTGAATTTTCCGGGAGTCGATGCAAATGCCGGGAAACGGTGCTGGACAGCCGGCGGACAGCGCCTCCCCGCCGGTTGCGTCCAGAATTTCCCTGATTGTCCACGGTATCGGTGTCGCCATTTAGTTCATCCCATACTGGGCCAGGGCCGTTTTTGCGTGCACCCGGTCATCAAAGTCAATGGTTTTCCGGCCGATGATCTGGTATGTTTCATGACCTTTTCCGGCGATCAGCACCCCGTCCCCCGGGCGAGAAAGGCCGATGCCCAGGTCGATGGCGCTCGAACGGTCCGGTACCACGGTATACGACCCGTTTTCAAACCGGGAATCAAGGCGCCCCCTTTCAATTTCAGTACTGCCGGTACGCCTAACCCCGGCCAGGATATCCGCTATGATCGCATCCGGGTGCTCGGTTCTGGGATTGTCCGAGGTGACGATTGCCAAATCGGCCAGGGCCGCGGCGATTTCCC
The DNA here is from genome assembly GCA_046498365.1 of Desulfosalsimonadaceae bacterium. GTDB lineage: Bacteria > Desulfobacterota > Desulfobacteria > Desulfobacterales > Desulfosalsimonadaceae > B1SED10-16. The sequence continues at coordinate 5,332 of JAWOAV010000045.1, forward strand.
CCATCTGCGGCCGTTTGCCGCGATCCCGATCCCCGCCGCAGCCGAATATGCATATCAACCGCCCGGGGACGATCCCCCTCAATGCGCCCAATACGTTTTCCAGCGCCTCCGGTGTGTGGGAATAGTCCACGAACACATGCCTTGACGAAGCGTTTTCGACCTTCTCCAGGCGTCCCGGCACGGCGGCAAAGGTTTCAATCGCGTTTCTCATGGATGCAGGATCCGCCCCCAGCGCATATGCGGCGCCGGCCGCGCAAAGGATATTTTCCAGGTTGAAGCGCCCGACGAGGGGGCTGTGAAAATCAATACGCCCTGACGGCAGCACCATGCGCCCGGAAACCCCCGCCTCGTCGAAGAAAAGATTTTCCGCCCCCAGATCGTACGCCAAATCGCCGCCACCCCCCCGTCCGGATACGGCACCGGTCCCAAGAAACAGCGTTTTCCCCTTTTTCAGCCGACCGGCGAGCCGAATGCCCTCTTCGGAATCGCAATTGATCACCGCGGTGGAACGGCTGTTCATATACCCGGTGAAAAAAGCGGTTTTCGCCTCTCGATAGGCATCCATGTTTCCGTGAAAATCCAAGTGGTCCTGGCTCAGGTTCGTAAATACGCCCACGTCAAAACGGCAGCCGAGTATCCGGTTCTGAACGATCCCGTGGGAAGAGACCTCCATGATGACATGGGTCGCTCCGGCATCTGCCATTTGCACGAGCGTCGCCTGAAGATCCGGTGCTTCGGGGGTTGTCAGCGTACCGGCCATGACCGTATTGCCGAAATGACTGTCGATGGTTCCGATAACACCGGTTTTGAACCCGCTTTCTTTCAATATATGCTCAAGAAGACACGCGGTTGTGGTCTTGCCGTTGGTGCCTGTAATCCCGATAAGCGTCAGACGGGATGAAGGTGCGCCGTAAACCGCGTCGGCCATGATCGCCATGGCGCGCCTGGCATCTTCCACCAGAATCACCGGCGCATCGATCTCAACCGGTTTTTCAGCGACCACCGCCGCCGCCCCTCTGCCGGCCGCATCCGCCGCATAGGAATGCCCATCCGCGCTTGCCCCCTTTATGGCGACAAATACGGCGTCTCGGCCGACCCTGTCGGAACGGTAACAGATGCGCTCTATTTCCGGATCCGTTTCCGCCGCGGCGCCGGGAATTACCTGCAGCGGTTGGACGGCTTCTATGAGGGCTGAGAGCTTCATGCCGGCTTTCCATCCTCTTTGATGAGAAAGGGGGATGCATGCAACGGCGGTACGTTCATGTAATTGAAACTTTCTCGCACGATTTCCTCGAATACCGGGGCGGCCACTTCCCCGCCGTAATATTTCCCCCGCGGCGCCTCTATGGCCACCAGCACGGCCAGTTCCGGCGAGCGGGCAGGCGAAAAACCCACAAAAATGGCATAATAGTCGCTGTTTTTGTAATTTCCGGTGGCATTTAAAATCTGGGCCGTTCCCGTCTTTCCGCAAACGGTATACCCGTCCGGCACGGCCCGGGAACCGGTACCTTCCCTGTCCGTGGCCGCATTCATCATCTCCCGGAGTTGCTTTGCGATGGCCGGGCTAACGGCCCGCCGAAGGGTCTCGGGTTCAAACCGCCTGAAAACACTTCCGTCCGGATTCTTTATTTCGCTTACGATTCTCGGCTTTATGAGCTCCCCATCATTGGCGATGGCGGCAACGGCATTCACCAGCTGAATCGCGGTCACCGTAACACCCTGGCCGAAGGCGATGGTCGCATTGTCGATCTTCCGCCAGGACTGGTACGGCCGAAGAATCCCGGCGATCTCCCCCGGGCAGTCGATACCGGTCTTCCGGCTGAACCCGAAACGGCGAAGCGTCGCGTACAGGGCTTCCGGACCGATCATTTCGGAGATTTTAACGATTCCGATATTGCTGGAATATTGAATGATCTCGTTAAGATTGAGCTCTTCATGAGGATGAACGTCATGGATCACGTTTCTCCCGATGCGGTAGCGGCCGTCCTCGCAATCCACGAATGAACGCTCTGGATCAATACCCGATTCCATGGCGGCGGCGGCGGTAAAAATTTTCAGCGTCGAACCAGGCTCGAAGGAATCGGTCAACGCGCGATTGCGCCATGTGCTCCGCGGGAAACGGCCGAAAGCATTCGGGTTGAACGTGGGATAATTGGCGATCGCCTTTATTTCACCCGTACGGGGAACCATGGCCACCGCAATTGCCGATCGGGCGTTGTGAAGGCGAACCGCCCTTGTGATGGCCTGCTCTGCGATATTCTGCATGTTGGCATCAATGGTTAAAACGAGGCTTTTGCCATCGGTTTCGGGCCCGGACGCCTCCTCCTGCTGAAATATTCGTCCCAGTGCATCTCTGACCACAGTCTCCCGGTAGGTATTCCCCCTCAGGTAGTCGTCATAATAATATTCTATGCCTTCCAACCCGTTCCCGTCGACACCGGCGAATCCCAGCACCTGCGCCGCCAATTGCCGGTTTGGGTATATTCTGGAATGGTTTTCTATAAACTCAAGACCTTCCGGAATCGCCGCCGAGATCTCCGCAGCCTGCGCCGGGGATGCATCCCGCTTGATCCAGACAAACGGCTTTTGGGCGGAAAGGTTCTGCTTCACACGGTTTTTATCCATACCCAGTACACCGGCGATAATCCTCGCCGCCTCTGTAGGATTTTTTATCTTGGACGGCCGGGCGGCAATGGAAACTACACCTGCGGTGACGACCAACTCCCGGAACCGGGCGTCATAAATATTGCCTCTTCTGCCGGTGCTTTCATAATCTCTTTTGTATTCCCGAACAGCGCGGACAGAAAGCGCATCACCTGCAAACGCCTGCAGATATATGGCCCTTGCCGCAACAACCATAAAGCAGCACGTAAATACGATGCCGACAATTCGGATGCGCCGGTTACGCTTCGCTACCGCCTGCTTTTCATTATCCCTTTGTTTCATGGCACGACGATGACCTGTTCGGATTTCGGCGTCTCAAGCGCCAACTCGGTGGCAGCAACCTTCCGCAGCAGCTGGGGAGAGGTGAGTCGCGCTTTTTCGATAGTCAGTTTCTTTTGAAATTCCAAAAGGTTTTCCCGTTGGGTTTTGGCCTGAACAATTTCGTACCCCATCCGTCTGGACTGAACGCCGCACCATACATCAAAAAAAGCGGCAACCAGAAAGCATAAGAGAAACGCCATGGCGAAAACGATCCTTTGGGGGGTAAATATTTCCTGTTTCCGCTTTCTGTTTTTTGCTTTCAATTCGCTCATGACGGCAAGGGCCTCACATTTCTTCCCCGGTTTCCGCCGTCGGCAGCTTCTCCGCAACCCGCATAACGGCACTTCTGGACATGGGATTGACTTTTACTTCTTCTTCCGACGGACGGAACGGTTTGCGGGCAACCAGCTTGAGTTTCGGTTTATGCGTACAGACGCATACCGGAAGTTCTTTAGGACACTTGCATGTTTCGGCCATATCACGGAACCGGTGTTTCACGATCCGGTCCTCCAGCGAATGGAAAGAAATCACCGCGATCCGGCCATGAGGGGCCAGCTGATCGACCGCACTGTCGAGAAAGGCGTCGAGCACTTCCAGTTCTTTGTTCACGGCAATCCGAAGCGCCATGAATATCCGCGTCGCCGGATGGATACGGCTTTTTGCCGCGGCCGCCTTCGGTACCGCACCAGATATGATATCGACCAATTCCCCGGTGGAAACGATTTCCGACTGGCGCCGCCTTTCAACGATTTTTGTCGCAATCCGGCCGGCCCATCTTTCTTCCCCGTAATCCCGGAAAATGGCTTCAAGCGCTTCTTTTTCCGATTCATTGACAATGGCTGCCGCGGTAACCGCATTGTTCGTATTCATGCGCATATCGAGCGGCTGGTCCTCGCTGAAGGTAAAACCGCGGCCGGAGGATTTTATCTGGTACAGGGAAAGACCGAGATCGACCAGTATGCCGTCCACGGCGCCGATATCGATACGGGAAAGAATAAACGGAAGATTTACAAAATTGTCATGAACCAGGTAAATATTTGAAGCATACGCATGCAAAACCTGCCGGGCGTTTTCAATCGCCTTGATGTCCTGGTCGATGCCAAGTAGCATCCCGTCCGGCAATATTTTTTCCAGAATGGCAGCAGCATGCCCTCCCCCGCCAAGGGTGCAGTCGACAATGGTCTTTCCCGGCGCGCAGCTCAACAGGGAAACAGCTTCATCGCGCATTACGGAAACGTGTCGATATGGCATACCGTTACAGTCCCAGTTTGGCTATTTCGTTTAAAACCTCCTCGTTTTGCATGTCCTCTTCTTCAAGTCTCCGATTCTCCGCATCCCACTTGCTCCTTGCCCAGATTTCAAAATGATCGAGGACCCCTACCAGGACAATGTCTTTTTCCAGGTTCCCGTATTGCCTCAGGGAGGGTGGAACGAGAATACGGCCGTTTTTATCCAGGGGGCAATCGGATGAACCGCCGATGAAAACCCTCCGGAAACGACGCATGGCGGTGCTTTTCTCTGCGAGCCGGAGGATCTTGTCTTCGACCTCCGACCACTTTTCATAGGGATATGCAACCAGGCCGCCGTCCATGCCGGACAGTATCAGGCCATCCCCGCCATTTCGGGAAACAAGCTCCCTGAACCGGGCCGGGATGATAATGCGCCCCTTTGCATCGATTGTGTGATATGAGCTTCCCCGGAACATATCCCTCCATAAATATCCACTTTGCTCCACCATTTAATACAAATCTATAGTATTCACTGAGATTGTCAAGGAAAAATCGTCATTAAAGATAAAATATTTATGTGATTCTAAATACTAAGAGCAAAGAGGGGGGGATGCGGAGAACGGCAACAGGAAGGGGGAAGATATACAATCAGATTTTCGGGAATCGAATTCGACCCGGGTACCGATACCGATAGCGACCCCGATACCGATACCGACCCCGATACCGGAAGAGCTGGGGAAACGACGCTACCCGATTTTGAGGGATTCGCCATAGCGCGGAACCATAACAGCGTACCCTTCGGCCGTAAGGGTTTCTGCAAAAGCCGAGAGCTGGTCTTCCTCCCCGTGGACAAGGGCGATCTGTTTGATTTTCAGGTTGGAATCTTTCAAAAACCGGAGCATTTCATCCCTGTCAGCGTGGGCGGAAAAACCGTCCACGTTTTCCACGTGCGCCTTCAAGGGGTATTCCTTGCCCATGAAACGCACGGCCGGCGGCTCTCCCTGCCGTCCCGAATCGCGGTACTCGCCGCCTTTTTCAAGAATGCGGCGTCCAAGGGTATGCTGCGCCATGTAGCCGACGATCAGGACGGTGTTTTTGGCGTTGTGGATCTTGTGCCGCAGGTGATGAAGAATTCGTCCAGCCTCGCACATTCCCGCTGCGGAGATGACGATATGCGGTTTCTCCTCGCGCATCAGCGCCATGGATTCTTCCACGGAGGCAACGAACTGAAGCTGGGAAAACATAAACGGATTCATGCCGTTTTCAAGAAAAACCCGGTGGGTCTCCTTGTCATATACTTCCGGGTGCTCGCCAAAAACCTTGGTAATCCGGGTTGCCAGGGGACTGTCCACGTACACCGGAATTTTGGGCACCTCATTTTGATTGTAAAGCGCATGGATGGTATAGAGCAGCTCCTGGGTCCGGCCGAAGGCAAAGGCCGGGATCAAAAGGGTGCCGCCCCGTTCGACGGTGTCGATGATGATTTTTTTCAACCGGGGGGCCATGTCCGCCACCGGTTCGTGCGTTCGGTTGCCGTAGGTGCTTTCAAGGAGCAGCAGATCGATTTCATGTCCGGAGGCGGAAAAATCCCTTGCCGGGTTCCGGATGATGGGCTTGTCGAACCGCCCCAGGTCGCCCGTGTAGCCGATGGTAAAGTCCCTTCCGTTCTCCCTTGCCTTGATCACGGAAATGGCGGATCCCAGAATATGGCCGGCTTCATAAAACGTGCATGTCATATCCCTGCCGATGGTAAACGGCTCATTATACGGCTGTCCGGAAAAAAACGTCAGGGCATGCTCGGCATCGGCGCTGGTGTAGAGCGGGCTTACCGGCTTGATATCATATCGCTCCATGAATCGGGAGATCGTCTCCGGGTCTTTGCGGCCGTTTTTTTTCAGGCGCTTCTTGGCCTCTTCCCGGGAGATGCCCGACAAATCGGAAATAACATCGACAGCGCGCTTGTAATTGAGGTATCCGGCATCGGATTCCTGGATACCGGCGCTGTCCGGCAGCATATACTCGCAGGCATGGGCAGTGGCCCGGGTGGAAAAAATGTGCCCCGCAAACCCCCGGCTGGTGAGAAGGGGGATGCGCCCGGAATGATCGATGTGCGCATGGGAGAGCACCACGTTGGTAATAATGGAGGGGTCAAACGGCAGCTGGCGGTTCTTCCGGTCGCTTTCCTCCCGCCGACCCTGGAACATCCCGGCGTCCAGCAGAATTTTATCGGAATCGGTTTCCAGAAGGTGCATGGAACCGGTTACTTCCCGGACAGCGCCGTAACATCGAACACGCATGTTTATCTCCCTGTTTATCTCCCTGATTGACGAAAACCCGCCTCAAAATTATCTTTCGGCCCGATCTCTTTATTGGTGCTGGCTCGCTTCCGCCGGCATTCAGCGGCCGATAATCAGCCCCACCGCCAGCAATGCGGGGGTCAGAAGCGTTATAATGACGTTTCTGCCCATGTAGGGCAGCAGTTCTTCCAGGGCCGCATCGGAATCGGAATGCCCGGCAATGCCGATTCCTGAATGCACGGCAAGGGGAAGCGTCAGAAAGCAGGCCAGCGCCCATGCCGGAAACCATCCCGCAAGCCATGCCGAAACCACAGAAAGGTAGGCCCCTGCAAGAAAAAACCCATAAACGATTGCGCCTGCTTTCTTTCCGAAAACGATCATCAGGTGACGGCGCCCCGCATCGGAATCCGGGGTGATATCCGGAAACTGGTTGACCAGCAGCAGGTTGCTGACCAGGAAAAACGGGACCATGGACGCGGCAAAAGCGGCAAGGCTGTAATTGCCCGTCATAACGAAATCGGTCCCCATAACCATGCACGGACCGAATCCAACGCCGGGGGCAAGCAGGCATAAAAGGGGGTCGCGCGTCAGCCAGCGGGTGTAGAGAACAATCGTGAAAAGGCCCAATACGCCGAGCGGCAGGAGCATCGCCCCCCAGACTCGCAAAAAATAAATCCCGGTTAGAACCGTGCCGGCGAGGGAAATTGCACCGATGACCGCGGCATAGTGGGCCTTTTCCGGGTTCCGGGGAAGAGCGCCGCTCCCCCCGGAAAACGGTGTGCGGGTGGTATTATGATCCAGTCCGCTTCTGAAGTCATCGTATTCATTGATGGCATTGACGCTGATATGAGCGCAGAGGCCTCCTGCAAGGGCGAGCAGAAAATAGTCCATGCGAAAGGCCCCCTCGCCATAATACGCGGCTGCCGCCCCCAAGATTACGCATACGGGCGTCAGCAGCAGAAAAGGCACCCGCATGGGGCCGAATACGACGGATGGCGTTGCCGTTTTGTCCATGCTGAGGTTCTATGCCATCACGCATGCGAAGTCAATTTTTTTTACCCTGTGCCCCTGTATTGTCCCCGGCGCGTCCTTTCGCCGCCCATTCAGGGGGGCAGAGGCCTGTCTTGTTTGCATCCGCGGTGACGAAAGCAATTTGAGATTTACTCTTTGATATATGCGTGGTATGATTATTGTTTTAATATAACGCTCCTTTCCTTCTGGCATAGAACGTGTGCAAAGGCCGTAGCGATGGTACCCTTTGAAGGCCCCGAAAAAAAACTCGAAATTATTCTGAAAGCGCCGCGCCCCGAAATCCGCCCTAACGCCGACGGCCGCTGGACAGGTGTGGTGAAGGCCTGCGGCGCTGAAATCGTCAGTCAAAAACATACCGCCGAAATTGATGCATATCTCTTGTCGGAATCAAGCCTTTTTGTATGGGATGACCGGGTGCTCATGATCACGTGCGGAACGACCTCTCTGGTGAAAGCCGTACCCGGCATCCTGAATATTGTTTCAAAGGAAAACATCGCATTTTTTTTCTACGAGCGCAAAAACCTGATGTATCCGCACCTGCAGAACGCTGATTTTGAAATGGAGGTCCGGGCGCTTTCCGAATATTTTACGGGCAAAAGCTACCGCCTCGGCCCGGCAAACCGTGACCATGTTCACATTTTCTATTATTCGACCCCGGAGCGCCGGGTGGAAGAGGATGTCACCCTTGAGGTCCTCATGCACGACATGCATCCGGCGGTTCTGAACGCATTTATCCCCAGAGAAAACGACACGGTTTCCATGCTTGAAAAACGGACCGGCATTGATGGGCTCTACCCGCACATGGAAAGCGACAGCTGCCAGTTTCAACCCTACGGCTATTCCCTCAACAAGATCCTTGGGGAAAAGTACATGACCGTCCATGTAACCCCGGAGCCTTCCGGCCCCTATGCAAGCTTTGAAACCAATTTTTCCGAGGCGGACTACACGCGGACTGTCAATCGCGTGACCGGTATTTTTCAGCCCGACCGGTTTACCCTGGTCATGACGGGCAGTCAGGACGAAAACCAGGTGCCCCAGGACGAGCGACTGCCCTGTGAAATGCCCGGTTATCATTGCACGGAAAAAAGCTTTTACGAGTTTGACTGCGGGTATGCCGTAAGCTTCTTCAATTATGCAAAAAGCGCATGAGCGCAACCGGGAGGAGGCGTAATGGACGAAAACAGCAAACCGGCGCTCTGGGTTCATGAAACACACAAGGATATGGTTTCTCTTGGTTTCAGGGTGGAGGAAACCCTTTTTTCCGGCCAGAGCCCGTTCCAGAAGATCGATATCATCAAAACCGCCGGGCACGGCAACATGCTTTTGAATGACGGGATCGTCATGCTCTCGGAAAAAGACGAGTTCATCTATCATGAAATGATTGCTCACGTGCCGCTTTTCGTACACCCCGACCCCAAAAGAGTACTGATTATCGGGGGGGGCGACGGCGGAACCGCACGGGAAGTGCTGAAGCATGAAGGGGTTGAAAGCGTGGTCATGGTCGAAATCGACCAGATGGTGGTCGATGCGTGCCGCCGGTACATGCCATCTGTAGGCGGGGGCACAGACGACCCCCGCCTTGATCTCCTCTTTGACGACGGGGTGGCCTACGTCAAAAATACAACCAGGACCTTTGACGTGGCCATCATCGATTCCACCGATCCCATCGGTCCGGCGGCCCCCCTTTTCGATCGGGCATTTTATCAAAACCTTGCCGCGCGGCTGTCGGCGGACGGCATCATGATTGCCCAGTCCGAATCCCCTTTCTACGATCCGGATATCCAGCTGTCGATGTTTTCGAACCAGCGCGACTATTTTCAAAGGCTTCATATGTATCTTTTCCCCACGCTGACATACCCGGGGGGGCTGTGGAGCTTTGCCTTTGCCTCCAAAAAGCCCTGCCCCATTGCGGATTTCAACAAGGACAGGGCGGCCGGTGCGGATTTTCAGACGAAATACTATAATCCCCGGGTACACCGGGCGGCATTCGCCCTACCGGAATTTGTCAAAAAATCGCTGTCGCACCTTCTCGACCCGGTGCCGGCACAATGACTTCGACATTGTGACCTGGGGGAGGGACCTGAACATTATCGGCTTGAAAGACGCATTTGATAGAATATAAAGATCTGGTATACTGGCACTGCGGTGCAGCAGGCCGGTAAATGATGATGACAACAATGTAAGGAGGCGGCCGATATCCGGCTGGAGCAATTATGAGCATCAATACGGTAAGGAAAATCGACAACCTGGTAAAGGTCAATACGGTACTCATCAGCGTATCGGACAAAACCGGGCTGGAGGCATTCGTGCCGTCGCTGGTTTCCATCAATCCGGACATACGGATTTTGTCCACCGGCGGCACGTTCAAGCGCATCAAGGAAATCCTGGGGGAAGGGGCGGATGCCAACCTGATGCCGGTTTCCGAGTTTACGGGGCAGCCGGAAACCCAGGGGGGGCTCGTCAAAACCCTTGATTTCAAAATTTATCTCGGCCTTCTCACCGAAACCTACAATGCGGACCACCAAGAGGATCTGAAGCGGACAGGGGGTGTTCCCATAGACATGGTGGTGGTCAACCTGTACCCCTTTCAAAAAACCGTGGCCCATCCGGACGTCACCATGGAACAGGCCCGGGGAAACATTGATATCGGCGGGCCATGCATGATCCGGGCAGGGGCGAAGAACTTTATCCGGGTAGCTTCGGTCGTGGACCCGGAAGACTATGCGTCGATCATCACGGAACTCGACGCGCTGGAAGGGATGACCACCCTGGAGCTGCGTTCGGACCTGGCGCGCAAGGCGTTTGCGCATACCGCCCGATATGACGCCGATATTGCCAAATACTTCGCCGGATGCTCCTTTGCGGAAATCCAGGGGGCGTATGAACAGATTGTATAAAATTAGATATTGATACTCCTGTAAAAAGTCTTGATCAGACGGCTTTTTACGAAGCCGTCAAAATTACCCAATCGTATGGAGAATTAAAAATGTCAGACGATATCAAGGCCATGTATAAAACCATCATGGACGACCACTTCTCCCCGCAGATGGAAATCGTCTTTGTCGACGGCGACCGTCGGCAGACGCTGTTTTATGAAAAAGTCGACTGGATCGTCGACAACGTGCGAAAAGGGCTTCGCTACGGCGAAAATCCCGGCCAGGAAGCGGCACTTTACAAGCTGATCAACGGCAACCTCGTGCTCGGAGATGCCCGGACAATAGAACCGGGGCAATACCTGGTATCGGACATCGAGCTGTTTCAGTCCGGAAAGCATCCGGGAAAGACGAACCTCACTGATGCCGACAATGCATTGAACATCCTTCGCTACATGACCGAAAAACCCACGGTGATCATTGTCAAGCACAACAACCCCTGCGGTGCGGCGAGATCCGAAAGCCTTTCCGACGCTTACCAAAAGGCATACATGGCAGACAGGGTGGCGGCCTTCGGCGGATGCATCGCGGTCAACCGGGCCATCGACAAAACGACGGCAGAGGCCGTATCGCAGCAGTACGCCGAAGTGGTGGTGGCCCCCGAATTTGAGGAAGGGGTGCTCGACATCCTTGCCAGGCGCAAAAACCTGCGGGTCATCCGCATCCGGAATATCGACCGGCTTCAGGCCTTTGCCGCCAGCCGGGTGGTTGATTTCAAGAGCCTGATAGACGGGGGCATCATCGCCCAGTTGTCCTTTATGCCGGAGGCCGTGAAAAACGAGGATTTCAAGCCGGCCGAATCGGAATACAAGGGAAAGACCTATAAGGTCAAACGGCTCCCCTCTGAAAAGGAAATCGAAGACATCAAATTCGGGTGGCTTCTCGAGGCAGGCGTTACCTCGAATTCCGTTTTGTATGTCAAGGACGGGGTTTCGGTCGGGATCGGCACCGGCGAGCAGGACCGCGTGGGCGTGGCGCAGATCGCCCGGGACAAGGCTTACCGGAAGCGCGAAGACCGCTACTGCTTCGAGCAGTTCGGCGTCGGCATCAACGATATTGAGGACGAAGACAAAAAAATGGCCATTGTTGAAACCGTGGCCGCCGAAAAAGGGGGGTTGATCGGGGCCACCATGGTCAGTGACGCGTTTTTCCCCTTCCGGGACGGAATCGATGTCGGTCTTCGCGAAGGGGTATCCGCGGTCGTCCAGCCGGGAGGCTCACTCAACGATTACCAGTCCATCGAGGCGTGCAACGAATACAACGCGACGATGGTCTATACGGGGCAGCGAAGCTTTAAACATTGATGGCGTCGTTAAAAGTCCCATCTACTGCGTTGCAGTAATTTTTCATCCGCTCAACATACGACTTGTATGCCTTCGCGTATGAAAGATTACTGCGCCTTGTATATGGGACTTTTACCGTAGCCATCTGTTCCTTATCTTGTGACTTTACGGGGTCATTCGTCAGCCGAAAAAGACGGTGAGCTTATCCCGCATGGCGTCCACATGCTGAAAGGTCACCTGGACCAGGTCTTTGGGCTTCAGGTTCATCTGGCCGGAAACGGAAACCTTGCACTCCAGCAGATACTCGGGTATCAGAACGACATATCCGTCTTTTCGCTTTTCCAGAACAATGGCCTCCGCCCGGGTGCCTGTTTTTTTCTCCAGGTATTTCAACAGCCAGTACCGATGGCGGCGCGACTGCACAATGGCCGCGTGACTGAGCGGCTCCTTGAGCACCTGCAAGAGCCATTCGATCTCTTCCGCCGCATACGGATCTTCAAGGCCGAGGCAGGCCCTCACCTGCCGCTGGGTGGCCAGATCGAAATACTTGCGGATGGGGGAAGTGGCGGTTGTATAGGCATCAAGGCCCAATCCGGAATGGGGTCCGGGGTCGGGGCCCAGGACCACGCGGGAAAGCAGGCGGCGCTGCATCCAGTTTTCAAAAAGGGTCCCTTCCTCGGCCGAACTGTAGAGCCGTCCCTTGGGTTCGGGCTGCGCCCGGAAAACAGCCGGCATGTTGTTTTCCGACAAAAACCTGGCCATCAGCGAGTTGGCCATGATCATCATTTCCGAAACCAGTATCCGGGAGGGGCTTTCCCGGCTGGCGGTCCGCACCGTCACCTCGCCGCCGGGAAAAACGCGCACGTTGATCTCCGGCAGAAGAATCTGCAGGGCCCCCTGCGTCAGGCGGTTTTTGCGAAAACTGACGGCCATGTGATGGAGCAGACCCAATTCCTCGTCATCTTCAATCATCAGATCGGCATCGGTATAGGTGAGCTGACGCGACACCCGGATGAAAGAGGCGAGGATTTCCGAATCAGCGACTTCCCCGGCAGGCGTTACCGTGAACAGGACGCTGATTGCCGGCCGGGTTTCGCCGCCGATGAGGCTGCATGCATTTTCCGCCAGCTCGGTCGGGATCATGGAAATCTTTTCGTCGGGCATGTAAATAGAGGTGCCCCGACCGATGATTTCCCGGTCAATTTCACCCCCTTTTTCCACGTATGCCCCCACGTCCGCTACATGAACCCCGATCCGGTAATTTTTCCCCTCTTTTTCGATGCTCAGGGCATCGTCAAAATCCATGGTGCCATATCCGTCGATCGTTATCAGGGGCATTCCGGTGAGGTCCACCCGCTTCGGGTCATTTTTCACATGCTCCGGAAGCGGTTTTATACGGGAGATTTCCTCCATCACCCGGTCTGAAAAACCGGGGCTGATGTCAAACCGATACAGATCCAGGTTCTCGTCTGTGCTCCATTTCCCGGACTTGACCATTGCCGAAAAAATTGTTTCCGGATTTTCCGTACCCGCTTTCTTCAGAATCGTCTTTGCCAGGGGCGCATTGGCTGCATCTTTGCCAAAAAGATAATATTGCTGGAGGATCCCGATGGCTTCATCGACCCGTTCGGATTCCGGAAGCGCTTCATTTTTCATTACGGCCTGGAACCAGGCGATGCCGGCGGATACGACCTTTTCCTGGCGCGCCTCGGCTTCCTGCCTTGCGATATTGTGCTCAACGACCGATTCCGGATGGGGATAAAAGGCGTCGTTGTCGAATTTAAAGTAGGTGCGATTTTCAAAAAACGCCCGGATCACGGCGGCTTCGCGGTCGCTCGTGGGTTCTCCCACAAAGCAGAAGCCGGTCATGGAATCCAGGTCGATCCACTCATCGTAGGAATGGATCGCTTCCCAGATTTCCCGGATGTCAATGCTACGGGCGAGGGCGGTACGCTTGTGGGCAAAGGATTTCAGGGCGTCAACGATATGATCCCGGTCCTGGCGGATGTCGATTTTATCCTTTGAGATATGGGCAAGACGGGCCCTTTTGTGATTCAGTTCGCGGCTGTTTTCATTGAGCAACCGCAGGCGCTGGTCCTGGACCGCCAGCACCACGGCGCAGAATATTCTCTGCTGATCTATATATTCAACAATTGTTCCCGGTTCAATCAATTGGTGTCGCAATCCACGGCGCTTTCTGTAGGGGTTAACATTTGGTGCACAATAAAAATCCGGTGAAATGACGCGCCGCTCATAGGATCATGACCACCGAAGCCTATCTGCAATACGTAATGAACCCGACCAAAATTGACGGCTTTGTAAAAAGTCCAATATCTGCGTTGCGCACAATTTTTGAAGAATCTCACGTACGGCGAAGTACTATCGATTCTTCAAAAATTGCACGCGCCTTGATCTTGAACATTTTACAAAGCCGTCTGAAAACGACTTTTACGAGTTCATCAAAATTGTCGGGCATAATCTGTTTTTGTACCAACTCAATAAACCCAAGTCAACGGGGACCCGATTCCGAACCTATTTGCGGTGCACGAGAAACGAGGTGATTCGGTTTCCTTCCATGTGTTTTACCGTGGCAATGAATTTACCGAATACGATCTGCTCCTGCTCGGTGGGGATGCGGCCGATCTGCTCCAGAATAAAGCCCGAAAACGTTTCGTAATCCGCGGAGTCGGGAATATTGGTCTTGAGCTTTTCATTGACCAGCCGGATATCGGCGGAGCCGGAAACCAGCCATTCGTTTTCCTTTACCTTGACCACCTTGGGCTTGACAATATCGGTTTCGTCCACGATATCCCCGACGATGGCTTCGAGCACATCCTCAAGGGTAACCATCCCGACCACCTCGCCGTATTCATTGACGACAACGGCGGCATGCTCTTTTTTCCGCTTGAACTGCTTGAGCAGCTGATCGAGTTTCTTGTATTCCGGGACAAAGTACGGTTCACGGATAATTTTTTCGATATCAACGGCCCCTTCTTTTTTGATCTGCTCGGCAAACAGGTCTTTGACGTTGACCAACCCGATCGTCTTGTCGATATTGCCTTCCACCACGGGAATTCGCGTGTAACCGGAGTCAAGGATGCGGTCGAGAGCCAAATCCTCGTTGCGGTCAATGAAAAACATGTCTGCCGAAGGGGTCATGATCTCGGATACGCTCAGGTCATCCAGTTTGATGATATTATGGATCAATTCCCTTTCATCCGGGTTGATCTCGCCATCCTCGTGGACCACGTCGACAAAGGTGATCAATTCCTCCTCCGTGACCGGGGGGAGCCCCTTGTCCACCCCGGCCATGCGGGGAATAAAATTGAGCAGCCAGGTAACCGGCAGAAACAGGTAGGAGAGCCAGTAAATCGGTAGGATCACGATCTGAGAGATAATCACGTTTTTCTGGGTAGCCAGTGTCTTGGGAAAAATTTCACCGAAGACCAGCACCAAAAGCGTCATGATGCCTGTTGCGATGCCGACGGCGTATCGCCCGGGAAAGTAATGGATCGTTATTACCGTGGCAAGGGAGGATGCCCCGATGTTGACCAGGTTGTTTCCGATCAGGATGGTGCTCAACAGCCGGTGCGGATCCTGCTTCATGAGAAATATCAGTTGATTCACCCGCCCCCCGTTTTTAAGAAGGTGCCGGGTTTTGGTCCGGCCCAGGGAAAAAAGGGCGGTCTCCGAGGACGAAAAAAACCCGGACAGCACCAATAAAAATGCCAGTAGGATAAAATGGCCCGTCATTACCGGTTACTCCTTTTTCCTGCAAACCCTGTATTCATGTTCAGGCTTTTCCCCTTTTTTCTTTTGTTCCAAAACCGATTTCGTCCCCTGCCCCGTTCTTCTCCTGCTCATGGCGCATTTTTCGGATCCGGCTTCCCTTCGGAGGGCTTCCATTCGGAAGATTGAGGGATTCCGGAGCTTCTTTGATATGAATGTCCTGCTGCGGGAAGGCGATGCGGATGCCCAGCTCCCTGAACTGGCTGGCAATATCATCACGAACTTCCGTTTCCACGGTGATGAAATAGTCGATGTGGAGCCATATCCGCAAATCAAACAGCATGGCGCTTTCACCGAGGTCCATAAAATAGACTTCCGGGTAAGGGCGACGCAGTACCCGTGGATGCTTGAACGCGATATTCATCAGGGTCTCCTTCACCAGCCGGATATCCGAATCGTATGCCACACGGACCTGTATCCGTCTTCGGATGCGGGGATCGCGCAAACTCCAGTTGACCACCGTCTGGCTGACGAAATCGGCATTGGGAATGATCAGATCTGCATTGTCATACGTTTTTACATAGGTGGCCCGGGCGTTGATTTCCTTTACGACCCCCCACGTGCCTTCGATTTCCACGACGTCGCCGACCTGGATCGAACGCTCGAACAACAAAATGATACCGCTGATGAAATCCTTGAAAATGTTTTGCAGCCCGAACCCGAGCCCGATACCCACGGCGCCGAATACGACGGCCAGAGATGTGCCGGATATACCGATCATCTGCATGGCGATGATAATACCGATACCCCACAACCCGTACCCGGATATCCGGGTGATGGAATCCTTGACGCCTTCTTCCATGTCGGATTCGTAGAGGATGCGGTTTTTCAACCCGGATTTCCACAGCACCGACAGCGTGTGAATGATCAGCAGCACCATGGCGGCATACACCACGCCCATTGCCCGGAATTCAAAATCCCCGATTTTCACCCGAAAGTTGACCGCATAAAATAGATCGATCAGAAATGTACGGCCGGCACCCCATGCCAAAGGAAGAGAAAACAACAGCAATATCACAAGCGCCAGCCGCATGACCCGAACGATAAGCCACCTGACCGGATAGGGCTGCTCCTCGAAGTCATCTTCCGATAGGTCGTCGGATTTTTCTATATAGGTGGAAACGTCCGACTCCTTTAAAACACCGAACAGGATGTACCCCCACAGCAAGACCAGGGTGGTGTGCCACAGCCCGACAAACCACAATACCGCTACCCCTCCGTAGCCGGTCACTTCCGCGAGGATGCCTGTCAAAACTACCGCCAACCCGGTTACGAGGACCACAGTTCGGGCGTTTTCAAACCATTTGTACCGGGCCAGAATGGATCCGCTGGCATTTATATAAAACAGTTTCAGGAAATATGCCGTCCACCCGAACAGAAACAGCTGCCCCAGGAGGCGCCAGCTCGTCAGCAGAAGGCAGTCCGCGCAAAACATGCGGCTGACGAATATGTAGACGGTCCCATAGAAAAATATCCCCACCAGAAGCCCTCGCAGCAGCGGAAGAAGCCTCAGGAAAAGGGGATCATCGGTATGGCGCCGCATTCCCCGCAAAAACACAAGAATCCAGTGGACGCCTAAAAAAAGGACGAGAATCCGGATGAACACGGGGAACAAAACAAAAAATGGCGCCAGCTGAAATGCGGGGCGCACGGGGTAAAAATGGAAAAAGGCGATCGCCCCGACGACAAGTACGGAACGCTGCACCAGCTGCAGAAATAGGTGGCGGTAAAAGTAGTGCTGCTCAAATGCCTGGGCTTTTACGGCGCCCAGGTAACGGGTCAGCAGGCAAAGCAGTCCCTGCAGGGCCAGGAACAAAAACAGAAATATGGCCAGAAAAATCCCGTACGCGTCCCACCGGACGTCCTCCGGCTTATACCAGAACCGTGTGGAAAAGATTTCCCGCATATCTTCTGAAAAGCGCGCCAAATCCGCACCGAGCGCTCCCTGTGCGATGCGGACAATGGGGCTTGCACCGTGCTGCAGGAGGCGTTCTTTTTCCCTTTCGTATATGGCGCTCTCGTACCTGGCGGAAAGATTTTTTAAGTCGTTTTCCAGCGCAAGATAGCGCTCCTCCCAGTTTGCATAATGATCGACGAGCCGTTCGAGTTTTTCCTGCTTCTCCTCCAGCACTTCGACCAGCGATTCAAGGGGGTCGAGAGTGTCTTCATTCAAGGGAAGTCCCGGAGGCTGGGCTTTCAGATTCTCTATCTGCCGGGTGTAAAACGATAATTGTTCTTCGGTATCGTTCTGCCTGTTTTCAAACTCTCGAATACTGCTTGAAAATAAAGAAACACGATCTTCAATATACCCCAATTCAGCACTCAACCGCTTTTGCGCCCGGGTAAGACTCTGCAGATCGATATCCGGCGCGGCCAGCATGCCGGCATGATCTGAAACCATCACCTGGTGCCCCGCATAGGCTTCTCCCAGTTCAACCGTCCGGGATTCAGTGTGCGAAACCCTTTCAGACAGGTACGCCAGTTTTTCCTGTTCAATAAAAAGTGCCCTGCGGAAAGATTGTTCAAGCGCTTCATACGGGTCCGCATACCGATCCGCCGCAGGATTTTCAGGAGGGTGCTCGGCCGGGCTCCACGAGGAGGCAAGGGGCGTTTCCAAAAACAACAATAGGGTGCAAAGCATCGCCGCAATACCCGCCACCAGTAACGTAACGCCCCGGATGTACGACAAGTTCTTCAGATTCATCAATGTCTTTCAGATAATGTTTCTCTGTTTGATTAGAGATCGAAACGATTCCCGACCGGCACCGTCCGACCTCCGGGATGGACCCCTTCAAAATGATACCTTTTTACCAGAGCTTCCTTTTTTTCACTATACGCGGTAAATAAAAAAAATTCAATGATATCCGAATGCATGGCAAACTGATCCCCCGTATATGGAAAAGATTTTTTTTCAATATGAAAAAACCTTTACACGGATACCTGCCCCATAGTAAGCCTCAGGCGGTTGAAACATGAAAAACTTGCGCTCGATACATCTCATAAAACCCTATTTTGCCCAACGGCGCCGGCTGATTGCAACCGGCATTTTGTGCCTGATGGCGGTGGATGTGCTGCAGCTTTTCATCCCCCGGGTCGTCAAATGGGCCGTGGACGATCTTGCAGCACTCGACCTGGATTTGTCCAGGCTTGCCGCCTACGCCGGGTATATCATCGCCATTGCCGCCGTAATGGCCGTTTTGCGCTTTTTCTGGCGGCGGCTTTTGATCGGCACCTCCCGCGTTGTTGAAGAGGGACTGCGCAACCGCCTGTTTTCCCATATCCAGACGCTTTCCGCCCCGTATTTCGATCGAAAAAAAACGGGGGACCTCATGGCGCACGCCACAAACGACATCAACAACATCCGCATGGCGGTCGGAATGGGCGTTGTGGCCCTGACCGACGCCATTTTCCTGGGATCGGCGGCCATCGGCTTCATGCTTTATATCGACCCGACGCTCACGGCCTATGCCATGATTCCGATGCCGGTCATCATCCTCTTTACCCGTATATTCGGAAAAAAAATGCACCGGATGTACACCCGGGTGCAGGCGACCTTCTCCGAGATGACCGAGATGGCAAGGGAAAGTTTTGCCGGCATCCGCATTGTCCGTGCCTTTAACCGGGAGGAGGACGAACAGCGCAAGCTGCGGGATATATCACAAAAATACATCGGCGAAAACATGAAACTCGTAAACATCACGGGCCTGTTTTTCCCCCTTATGGTTTTTTTCACCAACATCAGTCTTGCCATCGTCATCGTAGTCGGCGGGCGCCAGGCCATAACCGCGCGGATCACTCCCGGGGATTTTGTGGCCTTTATCAGCTATCTCAACATGATCATGTGGCCCATGATGGCCATCGGATGGGTCACCAACCTGATCCAGCGGGGAATGGCTTCCCTGGACCGGATCAACGCCATCATGGAAACCGAGCCCGAAATCCGGGACCTTCCCGATGCTCGCCCCCTTGATCGGGCGGCAGGGCACATCCGTTTTGAAAACGTCTCCTTTGCCTTCACGGGCGATTCGCGCGAAAACACCATTGAATCCCTTTCCATAGACATCCCTGCGGGAAGTGCCGTCGGCATTGCGGGCCCTCCGGGAAGCGGCAAAACCACGCTGATGGAGCTCCTTACCCGCCGCTATGAGGCGACCTCCGGAAAAATTACCATGGACGCCGTGGATATCAAGAACATAAAAATCGCCGACCTTCACCGCCAGATGGCGCTTGTCCCCCAGGAACCGTACCTGTTTTCGGGCACCATCAGGGATAACATCCTTTTCGGTGCGTCACCGGACGAAGACCTGCTGCAGGACGTCGTGCAAAAAGCAGCTCTGGACGAAACCCTCCGGATGCTTCCCCGTGGCATCGACACGCCCGTGGGGGAACGTGGGGTCATTTTGTCCGGCGGCCAGAAACAGCGCATCGTTCTGGCCCGGGCCCTTCTCCGGGACTGTCCGGTAATGCTTTTTGACGACCCCATCGGCCAGGTAGACACCGGCACTGCCGGCATCATCATCCGGACCATACGGGAAATGGCCGGCAAAAAGACCGTATTGATTGCGTCGCACCGGATTGCCGCGACTTCGGTTGCCGATCGGATCATCGTCATGGAAAACGGGCGGATTGTCGAAGAAGGCTCCCATGACCAGCTCGTGGCCCAAAACGGATATTACGCACGGGCCGAAGCCCTGCAGCGCCTGGAAAGCACGGGGGGCGCCGCCATATGAATCAACATAAAGACATATTTGCCGAAAAGGACATCGGGAAATCCGCCGATTTCAAGCTCATCGGCAAACTTGCCCCCTTTGCTTCCCCGTACCGCCTGATCATGCTGCTGTCTCTGTTGCTGATAGTGGCGGCAACCGTTTTCGAACTGGCCGCCCCCTATATCACCAAGGAAGCCATCGACCGCTATATTGTCCCCGTACAAACAGACGCGCCGACGCCCTCCATGGGCCTCCCGAACGCGGGGCCGGGAAAAGACGGCGTTCGGCAGCTCTCGTTTTCACTGGAAGAAAATCATGTAAAAGAGGTCGCAAACCGGTATCCCCGGCTTTTTGCCGTTGATTACCCGGAAGCGCGCATATCCTATGAGGACCTGCAAACGCTGCCGTCCGAAGAGATTGCCAGGCTGCGGCAGAGCGATATGAAAGGCGTCGGTCTGGCGGCGCTTCTGCTACTGGTCGTCGTGTTTCTCAATTTCCTGACGACATTCGCCCAGGTGCGGCTCATGGAGTACGCCGCTCAGAAAATCATGCATGACATCCGGCTGAAATTGTTTGCCCATATACAGGGGCTCTCCATCCATTTCTTCAACAAGAACCCCGTCGGCCGGCTTGTCACACGGGTGACCAACGACATTGCAAACATGCATGAAATGCTGACATCGGTGGTTATTTTCGTTATCAAGGACCTGTTTATCATCATCGGCATCACCGTCGTGCTGTTCATTATCGACTGGAAGCTTGCCATCGCCGTATATGCATTATTCCCGGCCGTGTTTTACGCGGCCTGGCGGTTTGCCGGAACCGCCAGGGAAGCCTATCGCACCCTGCGGATAAAGATCGCGGAGATCAATTCCCGGTTCTCCGAGACCATCGGCGGCGTCCACATCCTTCAACTGTTCAACCAGCTGAACAACAACTACCAGGCATTTCGAAAAATCAACCGGGAGTACTACAGGGCAGGAATGCGGCAAGTCACCGTTTTCGCCCTTTTCATGCCGGTGATTGAAATGATGAGCAGCGTGGCCCTGGCTGTTGTGATCTTCTACGGCGGCGCCCGGATCATTGGCGGCCGGATCAGCCTTGGGGAACTGGTCGTTTTCATATCCTACGTACGGATGTTTTTCAGGCCCATCCGGGATATCGCCGAAAAATACAACATCACCCAGAACGCGCTTTCCTCCGCCGAACGAATTCTTCTGATTCTCGACGAAAAGGACCGGCTCCCGGAACCGGAGCCGGGTGACGCCCTGCCCGTCCCCCGCCGCATAACATCGCTTTGCATGGAAGATGTCTGGTTTTCGTACATACCGGGGGAGCCGGTTTTAAAAGACGTCTCTTTTGAAATGAACGCCGGCAGCACGCTTGCCGTGGTAGGGCCCACCGGGGCGGGGAAGACTTCTTTAATAAGCCTGCTCGTCCGGTTTTACGATCCGGATGACGGCACGATCCGGATTAACGATACGGACATCCGGCGGTTCAACAGCAGCGAAATGCGCGCCAGGATGGCCATTGTCGCACAGGACCCATTTCTTTTTTCGGGGAGCATCCAAAGCAATATTTTCCCGCCGGGGACGAATGCGTCGAATGTAGACGACGAGCAGATCGAGCGGATTCTGGAGCAGGCCCAGTGCAAAAAAATCATCGACCGGCTTCCGGACGGCCTTACTACGAATCTCAACGAACGGGGAGACATGCTCTCCTCCGGCCAGCGCCAGCTCATTTCCATTGCCAGGGCGCTGGCCGCCGACCCTGAAATTATCATATTCGACGAGGCGACATCCTACGTGGATTCGGAAACAGAAGCCAGCATACAGACGGCGCTTCTCAACCTGATGGCCGAGCGAACCGCCATCATTATCGCCCACAGGCTTTCAACGGCAAAAATCGCCGATTGCATCCTGGTCATGCACAACGGAAAAATCATCGAATCCGGCACCCATGACGAACTGATGCAAAAGGGCGGCTTCTACTACCGGCTTGTTAACGCAGAGGCATGATTCGACCGTTTGCACCAATGGCTGCTGTACGACACGGTTTCATTCTGCTACGGGGCAAATACTTCTTGTCAATGGACTTGGGTCGTGGTAAGGATTACATTTGCTATTATTTTTATCCTTTTTGCCCGATATTTTGCCCGATATCATCCGTTTCAGGCGTTTCAGGCTGCGTACCGGGCTTCCTGTTAAAATATGTTGAAATTTGAAAATATGCGTTTCAATTGGATTGAATGAATCCGATACGGATTGTTCCGGCCGGTGCCATACCCGGCAAAACCCAATTGTCATCAATCATTGATTGAACCTGTAAACCGAAAACCAAAGGAGAGAGATCATGGCATTTGATGCGGTAAACATGGAAGACTGGCAGATTTCCGAAGAAGCGGAAAAAAACATGCCGACCCCGGAAGAATGGGTGGAAAAACTCGGCCTTGAAAAGGAAGAAATGCTTCCCATGGGACGCCTTGGCAAGGTGGACTTTCTCAAGGTCATCAATCGTATGCTCGACAAGCCGGACGGGAAATACATCGAGGTGACCGCCATCACCCCGACCCCCCTTGGCGAAGGCAAAAGCACCACCTCCGTCGGCCTCATGGAAGGGCTTGGAAAACGCGGCAAGAACGTCGGCGGCGCCCTGCGCCAGCCCTCGGGCGGCCCGACAATGAACGTCAAGGGGACGGCGGCCGGCGGCGGCAACTCCCTTCTGATCCCCATGACCGAGTTTTCCCTGGGACTGACCGGCGACATCAACGACATCATGAACGCCCACAACCTGGCCATGGTAGCGTTGACCGCCCGCATGCAGCATGAAAGAAACTACAACGACGAACAGCTTGCGCGCCTTACCGGCATGCGCCGGCTGGACATCGACCCGACCCGCGTGGAAATGGGCTGGATCATCGACTTCTGCGCCCAGGCCCTGAGAAATATCGTCATCGGGCTTGGCGGCCGCGCTGACGGCTTCACCATGCAGTCCAGATTCGCCATCGCGGTTTCCTCCGAGCTCATGGCCATCCTGTCCATCGCCACCAACCTTGCGGACCTCAAGGAACGGATCAACAACATCACCGTGGCATTCGACAAGACCGGCAAGCCGGTTACCTGCGGAGACCTCGAGGTGGGCAACGCAATGACGGCATTCATGAGAAACACCATCAACCCGACCCTCATGTGCACCGCCGAATACCAGCCCTGCTTCGTGCACGCCGGCCCCTTCGCCAACATCGCCGTCGGCCAGAGCTCCATCATCGCCGACCGTATCGGCCTCAAGATGTTCGACTATCACATCACCGAGTCCGGCTTCGCAGCCGACATCGGCTTTGAGAAATTCTGGAACGTCAAGTGCCGCAACAGCGGCCTCAAACCGCACGTTTCCGTCCTGACGTCCACCATCCGGGCGCTCAAGATGCACGGCGGCGGCCCCAAGGTCGTGCCGGGCAAGGCCCTGCCGGAAGAGTACACCAAGGAAAATCTCGAACTGGTGGAAAAGGGCATTGAAAACATGGTCCACATGATCGGCGTCATCCGCAAGGCCGGCATCAACCCGGTCGTCTGCGTCAACCGCTTCTACACCGACACGGACGCAGAAGTCGCCATCGTCAAGAAGGCGGCGGAAGCGGCCGGCGCACGTTGTGCGGAATCCAAGCACTGGGAGCTGGGCGGCGAAGGCGCGCTTGAATTTGCCGATGCCGTCATCGACGCCTGCGAGGAAGAAAACCAGTTCGAATTCCTTTATCCGCTGGACATGAAACTCCGCGATCGCGTAGACATGATTGCCCGCGAAGTTTATGGCGCCGACGGGGCCGACTGGTCTCCCGAAGCCACAACCAAGGCCAAGATGCTCGAGGATGATCCCAAATATGCGGATTTCAGCACGATGATGGTCAAGACCCACCTTTCCCTGACCCACGACCCGGTCCTCAAGGGCGTGCCCAAGGGATGGCGGCTCCCCATCCGGGACGTGCTGATCTACTCGGGCGCCAAGTTCCTCTGCCCCTGCGCGGGAACCATCAGCCTGATGCCCGGAACCGGCTCCAACCCGGCTTTCCGTCGCATCGACGTCGATGCGGACACCGGAAAGGTCACCGGCCTGTTCTAAACAGCGAAACGTCACAATAGGGGGGAGACTTCATTTCTCCCCTTATTAAGATCGATATAAACAAAAACCCCGGAGTCTATGCTCCGGGGTTTTTGTTTGATTCCATTGATCCAGGGCTTGACGGCTTCGTAAAAAGTCCAATATCTGCGTTGCGCACAATTTTTGAAGAACCTCACGTACGGCGAAGTACTATCGATTCTTCAAAAATTGCACGCGCCTTGATCTTGAACATTTTACAAAGCCGTCTAAAAATCGACTTTTTACGGTTCCATCAGGGCTTGGTTTCCCTATTTGGCTGCGGATGGTTTTTTCGGGGTCGGCGTCGGGGTCGGGATCGGTTTCCGCGCCCTTTCCCCCATGGCGCAGTACACGATGATCTTGGCCGCCAGTTTCGCCGCGGCAAACTCCGACACTTGGGAACCCTCGATTTTCGCCAGTTCATTGATGTCCGCGGCAACCACGCGCCGCCGTGCCCCGAGCTTCCGGATCAGCCCGACCACCTGCCTGTAGGTAAGCCCCCCCGGCTCGGGCGTCCCTGTTCCCGGGACAACCGATGGATCCAGTCCGTCCAGATCAAGGCTCAGGTAAACATTTTCCGGCAGCCGGTCAATGGCCTCGTCCATCCACCCGTTGTCCGACGCATCGAGGTCGTGGGCAAAAAACGGCCGCAGGCCCTTCTCCCGGATATACGCCCCCTCTTCCGGCGCAACGGAGCGGATGCCCACCTGCACGAAGGGGAGCTTCATGTCTTCGGCCACCCGGCGCATCACGCAGGCATGATTGTTTCGGCTGCCGTTATACTGATCCCTTAAATCCAGGTGCGCGTCGATCTGCAGCAAACCGACATCTTCAAAAGCTTCCCCCGCCGCTGCCGCCAGACCGATCGTTACAGCGTGGTCCCCCCCCACGGAAAGCAAAAACCCGCCGGTACCCATGTACTTCGAGGCCGTTTGCCGTATCTGCTGCAAAGCCGTATCCGCATCGGCGGAGGGTGCCAGTACGGATGCGGTGTGAATCCCGATACCCCCCCAATCCGCAAGCGTTTCCTCGTCCATGCATTCAAGCTCCAAAGACGCCCGGAGTATATGATCTGCCCCCCGGCCGCTTCCCGCGCCATACGAAGGCGCCATCTCATAATAGATGGGCAGGACAATCACGGCCGCCCTGTCCGCTTCTTCAAACCGGACGTCCGGACCGCCGAACTGAATGAAGTGATCTGTCGTCATTGTTGCAGGCTGCCTATTTTACAAAAATTGCGGCCGCTATCACCGTGGTCCAGAGATTCCCCTCCGCCCCCAGTGCCGCCTTGCTGATATGCTGTGAATGAATAATTTTTCCAGACATCTTATAGATATCCCGTCTTTCGTCATAATCCTTTTCCGGATCAAACTCGATGCCAAGGGTCGTTGCCAGCATGGATGCGGCGATATCCTCGGCAAAATCGCCGGCCTCGATTTCCGTCTGGCCGAACCCGTGATGCTCGGAAAGATACCCGTAGCGTTCGTTCCCCTCGGGAAGCGCCAGGCCGATGCTGGCCACCAGGCGGCGTCCCGGTTCCTGGCTTTCCTGCTTGGCCATGACACAGTGCGTGATCTCGCCCGCTTCGAGCTTTGCAAGACCGTCTTCCGGCTCGATGATCTTGCATCCCGGCGGGAAAATGGATGAAACCTGGACGAGATTCAGATGCGCGATACCGGCATCCCGCAGGGCGTTCTCAAAAGATGCCAGCTTGGCCTTGTCCGTCCCTACCCCCTTGGTAAAAAATATATAACGTGGTACATACATAGGTAGATTCTCCTGCAAATATACATGAAAAAGAATTGAAAAAGTACAGCTCCGAACATTTTGCCGGAGCTGGGGGAATTGTAAAACCATTAACCGTAAATTTTTACCAGAAATAAAGCCAAAAATGAACCATAAACTTTCCCTTACACAACATTGTATTGAAACGGAAATCAAAAAAAGGTATAACAAAGCTGTCTCCGATTACTTCAAATCCGGCGGAGACCCTGCGGGCATTGTGGAAGAGTCCATTGACATCTTTCAGGAAGCCCTTGAAACGTTTGATTTCGGGTTGCTGCGCAACCGATACCCCGCGCTTCGGGGCAACAGCGATGCGGCCGTATTCCTTTACCGGGATCCCTCGGGCAGGCTGCACATCACCATTGACGAGACGGACATTGAACCATAAATTCAAATTCATCAACGGCCGCTTTTACTACCAGGGGAACCAGCCGCCGCATGTGACGTTTCTGGGCCTCCTGATGGCAAAATGGCTCATTTTGACCGTAGCGGTTGTTGCCGCGGCGTACCTCATCGAAAACATCCATGTTTCCGGTTTTTTTTCCGCCCTGTTCGCTGCTGCAGCCATCGGCTTTCTGAACATGTTTTTTCGGCCCATACTGCTGATCCTCACCCTGCCGATCAACATCATGTCACTGGGGTTATTCACCTTCCTCATCAATGCGCTGATGCTCAAAATGGCATCCGGCATCATTCCCGGTTTTGACGTGGTCGGCTTCTGGAGCACCATATTCGGGGCCATCACCATCAGCATCGTCAACTGGTTCTTAACCATGGTCGTCGCCGATTCCGGCAGCGCCGGACGCATGCGCCGTCCGCCGGGCACCGGGAGCACCAAAGGCCCCGGGTCCGGTCCCGGAGACGATGAAACCATAGACCTCAACAAGAAAGGCAGCCGCTGGGAATAATCCCGCGGCCCAGGACGAGACGCCCCCTCGATACCAAAATAATTGCTCAGATAGCATCTAAATAATTTGACACCCTTTTTGCCAGGATAAAGAAAAAACTTATTACCTTTCAATTATTGCTCCGAAAAAAAGGGAATTGGCAAAAAGTTTATTTGTCCCAAAGCTAAATGCCCTGAAGTTTGGGTTGTTAGTGAATGAAATGATATTTCCTCCTCCACGTGAATTTATGAGAATACCTGCCGAATTTCGATAAGACTCCTGATAAGGTTCCCATGCATATCCGCTAATACGCGGG
>JAWOAV010000046.1:0-3549 GCA_046498365.1 Desulfosalsimonadaceae bacterium
AACTTTTCCTCGCTTTTCCGCAGCGCTTCCTCCGCCTGCTTTTGTTCTGTGATGTCCTCACCGGAACCCAATAAGCCGATAATCCGCCCTTCATCGTCCTCCAAAAAAGCGTTGTGCTGTTGGTTTCCTTTTTAAATAGACTTTTATTTTCTGATTATTTTAAACTGTTTGATAAATTTCCAGAGTGTTTTAACCGGGGATATTTCAGATTGGCATAAAATACCCCCGGCAACAAGCTTAATCAGAACTTTATCTCTTCCTGAGACTGTTTCAACTCCTGATTAACCCATTCATTTCTCTGTTTGATTTTTGTCAACGCTGCAATAATCCCATCCAGCACAAGTTCTTCGATCATTGCCTGGGCTTGAGCCCTTTTTTCGCCATATTCCCATTCATCTTCGATGTCGTACATTGTCTTCTCCTTGTATGGTAATATGATTCGCTTCGCTCATTCGTTTGAAGGGTTTTTTAAGGCATGGGTGGAGCCGGTTCATGGGGATGGTGGGGGGCCGGATTCGGCCCCCCTGACGATATGAACCGTCTTCCACATCCGGCTATCCCTTGCCGGGTTCCTCCCCAGGATTGCCCGGCTCCGTTTCGCCGAACCCGTTAAAAGATTTCCGTTGCCGCCAGGCGGACATGCTCTGCAGTGACAGACAGACTCTGAGTGGCGGCTGCAGCGATCAGGGCGCCCCGGGCCAGGTGGTTGGCTTTCCGTAAAAGCCCGCCGGAGCCCTGGTGGATGGCCGTGATGGCCTGCGGGTCATAAAGACTCGTCGTAATACCGGCGATTTTCAAATGATGCCGGATATAGTCCGCCATGCCTTGACTGTCTATCCCCTCCAGGTGGCTCCGGCCGATAACCCTTGATGACAACGGCTGGGCAGTCCGGTACATGAGCTTGTCCACCAGGCTCAACTGTCCGGCAAGGATAACCGGCAGCAGCGGTTTGGCATCCTGATCAAACTGCAACAGGGAGTGCAGCTCGGTAAACACCTCAAGACGCAGCAATGATGCCTCGTCAATCACCAGGACAAGTTTCATTTTCTTGTCCCTGGCCAGCTCATCGATGGATTTCCGGATCCGGCCAAGCAATGCCGCCCTGGAGTTGCCGGACCCTTCCGTCCCCAGTGCTGCTGCAAACTGACGATACAGCTCCAAAATGGAACCCGACGTGGCAGTGATATAAAACCAGCAATATTCCGACGGATGAAGCCGGCCAACCGCATAGCGCAGCGCCGTCGACTTTCCGCTGCCGACATCCCCGGTAACCACTGCTATGGCGCCCAGGCGCACGGCATAATCAAAGCGATCACAAACGCCTGTGAGCGCATCGGTCAAAAGAATCTCCTTATGGCCGATATCTGCGGCAAACGGCTCTTTGGTGAACCCGAAAAAGGTCCGGTAATCAGTTTTCATGCTGTCCTCCCGTCCAAAGCCTGCCCCCCTGGTATCGGGTGTCGACACTCAGCAGTTCGGTATTGTTGTTTTTATCCCGCTTTACCCGGCAGTTGACATGCACATCCACCGGCCGGATAAACCCATGGGTCTTCTGGCCGTAAAACACCTCGACGGTATCCGGATCATCTTCATGGTACTTGAGTTCCACATGCTTGCCGATCAATCCCACCGGCGCCTCGAACAGACGCCCATCGATGGTCACGGTCCGGTCGCGGCAGACCCGGCGCCGGACGGTTTTGCGAAAATGGTCACGCAATCCGGCCGGGGCGCACCGCAAGCATTCACTATGGGCCACAAAACGGGCAAACGGGGTCTGCCCCGTACCTTTATGCGTCCGTTGATGGTAATGACCATTCACCCAGTGCTGCAGATCCCCGTTTAACCGCTTAAGTGTCCCCGCCTGGTAATCGGCCAGAAAAGAAGTCCTCACGGTTTTAAACCATCTCTCGATCTTTCCCTTTCCCTGGGGTTTATACGGCCTTGAACGGATCAGGGCGATGCCCAGCGATGCGGCAACCGCCTCAAAATGCTTGCTGCGGAAGGCCGCTCCGTTATCCACATAGACCTTTCTGGGAAGGCCCCGTTTGGCCAGGGCTTTTTCAAAAGCATCCAGCCAGCAGGCAAGCTTCTCGGAGAGATAAAACTCGCAATGGGGGATCAGCCGGCTATGGTCGTCGATAATGGCGATCAGATAGACCTTTTTCTGCTTGCCGTCACAATCTACCCGTGGACCGTGCATCACATCGGCCTGCCACAGGTCATTGGGCAGTTGCGCTTCATACTTCCGGCGATCCTCCGGTGTGGGAGCCGGATGGTTCATCAGATCGTGTCGGTGCAAAAAGCGATACACCTTGGAGAGGTTCAATGTAATGCCCGGTGTGACAAGCTTCCGTGATGTCATCTCGGAGATCAGTTTTAATGCGGTTGCTCTGGGCATCTGTCTGCGCAGATTGATCAGCGCAAGGGCTGTCTCATCGTCTAATGAACGGCTTTGCCCCCGATCGCTGCGTTCTTCCGGGTACAGGCTCGCAAGCTTCTGGTTGCCGTCATTGTAGAGGCTGATCCATCGCAAAATCGTGCTCCGGCTGATACGGGTCTTGTCAGAACAGGGAATATCCCATTTTCTGGCGCTCTTCTCCTGCAAAAGCCGCTCTTTTTCACCGTGATCCAGATTTGTCCCGTTGACAAACTCACAAATCACCCCAAATCGAAAAGCCGCTACTTCCTGTTTTTCGTCTTCTGTCATCTCAAGTGCCTCCCTGGTTGTCGTGTTTGGGTTCATAGACGCTTTTTTGCCTATATAACGACCACACAAGGATGAAAACGACACTGTCGGGTAGGTTCCAGGATACCGGATTTCATGGCAGATTAAATGGACCGGGTCACGGGCACCTGTCCCTGACGAACAAAAAAATCAAAGGCATTGATCAGGCTGCTCTGCCAGGTGTTGCTCAGGTACGCAAGTACCCGCCGTTTCAAGGCCCTGAACCAGTGGCCGCAGCGGCCACGGCTATACCCGGAAGGCCACCGGCCGGTTTGTAACCGATGGGATAAAACATAACGGATGGTTTGGATCTGAGTCTGAAAACGATTGAAGTAGCCGGAAGGCCGACAGGTGATGACATGACCGCATCGAGGACACCGCCACCGCTTTACCGGTATCGGTTCATTGTATCCGTCAAAAAGCACCTCCCGATACCCATGCCCCCATACCATGCAATCACAATGCGGGCATTTGTCCGGGCGCTTCCATGGATATTTTCGGCCGAGACGCGAAATTTTCTTGAGATCTGCAGGTACATGGATTATCATCGGGATGTATGTGTTGGAGCCTTAACAGGCTCATGTTTTGGGGCGGTAGGGTGCGCCAACACCCCCGCCCTTTTTTTTGTCAAAAAAAAAGCCCCCAAAGAGGCTCAATTATTCTGACAATCCATGCTATCTTGTCAATCGATTGTGAAAATTTTCTGCTATTTTTGTGTCATATAATTTGATTCCCTACAATTATGCAAAAAGATATTATAAAGGAGTTTATAATGAGCAATGGGTCGGAACCGACCTACTGGTTTGTTGGGGCTGCCATTGGAG
>JAWOAV010000151.1:0-13973 GCA_046498365.1 Desulfosalsimonadaceae bacterium
ATGGCATTTTCACCGGAAGCACCGCGATTCGCCCGGGCCTTGAGCATCTGGGCCGTGGCGATGGCATTGGTACCCAAGGCCACGATGTCCACCTGTTCCTCAAACAGCGCCTTTAACCGTTTAATGATCGCGGCGCCGATGCCGCCCCCCTGACCGTCTATCACGCAAATCGATCGAACAGGCTTCATTGAGAATTCCGCCTTGAACCCTTATTAGAACCTATCTCAAAATTGTCTTTCGGCCCAATATCTTTGTTGGCGTCTTATTTCAACTCCTCGAAATACGTGAGTATGTCTGCGGTTTGAAACAAGACGCCGCCGCGATCTTGAAACGAAATCCGAATGTTGAGATGGGTTCTATAGTTTTCCGGTTTTTTTTTGTGCCCGGCGCGTTTTTTTCGGCAGCTTTTTTGCCGGGCCTTTTTTTTTCGTAAGGTTCCCCCGATGACGGTCGGGCTCGCTTTCGGATGCCGACTCCTCTGATCCCATCATCTCCGCCATCCACAATTTTTCTTCGAACGTGCCGGATTCCAGGACAGTCGCCCCATTGGCTTCGGCGAAACGGCCAATATCCCTGTCGTTGCTTACGATGACCGCTTTTTCCTTTTCCCGGCGCGCCATTTTCTTTATCAGGGCATCCGCTGTTTCCCCATGCCGGGAAAATTTTATCCCCACCCCCTTCCAGGAGGTGTTGGCATCCGGAAAAAAATATTTTTGGGACCCGTCAAAAACCAGCGTGATCTTGTGCCGCTTAATCCGCCTGTATTCAACCAGCCGCTCAACAAGGGCTTCCCGGCCGAACTCCAGCGCCTGACGTTCAAAATCGCGCAGCGCTTCGGATTGCCGGATAAAATTGTACCCGTCGATAATCACGTGTAAAGACATGACAGAATACTCACGGCGGGGCAAAACCGGCCGTCGCCGATCCCTCGCACACGGCATCGGCGGGCATGGTTTCCGGAACCGGCCCCGCTACGAATCGTTGGCTTTCAGCAATGACAGGATCCGGTCGAAATCATCATCGCCGTAAAATTCAATTTCCAGTTTTCCTTTTTTCCCGCGCCGCATGATCCTGACTTTTGTGCCGAAAAACCGGCCGAGGTCTTCCTGGATGCCGGCGTAATGGATATCATCCGGCATGGCCGGCACCGGCTCGAAGGGATATTTCGCCCGGTCGTTGAGACGCTTCACCAGTTTTTCGGTCTCCCGGACGGACAATCGACCGCTGATGATCGTCTGCAGGGCCTTGCGCTGTATAACCGATGAATCGGCGCCCAGAAGCGCACGCGCGTGCCCCATGGATATCTGGTCATCCCGCAATGCGGACTTGGCCTCCTCGGTAAGATGATTCAACCGTAAAAAATTGGCCACTGCCGAACGGCTTTTGCCGACCCTTTCGGACACGTTTTCCTGGGTCAGGCCGAACTCGTCAAGAAGGTGCTGATAAGCCTCGGCTTCCTCCATTGCATTGAGATTTTCCCGCTGGATGTTTTCAATGATCGAGAACTCCAGCATCTCCCTGTCCCGGATGTTTCGTATAACCACGGGGACGGCGTCCAGCTCCGCCATTTTTGCCGCACGCAAACGGCGCTCGCCCGCGATGACCTCGTAGTGTTCGTCCGCGACCTTTCGCACCAGAAGCGGCTGGAGGATGCCGTGCGTTTTTACCGACGCGGCAAGCTCCGCCATTTCTTCCTCAGAAAATTCCCGGCGCGGCTGGTATGGATTGGGCCGAATCTGTTCAACGCTGCAATCAAAATAATCCCCGGGCCCGGCATTTTCAACATCACCGCCAATACCCGGAAACAAGGCGTCCAGCCCTTTGCCCAGACCTGTTCGTTTTTTTTTCTTCCCGGTTGTATCGGATTTCATGTATGCCTCACTGAATCGTATGCCAAGTTACCGGACCGCTTGGACGGCCGCAATTTCCTGCGCCCCGGATTTACGCTTTCGCAGGATTTCCCTTGCCAGGGACAAATAGCATTTGGCGCCAATCGATGACGGATCATAAAGCAAAATGGGTTTCCCAAAACTGGGGGCTTCGGCAAGCCGGACCGATCGGGGGATGCGGGTTTTAAACACCTGGTTTTTGAAATATTTTTCTGCATCTTCGGTGACCTGTCCGGACAGGTTGGTCCGCCGGTCGAACATGGTCATCAGGATGCCTTCGATTTGCAGGGCCGGGTTGATGCGGCGCTTGATCCGCTTGATTGTCTGGAGAAGCTGCCCCAGCCCTTCCAGGGCATAAAACTCGCTTTGCAGGGGGATAAGCACGCCATTGGCAGCGGCCATGGCGTTGATCGTCAGAAGGCTTAAAGACGGCGGACAGTCCAGTACGATCAGATCAAAACGATCCTTTACCCCCTGCAGCAGATGCCTCAATATTTTCTCGCGGTTTTCTTCCCCGTGCATTTCAAATTCAAAGCCGATCAATTCCACCCTGGCTGGAATCAACCAAAGCCGCTTGATCTCTGTTTTCAAAATAACATCGGTTATTTCTGCAGCGCCGATCAGCCCGTGGTAAAGGGAAAAATCAAGCCGGCTCTTATCGATACCCATCCCGGTAGTGGCATTGGCCTGGGAGTCGCAGTCGACAAGCAGTACTTTCTTTCCCGCAGCGGAAAGGGCTGCTGAAAGATTGATGGCTGTCGTTGTCTTGCCGACCCCTCCCTTTTGATTTGCAATGCAGATAATATGTGTCATAATGGCAACACCTGTAACATATATTTTATTTTTTGAAAAGCCGTTGTCCCGCGGCCCCCGCAGACCGTCGCAAAACCGATTAAAAGGGCGCAAACAGCACCGTCTGCTTTCTGCCGCAACAGGAGGCAGAACGAGGTATGATCAGGATAGGGATTGAAAAAAACTTTTTTCCAAACCTTTTCTATATATCAGAAAAGTATGCAGATAACCATGTCATTTTTCAAAAAAACCCTCGCCGTATTATCGGCGATGCTCCTTTTGTGCACGGCTGTCGCCCCCCCCGCGCAGGCCCTTTCCGTGCGGGAAGAAAACGAACTGGCCAGGGAGTTCTTAAGGGCCGTTAACGACTACTATGACGTCATCGACGATCATATCATAAACGACTATATCCATTCGCTTGGAGAGAGGCTCACCCAGCCCGCCCCCGGACAGCCCTTTACATTCAAATTTTATGTGATACGGGAAGACACATTCAACGCCTTTGCAGGCCCCGGCGGCAATATATTCATTTTCAGCGGGCTCATAGAGGCCATGGACACGGAAAATGAACTGGCCGCCATTATGGCGCATGAAATCGCCCATGTTACCAGCAGACATATCCGGGACATGATCGATCGGTCCAAAAAAACGGGCATTGCTTCGATGGCCGGCGTGATTGCCGGCATACTGGTCGGCCTCGGCGGGGCGCCCACCGCAGGAACCGCTCTCTCCATGGGCTCCCTTGCTGCCGGGCAGAGCATGATTCTGGCATACAGCCGGGAAAACGAGCTCCAGGCGGATTTTTTCGGCCGGAAGTTCCTGGTGGACGCCGGATTCGATGAATACGGCGCATTTTCGGCACTGCAAAAAATCCGGTCAAGGGAATGGTTCGGGGAAGACGTCATTCCCACCTACCTGAAAACGCATCCCGCAACGTCGGAACGAATGGCAAGGATCGGCAACGCAATAGAAAAAGACCCCGCTGCGCTCAGAAACTCCTACGAATATGACAGAACGCGGATGCGGATAATGGCGCTGTATGGGAAACGGGGGAACGCCCTGGACCGGTTGCGCCGGATGGCAAGGAACCAGCCGGATGATCCGGCCGTTCAATACGGTCTGGGCCTGGCCCTCTCAGAAGGCGGAAGCCCGGAAAAGGGGATTTTCCATCTCAAAAAAGCTATCTCCCTGAAGCCCGATGACCCCATCATCGCAACAGCCCTCGGAAGAGCCTTTTTTCTTGCCGGGGAAAACCGGTCGGCTATCCAAACCCTGGAAGAAATTGACAACATCGCCCAATACGGCCCCGAAGGCTTGCGAACATTAGGACGCGTGCAGATGGAGGGGAAAAAAAGCACCGAAGCGATTGCGACTTTCAAAAAGCTGCTCGAACACTATCCCAACGACAGACAGTCCCTGCTGTTTTTAGGGCAGAGCCTCGGAGAAGAAGGGCGCATCGGCGAGGCCCATTATTTTCTTGGCAGGTTTCACAAGGCGCAGGGAGACGTTAAAAACGCCCTTTTTCATTTCAACCAGGCGCTTTCACACACACAGGACCCCGGGAAAGAAGCGGAACTCAAAGAAGCGATACAGGAAATAAAAAACGCTCCCCGGAAGCCAATAAAACCGGAAGAAGGAGAAGGCCCGGAAGAAAGAAACGGGTTACGCCTGATCGAAACGGGAAAATTTCATGGTGAAGGTGCCCCGCCCCTGGGACGCGGAGCGCAACGAGGTCGTATAACCGAACATTTTTGAAAGCGGTGCGGTAGCGCTGATAATCTGGCTGTCGCCTTTTGCGGAAATCGATTCTATTTTTCCGCCGCGTGCGCTTAAATCCCCGATCACATCCCCTGTAAACGATTCCGGCACAAAAACTTCCAAAGCCATGATCGGCTCCAGAAAATAGGGATTCCCCTTTGCCATGGCCTCCCTGCAGGCCATCTTGGCCGCGACCATGTAGGCGAATTCCGTTGCCATATTCTCCCGGTACGATCCGCCGGTAAGGAGCGCCTCCACATCGACAACGGGATATCCCATCAACTCTCCGTATTCCATGGATTCCCGGAAACCTTTTTCCACTGCCGGCACGAACTCCGGCGGCACCGCATCTTCGGCCGCGTTCCCAGAAAAACGGATACCGCTCCCCCGGGGCAGGGGGGACAGGGTAATGGCCACTTCCGCGAAATGCCGCGTTCCGGACACCTCACGATCAAACACGCCCACGGCAGATACCGCATCGGCAAGGGTTTCACGGTACACCACCTGCGGTTTGCCAACGTTCACATTCGTGTTGAATTCCCGCTTCATCCGGCTGGTAACGATTTCAAGGTGAAGCTCCCCCATCCCGGACAAAATCGTCTGCCCGGTATCTTCATCCTGCTTGACATGAAGCGTAGGATCTTCGGCCATCAATTTTTCAAGAACCTGGTCGAGCTTTTCCTGGTCGTCATGGGTTTTGGGTTCGATTGAAATCGAGAGCACGGGCTTGGTAAATATCATCTGCTCCAGAAGAACCGGTTCCTTTTGCTCGCAGAGCGTTTCCCCCGTGGAGGAGTCCTTAAGCCCCACAACGCCGACGATGCTTCCCGGACCCGCCGATTCGATGCGCTCCCGCTTGTTCGCATGCATTTTCAGAATACGGGATATTTTTTCGGTTTTTTTCCGGCCGGGATTGTAAACATCACCGCCCGCCTTCAGCCATCCGCTGTATACGCGCACATAGGAAAGCTTCCGCCCTTCCGTCATCGACACCTTGAATATCAGCGCAACCAGGGGCCCCTTTTCATCCGCCGTATACGACACCTTCTCACCGGTTTCGGGATTCCTGCCGACAACCGGGGGCGCCTCCAGCGGACCCGGCAGAAAGTGCACCACCGCGTCGAGCAGGGGCTGGATCCCCTTGTTTTTGAGGGCCGCACCGCACAGCACCGGAACCAGCTTCAAGCCGATGGTTGCCTTGCGGATGGCCTCCGCCAGCTGCCCCGTGGTGATTTCCGATTCTTCAAGGTATTTCTCCATGATATCGTCATCGACTTCCGCAACGGCTTCGACCAGCCGGTCCCTGTATGTGGCGGCCATCTCCTGAAGCTCGGGAGGGATTTCATCCGACTTGAACGGCTCTTTTGGTTCATCGGACTCCCAGATCAACCGGCGCATGCCCAAAAGATCAATGACGCCTTTAAAACTGTCTTCACTGCCGATCGGCAGCTGAAGAATCAGCGGATTGGCATTCAGCCGCTCCTTCATCATTTCGATCACCCGGAAAAAATCCGCGCCGATCCGATCCATCTTGTTGACGAATGCGATTTTCGGTACCAGGTACTTGTCCGCTTGGTGCCATACGGTTTCGGACTGCGGCTCCACGCCGCCGACCGCGCAGAAAACGCCTACGGCGCCGTCCAGAACACGCAGCGACCGCTCCACCTCGATGGTGAAGTCAACATGACCCGGGGTATCGATGATCTGTATATCCTTGTCATCCCAGCGGCAGGTCGTCACCGCGGAAGTAATGGTGATCCCCCGCTCCTGCTCATCCGGCATCCAGTCCATGACCGCTTCCCCGTCATGGACTTCCCCGATTTTGTACGAGCGGCCGGTATAAAAAAGAATTCGCTCTGTCACCGTGGTTTTTCCGGCGTCAATGTGCGCGATGATGCCGATATTTCGAAGTTTCTGGATTTTAATATTCGTTTTCATCTCACCAACAACATATGTGCGTTTACCGGACGGCCGATATCGATGTGTCCGGCAAGGGTTTCAGCCTCGTTGCCGCCGATAACAATCTTGACGCGATCCACTCCATCGGCATTTACCACCAGCGTGTTGACAATGGCATAAACCGTAAGCAACTCCGATCGTACGCCACCGGGGTGGGAACGGCGGACGGTTTCGGCCAGATCGACGAAAGCGGTCTTCGCGTCGTCGATGTATACGCCCAAAACCTGCGTCTCCGGATCCAATATGGGAATCAGGGCGCTTTCCGTTCCGCTACCCGGCCCGTTGACCAAGGCCTCAA
Organism: Desulfosalsimonadaceae bacterium; assembly: GCA_046498365.1. Taxonomy (GTDB): domain Bacteria; phylum Desulfobacterota; class Desulfobacteria; order Desulfobacterales; family Desulfosalsimonadaceae; genus B1SED10-16. The sequence goes on from JAWOAV010000151.1 coordinate 6,697, forward strand.
CCAGCAATCGGCAAAATGATGCGGTATCGCCGGAGTTCTCAATATTGCGAATTTCCCCGGTAAGATAGCGTCCGCCCGGCGCAATAAAATACAGATAAACACTGTCTTCCCGGCCCTCCTCCGTTGCCGGGGTGGCTTGATCCGAAGGCTGGGCGCCCAGGGACGTATCCCCCCAGCCCGCGTAACAGCAGAGGCCGACAGCGGAAAACCATATCACGAAACAAGTCTTTAGAGATAGAGACAATTCTTTTTTTTCCGTAAAAATTTGATGAACTCGTAAAAGTCGTTTTCAGACGGCTTTGTAAAATGTTCAAGATCAAGGCGCGTGCAATTTTTGAAGAATTGATCGTACTTCGCCGTACGTGAGATTCTTCAGAAATTGTGCGCAACGCAGATATTGGACGTTTTGCGAAGCCGTCAAATTTCTCCGTATTGCAGCAACGCGTGTTTTTATGGACATGTGACTATAATCCACCTTAAAACACAAGTCAATGCCAAGAAAAGTTGCCCTGCCGGCAGCGCAAATATGCTTGACTTTAGGTGCAGTATTGTGGCAGTTAGTTGTTTTTACAATTTATCCTGATTATTTTGCGCATTTGCCAATAATAAAAAATCAAGACATTGCTTTCCGGAAATATGGCCGAAACGGCTTTTTGCCATATCGGTTCACATCCGCAGCGAAAACGGAGGATACTGTATGGGAGAATCAGCAATCAAACTGGGGGGAAAACACAAAAGCAGTTTTCTCGACAAGGTAAAAGAACTCCTTCCGGAAGGGGGGAACCTTGATCTCTGCCTGACATGCGGCGCCTGCTCATCCGGCTGCCCCGCAACCGGCATCGGCGGGATGGATGCACGCAAATTCCTGCGCATGGCCGCACTGGGCATGGACGAGGAAATTACCACAAGCCCCTGGGTATGGCATTGCACCATGTGCCAGCGGTGCATTTATGTGTGCCCGATGCAGATCAATATTCCCCAGCTCGTTTTTTATGCACGCCAAAGCTGGCCGCGGGATCAACGGCCCAAGGGCATTTTGGGATCGTGCGACATGGCCCTGAAGAATGATACATGCAGCGCCATGGGGACCAACGAGGAGGACTTCCAGTTTGTGGTGGAAGACGTGCTCGAGGAATACCGCGAAGCGCAACCCGAGTTTGCGGACATGCAGGCGCCCATTGACAAGCAGGGGGCCTATTATTTTCTCAACCAGAATTCCCGCGAACCGGTCACCGAACCGGACGAGATGGTGCCGCTCTGGAAAATTCTTCACATCGTCGGAGCCGACTGGACCTACGGGTCAAAAGGATGGGCTGCGGAGAACTACTGCATGTTCATGGCGGATGACGAAGCGTGGAAACACATCGTGGAGGTCAAGGCAAAAGCAGTCGATGACCTTGGCTGCAAGGTATGGCTCAATACAGAGTGAGGGCACGAACTCTTTGCAGTCCGGGCCGGACTCAAAAAATACAACATTTCCCACAATTTTGAAATCCAGAGCATCATCCAGCTTTATGCCCAGTGGATAAAAGAAGGGAAGCTGAACGTTACTTCCGACTGGAACAAGGACCTGAAAATCAAGTTCACGGTTCAGGACCCATGCCAGCTGGTGCGCAAGTCTTTCGGGGACCCGGTCGCCGATGACCTGCGATTCGTGGTCAAAAGCGTTGTCGGGGAGGAAAACTTCATCGACATGGCCCCCAACAAATCCAACAACTACTGCTGCGGCGGCGGCGGCGGGTTCCTCCAGGCCGGATACCCGGAGGAACGCCGGCAGTACGGCAAAATGAAGGCGGACCAGATCCTGGCCACCGGCGCCCCCTACTGCATTACCCCCTGCCACAACTGTCACGCCCAGGTCCATGACCTGAGCGATATACGGGGGCACGCATGGGAAACACTGCACCTGTGGACGCTGATCTGCCTGTCGCTCGGCATTCTCGGCGAAAACGAACGGGAGTATCTGGGAGAAGACCTTAAAAACGTGGCGGTGTACGGCGCATAAAACCGGCACTACGATAGCGGCTTTCAAGAACGGCGGTTCTTCTTTGCCATAAAAAAACGCCCCTGGGCAAACCGGCAGGGGCGTTTTTTTGTCCTCCGGGGGAGGAAAACAATATCATGGAAAAACGTTTTTCAAACGTGGCGGGATTTGACGATGCCCCCTTCGACAGAAACGCCCAGGGCGATGTTACAATCGTCGGAACCGTTTACGCGGGGCTGCGCTTTGATGGCGTGCTGATGACCGACGTTGAAAAAGACGGCTTCAACGCGGCATCCAGAATTATCGAAAGCATTGAAAAATCGAGATTCCCGGAACATATCCGGCTGATCATGCTGGGCGGGATCGCCTTTGCCGGTTTTAACGTCATTGATGTTTTCGAACTCTACGAACGCTTATGCACGCCGGTTCTCGTAATCGCTCGCAGGGCGCCCGATATGGATGCCATTTGCAGGGCGTTGACCGGCGGCCACATCCCCCACGGCCGGGCCAAGTGGGAACTGATCCGCCGGCTCGGACCGATGACGCCCGTCAAAAATGTTTTCGCGCAAACCATTGGTTTGTCCGCCGAACAGGCGGCCGACACCATTGAACGGTTTTCCATCCACGGCAACATGCCGGAACCGTTGCGAAGTTCCCATCTCATTGCCGGCGCCCTTTCATACGGTCATAGCCGGGGGCGCCCGTGACTGCCGACCGGCGTTGCCACCGCAACCGGGGGCCTGCAATCCCCGGAAGCGCGACCGGGAATTTAAAAAAAATCCTCTATTTCTTTGGCGGATGATGTTGCTTTCCGAAAAAACGACCACATTTTCTGTATCTGGGCCGTAAGGGGCGTTCTGAGGGTTGACACCTGGTGGTCGCCAAGGGTTCCGGTAACCCTGGCCTGAAGGATGATTCGCCGCAAAAAGTCAATAGTATGATGCTTCAGGAGGTTGACAAGGGGGATTCTATCCAGGATGCCGTCGTTTCTTGCCAGCGTGACCAACAAATAAACGGGCTGATCCGCAAAATCCACATCGTCCTGGAGCCCGATAAATCCTTCCAGGTAAATCGGTATGGAGCCGCCGGTGAAAAGCAGATTTTCTACGTTGATCATGTTGTTTTCAACACGGAATTCCCCGTAGGCATCGGTAACCGGGTTCTGGGTGGGGAGCCTGAGGTCGAAAACGCTTAAGACCGCAACCAGGATCGGGAAGCTGTAGAGCTTCCCGTTATTGACCGCCACCTCTCCTTTTCCTTTAACCGCCTGCGCCGCAAAAGAACGCCCTTCCAGAGAGACTGTAGATTGCAGCTCCCCTTCCAACGACTGTTCTCCCGTGATTTCGAATGAATCCGAAAGGGTTTTCAGATTCATCCGGGAAATGCCGAATTGGGTCGCCCAGGTTTTATCCGCCGTGTTGATCCGCGTGGACGGGGAATCGATGCGGCCGCCATACGCCAGTATGTGAATATTTCTGAAATCAAGCGCGGGCGCATCATAGGTAAAATCGGATGAAAAGTGCTCGGCCGCGAATTTTCCAACCATCAACTCGTCAAAGGAGATGCTGCCGGAATACCCGCTGCCCGAGAACCGAAACATCAGGGACCCGCTTGCGCCGATCGGCAGGCCGGAATACGTTACGGTTGCGTCCTCCATCATTGCGGCGATATTGCCGGACAAGACAAAGGCATTTTCCCGCCGGGCGGCTTCGATTTTACCGGTAAAACTTGCCTGGCCCGACATTTCCGCCCCTTCAAGCCCGAGGTCAAACGGCAGTTGGTCATAGCGTTCCGGAGACAGGTCAAACGTTTCGGAATCAATAAGCAGGTAGGGATCTTCCTTTCCGCCATCTACGGGGAAACGGCCGCTCCCATTCATCTGGATCCCGAAGACAAGCCCTTTGCAGCGCTCCAGCGCAAGGACTCCGGATTCCTGTACCAGGCGGCCTTGCAAGGATTCCGCCACCCGACCATAAACCGGATGGGAAAAGAAAACATCCGTTACATCTGCCTGCGCACGAATCCCGGACAATGAACCGGCAACGGAATTTTCGGCAGGACGCCACTGCCGGGCCTGGAGGTCCAGATCAAAGCGGCCGCCGACTTGCCAATCACCTAAGTCCACGTTCAACCATTCCAGAATCTCCTGTTCCAGGGGCATATCCTGCCCATGGATGGTAAAATCGGCTGCCAGCCGGTCTTCTATCAAGAGGGTGCCGGCACCCTGAACCGGGCTTCCGTCGATATCCCCCGAAACCGCTTCAAAGACCACGCGCGGCGCATCCGTAGACCACCGGATGTTTCCGGCGGCATTGGAAAACACATACGGAAGCGCCGGGGGGGAAAGCGTTTGCGCCTGCACCGTCACATCCAGAGAGACTGCGTCCCCCGCAAGTTGGATACGGCCGCCGACGCTCCCGTTTGAAGGCCCGGTAAAACGGATGCCTTCCCGAACATCTTCCGGGAGAATGGACATCAACGCATCGTTTTGCGCAATATCCGCAAAACGGACCTGGAAATCAGGGTTTTCCATCTCCATGTCCAGAAGATCGAAGGTGCCGGACGCCTCGGCCCTGCCGTCCCAGAAATGGGCGCTTGCGCTGTTTACGGTCACTTTGCCCCCGGTCTGCATGGCGGCGTCGAGCGCAAAGGAAGAAATGTCGATTCCCGGCTCTTCAAGGGTTCCGGAACCATCCCGGATATCGATCTTGGCATGGTAATCAAACCCGTCTTCGGGCCGCCACGTGCCGTTCACGGCGCCACCAAGGCTCCCCGCATCAATGCGGCCCGGATGAAACCGTTCCGGCAGCAGTGCAAACATGCCCATTTTTTCAAGGCGCGCAAGTTCCAGCCCCTTTGCCTCCCCCTGGAACCGGAACGCGTCGATTTCGTTCTCCCCCAGCGTGATCGCCGCTTCCGGGATGTTGACATGCCCCCCAACCGCCTGAAGCTGCCCGGCGTGAAAAACGACTTCCCTGCCGGCAAACGAGAGCCCTGAGCGGCCGTTGGCAACAACAACTCCCGAGGCGGGATGCGCCACGGTAATCCCGGTAAGAACAAGATCCCCCACCAATTGACGTGTGGCGGTCAAAAAGGTAACGGCGCCGGTCAGCACCCCGTCAACGCGCAGCGCTGAAGGATCTATGCCGATCCCGGCGATCTGTATTTCCGGCAGGAAGGAAACATCAAAACCGCTCGCCAAAAGATCCGCTTGAACAAAACCGTGCTCCCTGTCCGCTTCAAACTTGATTTTTACATCATTTTTACCGATTGTGAAAAAAATCGTCCCGGAAACGTCCCCATCCTCCGCCGGACCGGCGGACACACGGAGGCCTTCCAGGAAAACCGGCTTGAAATCCCCGGGCAGGCGCACATCCACTCTGCCGCTGCCGATGACCAGGTCCGGCAGGCTGTCCGAAAAATCCGCGTCCTGCATGAGCGAAACCCCCCACCGGCGAATGCGTTCGGTCGCTGCCGCTTCCACGCTGCCGATATGAACCCGCCTGGCCCGGTACCGGCCGGTGAGCAGGGCGCCGAAGTCGTGCTCGACGGACACATCCATCAACAGGAGCGGTTCTTTGGGAAGATCTCGCGGATGGATGATCAGGCGCCTTGCATGCATCCCCCCGTACAGGCTGAAGCCGAATCCCTCGACAGACACCCGGGCATCTGCAAGGCTTTCCATCTTTTTCTCGGCCCAAAAGGAGAACAACGGCCCCAAAGGCGCAAAGAAAAGAGCGGCCATAACAACCAGAAGGAGCAGCAGCGCTGCCAGAGACTGTTTTATCCGTTTCCGCGTAAACATCTGCACGTATCGTCCGAATGCCGGGAAAAAGTATACAACTTACCCGCCCATAAAAAACCGGCGGCGAAGGGTATCGACCAGCTCCATATCCGGCGCATATGGCACTTCGGGCCGGGGTGGTATCGCCATGAGCAGATCCTGCGCAAAGGGCGTATCCTTGATTTTCAAATTATACGCATAATGCATCAGCAATTCAAGATTGACGACATCTTCCACGTTATATGCGATCAGGGTTTCCCGTGCGCGGGGATCGGCGCGCGTCTCGTATTCCATCCACAGCAGAACGGCAAAATACCCATCTATGCCTTCCAGTTCGTTTCTCGATATACCGAAGCGTTTTTCCACGCGCTTCAAACCGCCTTTGAATCCCAGGCTGTTTAACACGTATCGCAGGTCGATATGGGCTTGAGGCAGCCTGACATCAAAAAAAGACTCGATAAACGGCACGTCGAAAGACTTCCCATTGTATGTCACCAGAAGATCATAGGCAGAAATGTCATCGACAAAGCGTTCCAGGTTCTCCCCGTTGACATAGGTGAAAATGGTTTTTCCGTCGTAGAGGGCAATGGTGGTAATGATATTCATACCGCTGTCGAGGCCCGTGGTTTCGATATCGATATAGGCGGTTTTATGTTTGAACTGCCTGAACATCCGCCAATGTTCGCCGGCCTTCAAACAATTGTAAAACCATCCTGCCTCCCCGGCTGCCAGGGCCTTTATGGAGGCCGTAATCGTCCGGGACGCAGCAGCAAAGGTTGCCGCGCTGAAAGACGGTTTTGACCAGCACAGAAAAGAATGCCAGTTGCATATATTTTCCTCCCACAGCCGCTTTTCCGTGCGGGGGCCGATCCCCTGGATATGACAGAAGGTGTTTTCAAGCATGGCTTTCTCCGGGGGCCTGTATTGCCGCTATAAGATTCTGCGTCCCTGTACCGGTCATTCCTGTTCTTCCGGATTTATGGGAAGCGCTCGATTTTTGGTACGATTTGCCGGCAAATTATGATAGACCGATCATGACGGCTTCGTAAAAAGTCGATTTTCAGATGGCGCCGTAAAAAGTTCAAGATGAAGGCTTGCGTGATTTCGAAGAATGCAGCGTACTTATCCGTACGTGTATGTTTACAAGGCGTATTGCCAGGACAGAGACTGGCCTGGCATTATCGCCAATCAGGTACCAGGCAGTTGAGGAGGTCAGGTAGGGCCACACGACCATGCGCAGCCGCGGACGGGCCAGGCGCACAGCGTTGGGTTCGTTGTTCGCAGACTCAGGCATGCCGATGGACTTCAGCAGCTCCAACGCCTTCATTTCCAGGGCCGGGGGCACCAGTAGGACCATGGGGGTTTGGTTAATCTTCTTCCCACGATGGTCGGTCTGGTTCTCGAAGGCTAGGATGGCGCTTTGCAGAGTGCTGTAGGCAAGCCCGCTGGCAGTGGCCAGGTTGCTCCAGGTGCCCCCACCCAGCTTCACATGGGAGCCGTAGAAAATGG